>NZ_JBSGXD010000003.1:122312-230320 GCF_053609225.1 Rhodococcus sp. NPDC054953 | reverse complement strand
AAATGATGGGGCGGAGTACCAAAAAATTGGCACTGACATTCATCGGCACACTGTTGAGTTCTCAAAGAACACGCACACACCATCAACACCCACCAATTGGGTCTCTCCGGGGCAACTGTTCCAACCTAACCCATCGCGGCGACCCGACCAAAATCGGGCAACCCGCCATCGGAAAGGCGATCGAGGACCGACAGTATCACCTGTCGACAACCTCTGGATTGGCCAGGCGCCTTCGTCCAACCTCGTGTCCCGCACCTCTCGGTCCGGGTCGGTGTCCGTGTCGCTCTGACTCGACAAAAGTTACGTGACTGATCGGCAGTCCGCAAATCGCCTGGTCACAGCCATGCAGAGCGCGATTGCCGCTGGTCGGGTCGGCCGCGGGACGAGATTCGCCGGTATTCAGTGGTGGGCGTCACCATGAACGTGGGTCGTGCGCCGTCCCGTCGAGAGGAGAACCATGTCCGAGTGGCACCGCGTCAGCCCGGTAGCGAACGGGATCTGGAGCATCACCGAGCCCGGGCACGTCACGATGTGGCTGATAGTCGGATCGGAACGTGCGTTGCTGTTCGACACCGGGATGGGATTCATGCCCCTTCGGCCGTTGATCGAGCGGATCACCCCAGTCCCGATCCTGGTTGTCGCGTCACACCACCACTTCGATCACATCGGTGGGAACCACGAGTTCGACCGGGTGGTTGCGCACTCGCTCGGCGCCGCACACTGGACATCGGCGGTCTCCTCTCACGATCTGGCCGGGTATCTCGCGCACACCGACCGCATGCTGCGCGCCGCGGCGGCGGTAAGAGCGGTCGACCGTGACTACCTGCATCTGATGGACGTGGACAGCGACCCCGCGCCGTTGCCGAGCAGCGTCGACCTCACGACCTGGAGTATTCGTCCGCGGCACCCGGATGCGACCGTCGCGGACGGCGACACGTTCGATCTCGGCGACCGGGTGGTCCGGGTTCTCCACACTCCTGGTCACACCCCCGACAGCATCTGCCTGCACGATTCGGCGACCGGAGTCCTCTTCGCGGGCGACACCGTCAGCTCCGGCCCGATCTATGCCCACGAGCAGGACTCGAGCCTCGTCGACTTCGCAGCGAGCACCGCACGGCTCGCCGCGATGAAGGACGAGGTCTCCCTCGTCGCGATGAACCACTTCGGTCGGGTGATCGCGCCCCCGCATCTCCTGCAGTCCGTCGCGGACGCCTTCGACCGACTCGCTGCGAGCCGAGTTCGGGCCCGCCGCACCCTCGACGTCGAGGGATCTCCGGTCGACGAGGTGCCGTTCGATCATTTCTCGATCTACGTGCCACCCGACGTGACGCCGCAATGATCACGTTAAAATTGACCGTGGAGCGCCGGGAAGTCTGGTCGGCACAGCTGACGCATGCCCTCGACCGGGAGAGACCTTGATTCAAAAATTGCGCTCCGAACTGTCGCGATACCTCCGCACCGAAACGGTGGGCGGCTCCATCCTGCTGGCTGCCGCGGCACTCGCGCTGATCCTGGCCAACTCCCCGTGGGCGGACGCCTACACCGGACTCCGTGACCTCCAGGTCGGCCCGAGCGCGCTGCACCTGAACCTCACGATCGGGGCGTGGGCGCAGGACGGCCTGCTCGCCGTCTTCTTCTTCGTCGCTGGCCTGGAGCTCAAGCGTGAACTCGTGGTCGGCGAGCTCGCCGACCGGCGAAAGGCGCTCCTGCCGATCATCGCGGCGTTCGGCGGCGTCGTCACACCCGCGCTGATCACCCTCGCGGTCGGGTGGGGGCAGCCCGGCATCGAACAGGCATGGGCCATCCCCGTCGCCACCGACATTGCCTTCGCCCTCGGCGTCCTCTCGCTGACCGGCTCCCGGATCCCGGCAGGCGCCAGGGTGTTCCTACTCAGCCTCGCGGTCGTCGACGATCTGCTCGCCATCCTCATCATCGCGGCCGTCTTCACCACGACGATCGCGTTCGTGTGGCTACTCGTTGCCGTTGCCTGTGCGGCCGGGTACTGGTTCGCCCAGCATCGTCGGCTGACCAGTCCGTGGCTGTACGTCCCGCTTGCCCTGCTCACCTGGTACTGCATGCACGAGGCAGGTATCCACGCCACACTCGCCGGCGTCGCGCTCGGGCTCCTGACCCGGGTCCGTCCCGATCCCGGCGAAGAGGATGCGCCTGCCGTTCGCCTCGAGCATCGACTCCAGCCCTGGTCCGCGGGGGTGTGTGTACCGATCTTCGCCTTCTTCGCCGCGGGAGTGCCGGTCAACGGCGATGTCCTCGGCACGCTGCTGACCGACCGCCTGACCCTGGCCATCATCCTGGGCATGCTTCTCGGCAAGATCGTCGGAATCGGCGGGCTGTCGTGGCTGGCGGTCCGCCTCGGCATCGCCGTCAAACCGGCCGGACTCGGTTTCCGGGACATGTTCGCGCTGTCGGTACTCGGCGCGATCGGCTTCACGGTTAGCCTCCTCGTGACCGAACTCGCACTCGAGGGCACCGAGCAGGACAAGGCCAAGGTCGCGGTCCTGCTGACATCCTTGGCTGCGTCCCTGATCGGGTCGGCGCTACTGTTGCGCCGGGGACGCGTCCACCAGGCACGTGCCGCCACCGACCCGGACGACGACAACGGAGAGGCTTCGACGTGAGCATCAGCGACCGCAGCGGTAGGACCGGGGACGGGGTGCCGAACACCATCTCGTCGATCCCGCTGACCGACGTCGACGCGCACGCTCCGGGCGCCGCCAGCATCGGGAACCTGGTCAAGGACGCGACCGCGCAGGTCTCCACCCTGGTCCGGGCGGAAGTCGAACTGGCCAAGGCCGAGGTCACCGGAGAGGTGAAGAAGGGGCTGCAGGGCTCGCTGTTCTTCATCCTCGCGTTGGCCGTCCTGGTGTTCAGCGCGTTCTTCTTCTTTTTCTTCCTCGCCGAACTGCTCGACCTGTGGGTCGCCCGCTGGCTGGCCTTCCTGATCGTGTTCCTGCTGATGGTGCTGGTCACCGGCGTGCTCGCGTTGCTCGGCTACCTCCGGGTGCGCAAGCTGCGGGCGCCGGAAAAGACCATCGACTCGCTGCGGCAGGCCGCAACCGTGCTGCCGACCGCGGCCGAGGCCGGTCACGGATCCGGCGGCTATACCCCGGGCGAGTACGCGCGTCGCACCGCGCCCTGACTCGACCGGCCGTGACCTTCCCCGACCCGTCAACCGTCCGCATCGACGGTCCGTGGCGGCACTGCGACGTGCGCGCCAACGGCATCCGATTCCACGCCGTCGAGGCAGGCCCGAGCGACACGGACGCCCCGCTGGTGGTTCTGCTGCACGGGTTCGCGGACTTCTGGTGGACCTGGCGTCACCAACTGACCGCGCTCGCCGACGCCGGATACCGCACGGTCGCGCTGGACCTGCGCGGATACGGCGACACCGACAAGCCGCCCCGCGGGTACGACGGCTGGACACTCGCTGGCGACGTCGCGGGCCTGATCCGCGCCCTCGGGCACACCGACGCGGCCCTGGTCGGTCACGCCGAGGGCGGCCTGGTCTGCTGGGCGACGGCGGTCCTGCATCCGCGTCTGGTTCGATCCATCGCGCTGCTCGCGTCGCCGCACCCGATCGCGCTCAAGCGCGCGGTCATCCGGTCTCGTCCCCAGCGGTCGGCGCTGCTGCCCTCGTTCCTGGCCTGCCAGTTGCCGTGGCGACCCGAGCGTCGACTGATCCGGGATGGCGGCGCCGCGGTCGAGCAGCTGCTCCGCGACCGCACGGCGTCGACGGGGTTAATGGCCGACGGCGAGTTCGACGAGGTCGTGGCGCGGAACCGATCCGCGATCCAGATTCCCGGCGCGGCGCACTGCGGGCTCGAGTACCAGCGGTGGGCGTTCCGCAGCCAATGGCGTCCGGACGGTCGCCGGTTCATGTCCGCGATGGATCGGGTGCTGCAGATCCCGGTGCTGCAGATCCACGGCGACGCGGACCCGTACGTGCTGCGGTCGACGTTGCAGGCCGACACCCGGTGGGCTCCGCACCGACACCTGCACACCGTCCCCGGAGCCGGGCACTACCCGCAGTGGGAACGACACCAGGACGTCACCGCCGCGCTGCTCGGCGCGCTCCGCAACCGTGCGTGATTTTTACCCCGGGGAGGGTAAGAATCACGCACGGGCGGCGGAGGCGCGTCAGAGGATGCAGTTCCCGGTATCGACGGCGGCGCTGGCGTAACCGGCCTCCTCGAGCTGCCGCGACACCTCCGCCGCGGTGAGCGCGAAGCCGGTGTCGCTGTTGTCGACCGCCGCACCGAAGACGACGCCGAGCACCCGGCCCTCGTCGTCGACGAGCGGGCCTCCCGAGTTGCCCTGCCGGATCGACCCGCGCACCGTGTACACCTCGCGGGTGACGTCGGCGGCCCGGTAGATGTCCGGGCCGTTGAGGTCCAGCGTTTCCCGGATCCGCGCGGCGCTCGCCGTGAACGGACCCCCACCGGGGTAGCCGAGCACCAGGGCGTCGGCACCGGTGTCGGCGGGGTCGGGGGCGAACGGCAGCACGTCCGCGGTCAGTCCCGGCACGTCGAGGACCGCAACGTCGACCTGCGGGTCGAACAGGACCACGGTCGCGGGGAGCGGGCCGTCGAGGCTGTCCACCACCACCTGGTCGGTACCCGCGACGACGTGGGCGTTCGTCATCACCCGCTGCGGCGCGACCACGAACCCGGATCCCTCGAGCGCGCGCTGGCAGCTCGGCGCGACGCCGCGGATCCGCAGCACGCTGGGCTGTAGCCGCTGCGCCAGCGGCCCCTGCGCGATCGCGGCGTCCGGCGGATCGACGACCGCGATCGGGGTGCGCCCGAACGGTCCGATCACGTCCGGCAGGCCGGACGTGTCGAGGAGCGCGGAGAACTCGCTCGGCAGGCGCCGCATCCAGTTCGGGGCCACGTCGTCCACCTGAGTGAGCACCTTCGACCCACGGACGGCAGCCGCGACCTCGGGTTGCGAGGAGGCGGTCAGCGGGATCGCGAGCAGCCAGGCCGCGACGAGCACCGCTGCGCCCTGCAGGCCTGCTCCGACGGCACTGTCGACGGACCGGGCGGCCGGGCTGTGCATGCTGCCCCTGGCCGCGCGCCCGAGCACCATGCCCGCGACCTCACCGATGATCACCAACCCGATGATCAGCAGGATCCCGATCAGCACCCGGGCGCGGCCACCGTCGACGTGCACCAGCACGTGCGGTGCGATGAGGATGCCCGCGACGGCGCCGAGGACCACCCCGAGGAAGGCCAGCGCGGACGCGACGGCGCCGTGCCGCCACCCGGAGGTCGCGGCGAGGACCGCGATCGCGAGCACGGCGAGATCGATCCAGGACGAGCCGCTCACCGCTCGTGCACCTCGGCGACGCCCGCGTCCAGTTCGGCCAGTGTGACCTCGAGGTCACGCACGTCGTTGCGGTCCCATTCGATCTCCCACCCGGAGACGGCGATCAGGCCTGCGAGCACGCCCGCCGTGAAGCCCCACACCAGGAACCCGTCGATCTGGAAGGCGGGGCCGCGGTAACCGAGCCGATGCTCGACGACGAACCGGTTGTCGGGGTCGAGCAGTGACCGGATCGGCACTCGCGCCACCCGAGCGGTCTCGGCGTGGTCGACCGGGCGGACCGGGGTCGGCCGATCCCAGTACGCGACCACCGGGGTGACGTCGAATCCCGACGGCGGAACGAAGATCCCCGGCAGGACGGCCAGCGTCCGCACCCCGGACGGGTCGAGGCCGGTCTCTTCCTCAGCCTCCCGCAGGGCGGTCGCGATCGGGCCGTCGTCCTCCGGGTCGGCCGCACCGCCGGGGAAGGCGACCTGGCCGCTGTGCTGCCGCAGGGTCGCCGCCCGCTGGGTCAGCAGCACGTCGGCGTTCTCCGGGAGTCCGCCCAGGCTGACCGGGTCGGCATCCTCCGAGCCGCCGAACAGCACCAGGACCGACGCGTCCCGCACGGTGGTGCCGCCGGGGGCCCGCCTGCGCAGCACGGGGTTGGTCGGGTCGTCGCCGCTGGGCGGCAACGTGGCGACCCGCCGCAACCACTCCGGAGCGGGATGCTGGGTCCTGGTCACGACACCACGCCCAGGTGCTCCCGGACGGCGGCCGCGATCTGATCGGCATCGTCGAACGGCTGCGGCAGCACCGCGGCGACCGTCCCGTCGGCACGGATCAGGGCGGTGACGGGCAGCACCTTCGGCGCGCCGACGGCGGCAGCGACCCGCGCCGCGCCGTCCTGCACGCCGGGCAGGTGGACTCCGTACTCCGTCAGCGCCGACAACGCATTTCCCTCCTTAGGATCCTGATGGACCGTCAGCACCGTCACCGTGTCACCGGCGCGACGCGCGTATTCGTCGAGCGCAGGAAGCTCCTTCGCGCACGGTCCACACCAGTAGGCCCACAGGTTGACCAGCGCGGGCTTCCCGGCCAGCGCAGCGCCGACGTCGACCCGGCCACCGTCGGCGAGGCAACCCAGCTCGATGCCTGCGAGTGGGCCGGAGGCGACCGTACCGGGGGCCGGGGCCGGACACGGCGGCAATGCGGCAGCCGCCCGCGGTCCGGCGAGTGCCGCGTCGGTGTCACCCGCGATCCGCTCGACCGCGGACGGCGTCGCCCCCGAGCTCATGAAGTCGGAGTGACTGCGGGTGTCCGGCTCGTCGCCGCCCCGCGGCCAGATCGCGACCACCAGGGCAGCGACAACGACGAGGGCGGCCAGGCTCCATCGCCCGGTTGTGGTGATCCGCACGTCCGACCTCACCGACCGGCCAGGTCGAGGAGATGCTCGGTCTCCGGACCCTTGACGAGGGTGGCGGCCGCGACCGGGTCGGTCGGGCCCGCGCCGTACGACGGGCAGTCCTTCGCGAGGACACACACCCCGCATGCCGGCTTCTTCGCATGGCACACCCGGCGGCCGTGGAAGATCACCCGGTGCGAGAGCAGCGTCCACTCCTTCCGGGGGATGAGCTCGCCGACCGCCCGCTCGACCTTGACGGGGTCCTCCTCCGCGGTCCACTGCCACCGCCGCACGAGCCGACCGAAGTGGGTGTCGACGGTGATTCCCGGCACATCGAAGGCGTTCCCGAGAACGACGTTCGCGGTCTTGCGCCCGAAGCCGGGCAGGCTCACCAGGTCCGCCATCGTCCCCGGCACCTCCCCGTCGAATCGCTCCACCAATGCCTGCCCGAGCCCGATGATCGAGGTCGCCTTGTTCCGATAGAAGCCGGTGCTTCGAATGTATTCCTCAAGCTCGGTCCGATCGGCGCCCGCGTAGTCCGCTGCCGTCGGGTAGCGCGCGAACAGCGCAGGCGTCACCTGGTTAACCCGCACGTCAGTGCACTGCGCGGACAGGATCGTCGCCACCGACAACTCCAGCGGCGTGCTGAAGTCGAGCTCGCAATAGACGTGCGGGAAGGCCTCCCCGAGGCGCCGGTTCATGCGGCGGGCGCGGCGCACGAGAGCAAGACGGGTCTCCTCCCGCTCCGGCCCCCCTAGCGACGCCGCCGCCCCGCGCGGAACGGGGCTCTTCGAAACAGTGGTCGACACGCCCTCGACTCTACGGATGGCACCGACAACCGATTGCGCTTCGTTTCGCTTCTGAGACATTGGCCGTGTTTACTGCCCGGTATGCAAGGTCTCGCTGTGGTGCTCTTCCCAGTGCTGCTCATGCTGTTCGCGCTGGCGATGGAGCGGGTGGAATTCCGGTTGAGCCGGCTCACGGTCCGTGAGCAGGAGGTTGAGGAGTTCCTCGACAAGGCGAGCCACGCCGAGGTCGCCACCCTGGCACAGGAGGGTCTGCCGCGAGCGCTGGCCCGTTTCCACCTTCGTCGTCGGCGCGGGCTGGCCGACGACACCGACGACCTCACCGAACGCCGCGCGAGCTGAACGGCGGAGCACCACCACCACCGGCCGCGACGCGCAGGCGTGGCGCCCGTCACTCCTGCAGCTCGGGACGATAGACTTTCGAGCGATAGTCACCAAACAGTCGACACGTTGACCGTGTCGACATCGGCATACGGCCTCCTACCGGGCGCCGGACGCCACCCGATCTTCCGATGAAGGAGCGCACGTGGACGAGGTCCTGGCCAGAGCCGGTATCTTCCAGGGAGTCGAGCCCTCGGCGGTCGCGGCGCTGGTCAAGCAGCTGCAGCCCGTCGATTTCCCCCGTGGACACGTCATCTTCAACGAGGGCGAGCCGGGCGATCGCCTGTACATCATCGTGTCCGGCAAGATCAAGCTCGGGCGCCGCTCCCCCGACGGCCGCGAAAACCTGCTGACGATCATGGGCCCGTCCGACATGTTCGGCGAGCTGTCGATCTTCGACCCCGGACCGCGAACCTCGTCGGCGACGACCGTGACCGACGTGCGCGCGGTGAGCATGGATCGCGACGCGCTGAAGTCGTGGATCGAGCAGCGCCCCGAGATCGCCGAGCAGCTGCTGCGGGTCCTTGCCCGTCGCCTCCGCCGGACCAACAACAACCTGGCCGACCTGATCTTCACCGACGTTCCCGGTCGTGTCGCGAAGGCGCTGCTGCAGCTCGCGCAGCGGTTCGGCACCCAGGAGGGCGGCTCGCTGCGCGTCACCCA
Source organism: Rhodococcus sp. NPDC054953 (assembly GCF_053609225.1). Taxonomy (NCBI): domain Bacteria; kingdom Bacillati; phylum Actinomycetota; class Actinomycetes; order Mycobacteriales; family Nocardiaceae; genus Rhodococcus; species Rhodococcus sp. NPDC054953. The sequence goes on along the minus strand of NZ_JBSGXD010000003.1, from coordinate 221,743 downwards.
CGATCTCACCCAGGAGGAGATCGCCCAGCTGGTCGGCGCCTCGCGCGAGACCGTGAACAAGGCGCTCGCCGATTTCGCCCACCGCGGCTGGATTCGGCTTGAGGGCAAGAGCGTCCTCATCTCCGACTCGGAGCGGCTGGCCCGCCGCGCGCGTTGAGCGAATCCGCTCCCCGCGCCGTGGGGTGAGCTGGCCCCGGCCGACAACGACGAATGGCGGTCACCCGGATTTCTCCGGGTGACCGCCATTTACGTTGTCCAGGCGTCGGAGCCTACTCCATCGGTTCGACGGGGCTCAGCGAGCCGCCCGCCGCGTTGTTCAGGAAGTCCCCGAGGACGGGAACGAGCGCCTTGACGACGCCGAACAGGTCGGTAACGGATCCCATGGTTCTCTCCTTGAAAAGTGTCGGTCGCCGACGCGCTCAGGCGTCGGTCGACGGCGGGGTGGTGGCGGCCGAACCCGAGGCAAGGCCGCCGAAGAACTTGGTGAGCGAATCGATCAGTCCGGTGAGGTTCTCGACTGAGGTCATGTGCTGGTCTCCCGTGTCTACTCGTGTTGGGGTTAGGACGCCGAGCCGTCCGCGCTGACGGAATCGAGACCCTGGATGGCCTTCATCAGCGGCAGCAGCGCGAGCATGTCGAGCAGGCCGAAGCCCGCACCGTTGGCCTCGAGAAGATTCTCTGCGGATCCCATGTGTACTGCTCCTTGCTCAATCACTGTGATAGGGCGCACACCGATGGTGGCGTTGGGTAGTTTTATACCCATAACTAAATACTTCGGGGGGTGAATCGGGCATTTCCTTCGCCTAAGCACCCGTCGCGTGCCAGCCCCTCGACCGGGGACACCCGTCGCCAGCTGCGACTTTCACACCACCCGACGCCGGACTGTGAGGGACATCACGACGCTATCGGCGCAGGTAGTCCAGCTGCACCCGCACCGACTGCTCGGCGACCGGCCACAGCTTCGGATCCACATCGGAGTACACGTGCTCGACGACCGCGCGCACGCTCGCCCCGGCCCCGAGCACCCCGAGCGCGGACCGCACCTGATCGAGGCGATCCTCCCGATGCGCCAGGTACTGCTCCGCTACCGCCTGCAGATCGGGCAGATCCGGGCCGTGACCGGGCAGCACCGTGCGCCCGGCCCCGAGATCGATCAGCGAGCGCAACGACGCCAGGTAGTCGCCGAGGTCGCCGTCGGTCGCGTCGAGGACGGTGGTCCCGCGACCCAGAATCGTGTCGCCGGTGAGCACCGACCCCTCCCCCTCGATCACGAACGACGTCGAGTCCTTGGTGTGCCCCGGCGTGCGAAGCACCCGAATCGCGAGGCCGACCTCCTCGATCAGCTCGCCATCGGGCAGCCCCGCATCGGTGTGCCTGCGCAGCGCCTCGTCCACGGCGCGCACCGGGCTTCCGGTCATCTCCACGAATCGGTCGATGCCATCGGTGTGGTCGTGATGCCGGTGGGTGATGAGGGTCAGCGCGACCGGCCCGACCTCCGCAACCCTGCGCAGGTGATCCTCGTCCGCCTCGCCCGGATCGACGACCACGCACTCCTCGCGGCCCGGTGCGCGCAGGATCCAGGTATTGGTGCCGTCGAGCGTCATCATCCCGGGATTGCGCTCGAGCATCACCGCCGCGATCGGGGTGACCTGGCGCAGCTGCGCGTACGACGGATGTGCGAGGTCCATGGGCACACTGTACGGAGACGACGTCGGCCCGCCCACCGCAGTGCGGAGGGCGGGCCGACGAGAAACAGTGTCGGTCAGCGGACCTCGGTGTCGACTATCGGTCGGAGACCTCGGTGTCGACTATCGGTCGGAGACCACGGTGTCGACTATCGGTCGGAGACCTCGACGATCAGCTCCACCTCGACGGGTGCGTCGAGCGGCAGCTCCGCGACCCCGACGGCCGACCGTGCGTGCACACCCGCGTCTCCGAACACCTCGCCGAGGAACTCGGACGCACCGTTGATCACGGCAGGCTGCCCGGTGAACCCGTCCGCGGACGCAACGAACCCGACGACCTTGACCACCCGCACCACCGAGTCGATCCCGACCAGGGAGTCGATCGCGGCCAGCGCGTTCAGCGCGCAGGTACGGGCGGCGTCCTTCGCGGTGTCCGCGTCCACCGCCCCGCCGACCTTGCCCGACACCGGCAGCGCGCCGTCGACGAACGGCAGCTGCCCGGACGTGTAGACGAGGTCACCGGTCCGGACCGCCGGCACGTACGCGGCGACGGGAGCGGCCACCGGCGGCAGCGCGATCCCGAGCTCGCCGAGCCGCGCGTTCCACTCGGCCACGACCCTCAGCCCTTCGGACGCTTGAGGTAGGCGACGTGCTGTTCACCGGTGGGGCCGGGCAGCACGGTGACCAGTTCCCAGCCGTCTCCGCCCCACTGGTCGAGGATCTGCTTGGTCGCGTGGGTGAGCAGCGGGACGGTCGCGTACTCCCAGGTTGTCAATTCACTCATGGTTGGAGAGCCTAGTCGCGCACCGATTCGCAGCCACGACTTATAGGCTCGGGGGGTGGTAGCACCTGCGAACGCACCCGCCTACGAGTGGCCGGCGAAGGCCGATAAGGCCCGGCTGCATTTCGTGTCCGGCAAGGGCGGAACTGGAAAGTCCACTGTCGCATCGGCATTGGCGTTGGCATTGGCCGCGGGCGGACGCCGCGTTCTGCTCATCGAGGTTGAGGGACGACAGGGGATCGCGCAACTCTTCGACGTCCCCCCGCTGCCGCCCGCCGAAACCAAGATCGCCACCGCGGACGGCGGCGGCGAGGTCTTCGCGCTCGCGCTCGACATCGAAACGGCCTTCCTCGAGTACCTGGACATGTTTTACAACCTGGGCTTTGCGGGCCGCGCGATGAAGCGGATGGGGGCGATCGAGTTCGCCACCACCCTGGCGCCGGGACTGCGGGACGTGCTGGTGACCGGCAAGATCAAGGAGTGCGTGATCCGCACCGACCGGAACGGGGTGCCGGTGTACGACGAGATCGTGGTCGACTCGCCGCCGACCGGCCGGATCGGCAGCTTCCTCGACGTCACGAAGGCGATGTCCGACCTGGCGAAGGGCGGCCCGGTGCACTCCCAGTCCGAGGGCGTCGTGCGGTTGCTGCATTCCGACGACACGATGGTGCACCTGGTGACGCTGCTCGAGGCGCTGCCGGTGCAGGAAACCTCGGATGCGGTGGAGGAACTCGAGGCCGCGGACCTGCGGATCGGCACCGTGATCGTGAACCGGTCCGCGACCGCGTACCTGCCGCCGGACGCGATGGCCGCCGCCGCGACCGGGACCATCGACGCCGCCGCGGTCCGCGCTGGTCTGGACGCGGCCGGGATCACGCTGTCCGACAGCGACTTCGCCGGGTTGCTCACCGAGACGATCGAGAATGCCTCCACGCTGGCCGCGCAGGATGCCAGCGCGGTCGACCTCGACAAGCTGGAGGTCGCGCGGCTACACCTGACCGCGTTGACCGACGGCGTCGACCTCGGCGGCCTGTACGAGCTGGCCGATCAACTCGCCGAGCAGGGGGTCCGATGACCGCCGCGCTCGACGTCGACGCCATCCTCACCGACCCGGCATCGCGGATCGTGGTGTGCTGCGGGTCCGGCGGTGTCGGGAAGACGACGACCGCCGCGTCGATGGCGCTGCGGGCCGCCGAGGAGGGCAGGCGGGTCGTGGTGCTGACGATCGACCCGGCGCGCAGGCTGGCGCAGGCCCTCGGGGTTCAGGACCTCGGCAACACCCCGCAGCCGGTAGCGCTCGGCCCCGGCGCGACCGGCGAACTGCACGCGATGATGCTGAACATGCGCCGCACGTTCGACGACATGGTGCTCGAGCACTCGTCGCCGGAGAAGGCGCAGCAGATCCTCGCGAACCCCTTCTATCAGACCGTCGCCACCTCGTTCTCCGGCACGCAGGAGTACATGGCGATGGAGAAGCTCGGTCAGCTCGCGGCGAGCGACGAGTGGGACCTGGTGGTCGTGGACACGCCGCCGTCGCGGAATGCCCTGGACTTCCTGGACGCTCCGCAGCGGCTGGGCACCTTCCTCGACGGTCGGATGATCCGGATGCTGTCGGCGCCGGGTCGCGGAATCGGTCGCCTGGTGACCGGGGCGATGGGGCTGGCGCTGCGGGCGGTGTCGACGATCGTCGGCAGCCAGATGCTCTCGGACGCGTCCGCGTTCGTGCAGTCCTTCGAGTCGATGTTCGGCGGGTTCCGGGAGCGGGCGGCGCACACGTACGAACTACTCCGCGCGCCGGGCACCCATTTCTTCGTGGTCGCGGCCGCCGAACCGGACGCGCTGCGGGAGGCGTCGTTCTTCGTCGAGCGCCTGTCCGCGGAGGGCATGCCGCTCGCGGGCCTCGTCCTCAACCGAACCCACCCGACATTGAGCGCGCTGCCCGCCGACCACGCTGTCGCCGCGGCGGATCTGCTCAAGGAACGCGGCGAGCACCCGTTGGCGGCCGCAGTCCTGCGGATCCACGCCGAACGGGCACGGACGGCGCAACGCGAACTGCACCTGCTCGGCCGGTTCACCGGCGCGCACCCGCGGGTTCCGGTGGTGGGGGTGCCGTCACTGCCGTTCGAGGTGTCCGACCTGGCGGCGCTGCGCGCGGTCGCCGATCAGCTCACCGGTCGGGGCTGACCGGATCCGGGTTGGGTTCCGTCTGCGCCCGCCGGTGCCGCCGCACCACGAGCGCCCCGAGGCCGGCGGCGATCAGGCAGGCGACGGCACCCATCAGCAGGCCGGCCCGACCACCGAAATGCTCGGCGACCGCACCGGCGATCGGCCCGCCGATCGGGGTCGATCCGAGGAACGCCACCGACCACAACGCCATCACCCGCCCGCGCATGTGGGGTGCGGCCTCGAGCTGCAGGGTGCTGTTGCCGACCGACAGGAACCCGACGCTGGCGGCGCCGACGGCGACCAGGAGGACCAGCTCGATCCACAGCGTCGGGGCGAGGGCCGCCGCGGCGATGGCGACGCCGAACACCGCCGAGGAGGCGATCAGCGCCGGGATTCCGGTTCGTCCGCGCGCCGCGACGGCCAGTCCGCCCAGCACCGCACCGACCCCCATCGCCGCGGTCATGAACCCGTAGACGCTGGCCTCGCCGCCGAAGGTGTCGCGGGCGAGGACCGGCAGCACCACCTGGAACTCGTAGGCGAGGCAGCCGACCAGCGCCATCATCAGCAGCGGCACGAGCAGTTCCGGGGTGCGGGCGACGTAGCGCAGACCCTCCCGCAGCTGTCCCGCCTCCCGCGGTGCGGGTGGCGACGGGCGTAGGGCGGCGACGTCCAGCCTGGCCAGGGACACCACGACGGCGACGAAGCTGAGCGCGTTGACGAGGAAGCAGACCCCAAGCCCGCCCGCCGCGATGACCAGGCCTGCGACCGCGGGGCCGACCGCCCGCGCCGCGTTGACCAGCACCGAGTTGAGGCTGACCGCGTTGCGGAGGTCCTCGGGCCCGACCATTTCGAGCACGAATGACTGCCGCGCCGGGTTCTCGAAGCTGTTGTTCAGGCCGAGCAGGAACGCGAGGAGGTACACGTGCCAGAGTTCGACGGTGTCGGTGACGGTGAGCACGCCGAGGACCAACGCGAGCAGCCCCATCATCGACTGCAGCCCGATCATCAGCCTGCGCTTGTCGAGGCGGTCCGCGACGACGCCGCCGTACGGGCCGAACAGGAGGACCGGCAGGGTCTGCAGGGCGACGACCGACCCGAGCGCCGTCCCGGACCCGGTCAGCTGCAGCACCAGCCAGGCCTGCGCGACCGACTGCATCCAGGTGCCGATCATCGACACGGCCTGGCCGGTGTAGTAGCGGCGATAGTTGGGGATGGCCAGCGAGGAGAACGTATCGCGACGGAAGTCGGCGAGCGCGGTCACGGCGTCGGCGCCGCGATCTCCCTGGCCAGGGCCTCGATGGCGGGCAGCGCGGCGATGACCGCGTCGGCGTCGCCGTCGGGCAGCCTGCCGAGCGCGTCGGCGAACAGTCGGGTGCGCTCACGGCGCAGCTGGCGGGACAGGTCCGCGCCCGCGTCGGTCGCCTCGACCCGGGCGGCGCGCCGATCCGTCGGGTCGGCGCTGCGACGCAACAGCCCGTCCGCCTCCAGTTTGCCGACCACACGCGAGAGCATCGTCGGATTGAGCCCCTCGACCTCGGCGAGCGCCCCGAGACCGAGCGGCCCGATCCGCGAGACGGTGCCGAGCACCGCCAGTTGGGTGCGGGTGAGCCCGCCACCGGATACCCGCCGGTCGACGATGCGGGAGATCCGGGCGAGCGCGACCTTGAGCCGGGTGACGTCGTCCTCGGTGGGGACAGGGGTCATGTGCGCCTCGCTGACATTAGTTGCCTATCAGCAAGCATACTCCTGGGCGGCGGGCCGGCACCCACGCAGCGCACCGGCCGGGATCCACTGAGGATCCCGGCCGGTGGCCGAAGGTTCACCCGTTCGGATGACGGGGGTTCAGACGACGGATGCCTGGCTTCGCTGCGCCGAGAAGAAGTCCGCCCACGACTCCACCTCGGGATGCTGCTTGAGGAGGGCGCGGCGCTGACGCTCGGTCATGCCTCCCCACACTCCGAACTCGACCCTGTTGTCCAGCGCGTCCGCTCCGCACTGCATCAGCACCGGACAGTGCCGGCAGATGGTGGCCGCCTTGCGCTGCGCGGCTCCGCGAACGAACAACTGATCAGGATCGACCGTGCGGCATCGTGCCTGCGTAACCCACGCAATGCGGGCCTCGGCCTCTTCAACGTCCAACCGGCGACCCGGGGTGGTCACGGTCATCTTCTGCCCCTCCTGCAGTACAAGCGTCGCCCTCGCTGACGCTCCGGAAGTGCGCGTGCCCAGCCCTATCATGGCGAGGCGCACCACATTCCCGATCTAGTGTTATCTGAATCACACTGGGTCACAATTTAGGCAATGTATAACGGTCTGCGCAAGACCTGAGCGCACTTTTTTGGTACGGACGTGCATCCAGATCGAATCGGCTGGTTGCGCACGGGAGCCGGACCGGGACGGGCACGTACCCTGTCGGAGTGCCCATCGCAAAAACAGTCGCGAAACTCGCCGGTTGCACGGCTCTGGCCGGCGCACTCCTGGCGGGGGTGATGTTCCCCCTTGCCGGCGGCTTCGGCATCGTGTCGAATCGCGCCGCCGACACCGTCGACAACGTCTCCGCCGAGCTCGTCGAGGGGGATGTCCCCGCGGTGTCGACCATGGTCGACGTGAATGGCAACCCGATCGCATGGCTGTACGAGCAGCGCCGATTCGAGGTGCCGAGCGACAAGATCTCCAACGACATGAAGCTCGCGATCGTCTCGGTCGAGGACCGCCGCTTCGCCGACCACCAGGGCGTCGACTGGCAGGGCACCGTGCGCGCCTTCCTCACCAACACCACCAGCGGTCAGGTGCAGCAGGGCGCGTCGACGATCGATCAGCAGTACGTGAAGAACTACCAGCTGCTGGTGGTCGCGAAGACCGATGCCGAGCGACGGGCCGCGATCGAGACCACTCCCGCCCGCAAGATCCGCGAGATCCGGATGGCGCTGACGCTGGACAAGAAGCTCACGAAGGACGAGATCCTTACCCGCTACCTGAACCTCGTTCCGTTCGGCAACGCGTCCTTCGGCATCCAGGACGCGGCGCAGACGTACTTCGGCATCGACGCGAAGGACCTGGGTCTGACTCAGTCCGCGATGCTGGCCGGCATGGTCCAGTCCAGCTCGGCGCTGAACCCGTACACCAACCCCGAGGGCGTCCTCGAGCGCCGGAACACCGTGCTGGACACGATGATCGTCAACATCCCGGACCGGGCCGACGAGATCCGCGCGGCCAAGCAGGAGCCGCTCGGGGTGCTGCCGGAGCCGAAGTCGCTGCCCCGCGGCTGCATCGCCGCCGGCGACCGCGGCTTCTTCTGCGACTACGCCCTGCAGTACCTGGCCAACGCGGGCATCAGCCGCGAACAGGTGGAGAAGGGCGGTCTGCTGATCAAGACCACCCTCGACCCCGCGGTGCAGGACTCGGTGCACGCCGCCCTGACGGCGACCGCCCGCCCCGACGTCGACGGCGTCGCCGAGGTGATGAACGTCGTGCAGCCCGGCCAGGACCAGCATCGGGTGCTGGCAATGAGCAGCAGCCGCGCCTACGGCCTCAACGGGGCCGTCAACGAAACGGTGCAGCCGCAGCCGTACTCGCTCGTCGGCAACGGCGCAGGCTCGATCTTCAAGGTCTTCACCACCGCGGCCGCGATGGAGAAGGGCCTCGGCACCAACGCGGTCCTGCAGGTTCCGTCGCGGGTCGAGGTGAAGGGGATGGGCAACGGCGGCGCGCGGGGCTGCCCGGCAGCCACGTACTGCGTCGAGAACGCGGGCAAGTACCCGGCCTCGCTGTCGGTGACCGATGCGCTCGCCCAGTCGCCGAACACCGCGTTCGTCAAGCTGATCGAGTCGGTGGGGGTGACCCCGACCGTGGACATGGCGGTGCGGCTCGGCATGCGCTCGTACACGCAGCCCGGCACGTCCGGGTACGGCGACGGCCAGTCGGTCGCCGACATGCAGAAGGAGCAGAACCTCGGCTCGTTCACCCTCGGCCCCACCTGGATCAATCCGCTGGAACTGTCGAACGTCGCCGCGACGCTCGCCTCGCACGGCAAGTGGTGCCCGCCGACGCCGATCGACTCGATCTTCGACCGGCACGGTAAGCCGGTGTCCATCACCCAGCAGGCCTGCGAGCAGGTGGTCGAGCCGGGCCTGGCCGACACCCTCGCGAACGCGATGAGCAAGGACGACAAGCCCGGTGGCACGTCGTTCGCGGCCGCGAATGCAAACGGCTGGACGCTGCCGATGTCCGGCAAGACCGGCACCACCGAGTCGCACATGTCGTCGGCGTTCCTCGGCTTCACGAACAACCTGGCCGCGGCCGTGTACGTCTACGCGGACTCGCCGACACCGCGGGAGATCTGCACCTCGCCGCTGCGCCAGTGCGGCGACGGCAACGTCTTCGGCGGCAACGAACCGGCGCACGCCTGGTTCAAGGCGATGGGACCGATCGTCGACCGGTTCGGTCCGACCGCACTGCCGCCGATCGACCCGAAGTACCAGCGCGGGTCGCAGAACGCGCAGGTCCCGAACGTCGCGGGCATGAGCGAGGCGCGGGCGACCTCGGCGCTCAAGGCCGCCGGGTTTGGCGTGAACGCGGTGTCCACCGCGGGTGACGGATCGAAGGGCACCGTCCTGAGTTCCTCACCCGCCGGGTCCGCCGTCCCCGGTTCCTCGGTCACGCTGTACGTCAGCGACGGCACGCTGCGGGCCGCCGCCCCGGCCCCGGCATCCCCCGCGCCGGGTCCCGGACCGGCACCGGGTCTCGGTCAGCTTCCGATCCAGCTGCCCAGCCTGCCGGAGCTGTTGCCGCTCCCCCTCCCCCGCTGACCAGCCGCTTCGGGGCCCCGGGGGGCGTGTCAACCCAAAAGGGGGGTGAGCACAGCCAAAAAGCTTGGGGTGGGTTCGTACCCCGATGGGGGTACGAATCACGCACAGGCGCGGAGCGCTCACAGCCGGTCCCGGACCGCCTTCGAGACCCGGGAGCCGTCGGCCTTGCCAGCGGCGAGGGCGGTCGCGGCCTTCATGACCTGACCCATCTGCTTCATCCCCGGACGGGCACCGATCTCCTCGGCGATCTGGGCAATGGCGGTGTCGGCGACGTCCGCCAGCTCGGCGTCGGTGAGTGGGGTCGGGAGATATCCGTCGATGATCTGCGCCTCGGCGCGCTCATTCGCGGCGAGTTCCCCGCGCCCGTTCTCGGTGTAGATCTCGGCGGCCTCCCCGCGCTTCTTCGACTCCTTGGCGAGCACCTTAAGGACATCGTCGTCGCTGAGTTCGCGGGCTTCCTTGCCCGCGACCTCCTCGGTTTGGATCGCGGCGAGGACCATCCGCAGCGTCTGCAGACGCAGGGTGTCCTTGGCCTTCATCGCGGCCGTCATGTCGGCGCGGAGGGTGGCTTTGAGGGTGACTGTGGAGTCGGACATGGTTTCGAACGCTACGCGCCCCGCCCGGCGACGCGCATGTCGATTGCGGGCGCTGCGTATCCTGAAGTGGTGTTTGACAACCCACGCACCGTCCTCCGTGGCACTGCTGCCGGACTCGCGGGTGCCGCGGCCCTCGGCGTCGGCTACGCGTCCCTGATCGAGCGGAACGCCTTCACCCTGCGCGAGGTGACGATGCCGGTGCTCGAACCGGGGTCGTCGTCGCTGCGGGTGCTGCATCTGAGCGATCTGCACATGATGCCGGGGCAGAAGCTCAAGCAGAACTGGCTGCGGGAGCTGGACCGACTCGAACCGGACCTGGTCGTCAACACCGGCGACAACCTGTCGCATCAGCGCGCGGTGCCCGCGGTGGTGCAGTCGCTGGGCAGCCTGCTTGCCCGGCCCGGGCTGTTCGTCTTCGGCAGCAACGACTACTTCGCGCCGAAGCCGAAGAATCCGTTCAAGTACTTCAAGAAGGAGCACAAGCGGACCTTCGGCGAGCCGCTGCCGTGGCAGGACCTGCGTGCCGCGTTCACCGAGCGCGGCTGGCTGGACGTGACGCACACCCGCCGGGAGCTTGAGGTCGCTGGCGTGCGGATCGCGACGGCGGGCGTCGACGATCCGCACCTGAAGCGGGACCGCTACGACACGATCGCGGGGGCCCCGAACCCGGCGGCGAATCTGACGTTGGGGATCACGCATTCCCCCGAACCGCGGGTGCTGGATCGGTTCGCCGACGATGGATACGACCTGGTCCTCGCCGGCCACACGCACGGCGGACAGCTGTGCTTGCCGTTCTACGGCGCGCTGGTGACGAACTGCCAGATCGACCGGTCGCGGGTGAAGGGCCCGTCCCGGTGGGGTGCGCACATGCAGCTGCACGTGTCGGCCGGAATCGGCACCTCTCCGTACGCGCCTGCGCGGTTCTGCTGCCGCCCCGAGGCGACGCTGCTGACGCTGGTACCGACCGCGGACAAGGACCCCAAACAGGGGGTCCAACCAGGCGTTTCGCGTTCTTCGGCAGTCGTGCGCTAAGCTTTGCTGGCTGCCCGGGAACGGGCGGTCGGTAAGACCGGGGTGTGGCGCAGCTTGGTAGCGCGCTTCGTTCGGGACGAAGAGGTCGTGGGTTCAAATCCCGCCACCCCGACGGTCATTCGAAAGCCTCCATCCGATTCATTCGGATGGAGGCTTTCGTCGTTGGCGGGCCGGTCAGGGAACGCGGGCGGCGCTCGTCGCGGACCAGCGGCCGTTGGTCCGCTCGACCCGGATCGGGTGCCCGAACGCCCGCGAGACGACGTCGGAGTCGAGGACCCGCCCCGCCGGACCCGACGCGACGACCCGGCCCTCGGCGAGGACGAGTGCGTGCGTGGTGGACGTGGGCAGTTCCTCGAGGTGGTGCGTCACGAGCACCGACGCCAGGGCCGGGCGTAGCACTCGCAGGTGCGCGAGGACGTCGAGCAGGATCTCCCGCGCCGCGACGTCGAGTCCGGTGGTCGGCTCGTCGAGCAGCAGCAGGTCCGGTTCGGTGACGAGGGCGCGGGCGATGAGGGCACGACCGCGCTCGCCCTGAGACAGGACGGCCCAGGGACTGGCTGCGCGGGCCCGCAGGCCGAGCGCGCCGATCAGGTCGTCGGTCCGGTCGGATTCGGGGGTGGACGGCGCCCACCGCCTCGGCAGGTCGGCCGATGCATGCAGGCCGGTGAGGACGACGTCCCGGACCGTGAGGTGCGGCTCGATCCGCGACCGCGGATCGACGTGCCCGATGTGGGTGCGCAGCGACCGCATGTCGACCCGGCCAAGCCGGTGCCCGAGGACGTGCACCGTCCCGCGAGTCGGATGTAGCCGGGCACCGCACAGCGCGAGCAGGGTGGACTTGCCTGCACCGTTGGGGCCGAGCAGCGCCCACTGCTCCCCCTCCCGCACCTCGACGTCGACTGCGCCGATCAGGGCCCGCCCCTGCCGGACCACGCTCGCACCTCGCACGGACAACACCACGCCCTCGGCATCCATCACCACGTCCACCTTCCAACTCCTCCGGTTGTCTGACAAGACGGTAGTCGCCGGGCTCCGCGGCGTTCACGAAGCCCCCGCGGAGGTCAGTCCTGATGGATCTGGACGAGATTGCCGCACGTGTCGTCGAAGACCGCGGACGCCCCGGACGGATCGACGGTCGGCTCTCCGGTGAAGCGGACGCCGAGCCCGATCAACCGCTCGTACTCGGCCCGCACATCGGGCACACCGAACACGATGGACGGCAACCCCAGCCCGTACACGCCCTCCCGGTAGGCGGTGGCGACCGGATTGTCGCTCGGCTCGAGGAGCAGCCCAACACCGTCCGGATCCTGCGGCGACTTCACGATGAACAGATTGTGGTCGGGCATCGCGAGCAGTTCCTCGAACCCGAGAGTCGTCGTGTAGAAGTCGAAGGCCGACGCCGGGTCGATGACGTGAATGCCGCACATCTTGATTCGCATGATGCCGAGGCTATCGGTGCCCGACCCGACCCGCAGGACTCCCGGACGCCCCTCGGCGCCAGCGGGATCGCCGGGGCCGTGTCGGTGCGCGCGAGCATAGTGGGGCCTCCGGACCGACCCGAGGAGCAGCCGATCACCGCCGTCTCGTCCCGACGCCGCCGCACCGTCCTGGTGTCGCTGTCGGCGTGCCTGACGCTGCTGCCCGGTGCCTGCTCCGCGCCTGCCGATCGGCCGCCGGGCGGTGCCGCGATCTCCGCGCCTGCCGCCTCTCCGGCGCACGCGCTGACTCTGCTGTCGAGGTTGCCGGTGCAGGGTCGCGCACCCGCCACCGGCTACGACCGGGAGGCATTCGGTCAGGCGTGGAGCGACGACGTGACGGTCGAGGGCGGACACAACGGCTGCGATACCCGCAACGATGTGCTGCGCCGCGATCTGACGGGGGTCGTCACCCGCGGGCGGAGCCGCGGCTGCAAGGTCACATCCGGGGTGCTGTTCGACGAATACACCGGCGAGACACAAGAATTCACATCCGGCTGGGATACCTCACCCCTGGTGCAGATCGACCATGTGGTGTCGCTGTCGAACGCCTGGCAGACGGGTGCGCGACAGCTCGACGAGGCGAGGAGGGCCGCCTTCGCGAACGACCCGCTGAACCTGCAGGCGGTCGGCGCCGAGGTGAATCGAGAGAAGGGGAACGGCGATGCGGCCAGCTGGCTCCCACCCCGAAAGGCCTACCGCTGCATGTACCTTGCCCGTCAGGTGGCGGTGAAGGCGCGGTACGCACTGTGGGTGACGCCTGCCGAGCACGAGGCCATGCGCCGGGAGCTGGTCGGCTGCGCACCGGGATAGCGCCTTCGGCCCGACGATTATCTCGAAACCGCAACGGACTCGCGGCCCCGCTGGCATGCTGCTGTGAATTTCGCCCAGCCCAGGCCCATCGGATCGCACCGACGGGGCACAAGGAGTCTCGATGTCCACACCGAGTGCACGGCGCATCGCCGTGCCGATCACCTCCGCCGCGGTCGTCGCGGGCATGGTGTTTACCGCGGCACCGGCAGGTGCCGCACCCACCACGACACCGTTCACCAACGCCTGCCAGGCCAGCGCAACCCTCACGGTGCACAAGACGGCAGCGACCTCGATGACCGTCGATGCGCCCGCCTCGGTGGACGTCGGGCAGACGTTCACCTATCGGATCCAGCCCGGCGGCTCGTCGTATCCGGACAGCGAGTCCGGCGCGACCACCACGAACATCTCGCGACTTAAGGTCGACTACGAGATCCCCGCGAACGCCACCTTCGTCAGCGCCGCCGTGGTCCCGGGCACCGGCGTGAACATCGACGGGGTCGCCCCGAGCGTGTTGCGAGTCAACACCTCCGGCGTCGCGGACGCCGCGGGCAGCATCCTGCGCCTGTCGGGCGACAACCAGGTCATCGCCAACGGCGCGAACAACAGCACCAACAGCGAGGGCGGGATCCGCGCGCCGAAGCTGAAGAAGGATCTCAACGGCAACGGCACCGGCGGCGACAGCTGGTTCCGGCTCCCCGCCGTCGACGTCACAGTCACCGCGAGCGGGGCGGGCACCATCACCCCGAAGGTCCGCACGGCCGGTAGCGCCGCGGCGTACAACAACAACGAGAACTACTACTCGTTCCTGCCGCGCGCGACGTTCTGGGGGAGCACACAGTGGGCTCCGACGCGGTGCACGCCGCGTGACGGACAGTCGGCGGGGCTCAATGCGGGTGCAGGGGCGCTGGCCACCATCACCGTCAACGACCCCGGCCCGGTGATCGTCGACTCGACCACCACGCTGACCGTCCCCGGGACCGCCAAGACCGGGGCCGCGGTGGACCTCACCGCAACGGTTACCCCCGCCGGGGCCGGCGGAACCGTCGAATTCAAGGACGGTGCAACGTCCCTCGGCACCGCCCCCGTCGACGCTGGCAGCGCAACCCTGCGCCACACCTTCACCGCCGATGGCACCCGGAGCATCACCGCCGTCTACTCCGGCGACGCCGGGCACAACGGGTCCACCTCGGCCGCACGCACCATCGAGGTGTCCACCGACCCGGTGATCGTCGACACCACCACCGCGGTGAACGTCCCCGCCACCGCCAAGACCGGCGCCGCGGTGACCCTGACCGCGTCCCTGACCCCGAACACGGCGACCGGGACCGTCGAATTCAAGGACGGTGCAACGCCTCTCGGTACCGCCCCGGTCGCGGCCGGCGTTGCGACGCTGACCCACACCTTCACCACCGACGGCGATCACACCATCACCGCCGTCTACTCCGGCGACGCCACCCACACCCCGTCGACCTCGGCCCCGGGCACCGTCGAGGTCTCGACCGACATCGTCGTCGTGGACTCCACCACCACCGTGGCCGTGCCCGCGACCGCCGCGGTGGGTGCCGCCGTCGACCTCAAGGCGATCGTGAGCCCGAACGCCGCCACCGGCACGGTCGAGTTCCGGGACGGCGCCGAGGTGATCGGCTCCGCACCGGTCGTCGACGGCGTTGCGACCCTGAGCCACACCTTCACCACCGACGGCGACCACACCATCACCGCCGTCTACTCCGGTGACAGCACCCACAACCCGTCGACCGCGGCCGCCGAGACGGTGCGCGTCTCCGGATCCGGGGAACCGGGCACCCCGGGCGGCGGGTTCGGCTCGCTGGAGAACCTCTTCAGCTCGTAGGCCCTCCCGATGACGAACGCCCCCACCGCGCGGTGGGGGCGTTCGTCGTCGGCGGGTACGGGCACGGAACCCGGTTCAGGACGCGGCAACCCGATCGGTCAGCGCGATCACGTCGGTCCGCATCGTCGCGGGGTCGACGTCGGGGGTCGGCTCCGTGACGTACACCTCGACCAACCCGCCCGCCCGCAGCGGCACCTCGGCGGCGTGCACCGCGGTCATGAGCCTCTCCCAGGCGGTCGCCAACGTGTCGTAGGGGCCAAGATGCGAGAACGCGGCCGCCGGGCCTGCGGGGACGACCCTGCCCGTGACGTCGCCCGCGGGCGTGCTGAGTGGGTCGGCGAGCGGCCGGGCGATCGGGAACCCGATCTCGATGTCGAAGACCTGCGACGGGTCGCCGTGGTAGATCGCAACCGCGGGACCGGTCGGGGTCACCGCCCCGCTGGCGATCAGCGCGCCGAGTGCCCGGAATCCGGCGTCGAACAGCGTCGGAAGATCGGTCACGGAGACGGCGTCGTGGCGGAGTACGGCGACCTGCGTCTCGTCGAGATCGAGCCAGGTGACGTCGGTGTGCGGCCGAGCGGGAACGAGGGGGGACATCTCGGGACCTCCTGGGTGGGCCGGGCAGGACGGTGAATGCCGGTGCCGGTCCAGGGTAGATCGGGGAGCCGACACGGCGGCGCCGCCCGATCCGCGGGGGCATGATGGTGTTGAGCACTACGAGGGGAGGCGGCCGTGGAGACCGTGTTGTTTTTCCTGTTCGCGTGCGTCGCATATTGGTGGTCGAACTGGTGACGCCGCCTCGATGATCGAGACCGTGTCGCTCAGGCCCGGCAGGACGGGCACACGCCCCAGAACACGACTTCGGCCTCGTCGATCGCAAAACCGTGCGCGTTCGAGGGCTCCAGGCAGGGCGCGTGTCCCACTGCGCAGTCCACGTCGACGACGGTTCCGCACGCCCGGCACACCAGGTGATGGTGGTTGTCGCCGGTGCGCGTCTCGAACAGTGCGGGTGAGCCCGCCGGCTCGATGCGACGAACGAGTCCGGCCTTCACGCAGGCCTTGAGGACGTCGTAGACGGCCTGGGTGGACACCGATCCGAGATCCGCGCGGACCTCGGCGGCGACACCATCCGCATCGGTGTGCGGCCGGGCGGCGACCGCGTTGAGAACGGCGACCCGTGGCGCGGTCACCCGGAGACCCGCCGAGCGCAGCAGGGCGCGCGGGTCTGCATGGGGGTCGGCGTCGCGCATGGCCCCAGTATCGGGTGCATTTCTGGAATAAGTCAAGAAAACCCTCCCCGCCGCGGGTAGCGGGGACCGCGGCGAACGGTCCCCGCTACCGGGGGTACATCAGGCGTCGAGGGCGGCGAGGGCCTTCGTGACACCCTCCCCGTACGCCGGATCGCACTTGGTGCAGTTGTCGATGTGCCGCTTGATGATCTGCGGGTCGACGCCGTGGATGTTGCGGGCGGTGTTGTCGAACAACGCCTGCTTCTGCTCGGCGTTCATCAGGTTGAACAGCGCCCGGGGCTGCGAGTAGTAGTCGTCGTCGTCCGCTCGGTAGTCGAACCGGTCGGCGACCGCGCCGACCGCCTGCGCGGGCTCGCGGTACTGCGACTGCTCCTGCCACTTGCCGTACGAGTTCGGCTCGTAGTGCAGCGAGCTGCCGTGGTTGCCGTCCACCCGCATGGCGCCGTCCCGGTGGAAGTTCGCCACCGGGCAGCGGGGCGCGTTGACCGGGATCTGGAAGTTGTTGACGCCCAGCCGGTATCGCTGTGCGTCACCGTAGGAGAACAGGCGACCCTGCAGCATCCGGTCCGGCGAGAAACTGATTCCGGGCACCACGTGTGCGGGGTTGAAGGCGGCCTGCTCGACCTCCGCGAAGTAGTTGTCGGGGTTGCGGTTGAGCTCCCACTCGCCGACCTCGATCAGGGGGTAGTCGCCCTTCGGCCATACCTTGGTCAGGTCGAACGGGTGGTACGGCACCTTCTCCGCGTCGGCCTCCGGCATGATCTGCACCATCAGCTTCCACTTCGGGAACTCGCCGCGCTCGATCGCCTCGTACAGGTCGCGCTGGTGACTCTCCCGGTCCTGGCCGACGAGCTCGGTCGCCTGGGCATCGGTCAAATTCTCGATGCCCTGCTGGCAGCGGTGATGGAACTTGACCCAGTACCGCTCGCCCGCGGCATTGATGAAACTGAAGGTGTGCGAACCGAATCCGTGCATCGTGCGGTAGGAGGCGGGGATACCGCGGTCGCTCATCACGATGGTGACCTGGTGCAGCGCCTCGGGAAGATTGGTCCAGAAGTCCCAGTTGTTGTTGGCGCTGCGCATGTTGGTGCGCGGGTCCCGCTTGACCGCGTGGTTGAGGTCCGGGAACTTGAGCGGGTCGCGGAAGAAGAACACCGGGGTGTTGTTGCCGACGAGGTCCCAGTTGCCCTCCTCGGTGTAGAACTTGACCGCGAAGCCGCGGATGTCCCGTTCGGCGTCGGCGGCGCCGCGCTCTCCCGCGACGGTCGAGAACCGCGCGAACAGCTCGGTCTTCTTGCCGACCTCGGAGAAGATCTTCGCCGAGGTGTACTGCGTGATGTCGTTCGTGACGGTGAAGGTGCCGAACGCGCCGGAGCCCTTCGCGTGCATGCGCCGCTCCGGGATGACCTCCCGGTCGAAGTGGGCGAGCTTCTCGAGGAACCAGACGTCCTGCAGCAGCTGCGGACCGCGGGGTCCGGCGGTGGCGACGTTCTGGTTGTCCGGTACCGGCGCGCCGACCGCGGTAGTCAGGGTGGTGTCGGTGGACTTCGGGTCTGTGCTCATGAAGTGATCCCTTCGCTGTTCTCCGCACTCTCGGCGCGGTGGTCGTTCTGCTCTGGACCTCGGTTGAACCCGGCGGTGACCTGCCGCGGGGGCTGAGGCCGCGGCGGGGTTGGGAACCCGATCACCTCCCCCACTGCAACACCTTTTCTGGAATTAGTCAAGAAAAGGCGGCGGCGGGTCCACCGACAGCTTCCCCCTCGCGGCCCCGGGCGCCGGGGAGGCGAGCGGCGTGTTGCGGGCGGACGCCCCCACCCGGACGGGGCCGACCTCATCCGGCGAGGGTGACGCCCGCGACCCGCTGGCTTCCTAGGATCGACGCCATGTCCACCGAGCGAATCAAGGTTGTCACCGCCATCGTCGTCGTCGCCCTGGTCCTGACCGCGGCCCCGATCCTCGTCGCCATCCTGTTCTGAATCGGCCCGGCCATCGAATCTCCGGGGAACGCGCAAGGGCGGCGGCCGCGATGATGAAATCCACGAAGCTCTCCGTCGCGTTGGCACGGGAAGCCCTCGAAGTCCAGAAGCAGTCGGCACAGGGATGGATGCGGCGCACCGCACCGGGCCGAACCGTCAGCCGGGTGATCAGGGGGCTGATCGACATCGAACTGGGTGATCGATCCATGACGCTCGCCGCGCAGGAGTTCACCTCGGTGCTGCCGGTGATCATCGCGATCGGCACGATCGGCAACCTCGGCGCCGTCTCGGAATCCCTGTCCGACCAGCTCGGCATCGACCCGGGCGCCCTGACCACGGTCACCCGAATCACGGCCGACACCGTCGAGTCGAGTCCCCCGACCTTCGCCGCGTTCGGCCTGATCGGCGTGCTCATGGTGCTGCTCAGCGGCACCTCCTTCGCGCGGGCACTCGGCCGGGTGTACGGGAGGGTCTGGGGGGTGCCGCCGCTGACGATCCGCGGGTGGTGGCGCTGGGTTGCCGTGCTGATCGCGGTCGCCAGCGCCATCGGCCTGCTCGGGTGGGTGCGCAACATCGACTCGGTCGACTGGATCGGGCCGCCGCTGGCGGTGGCCGGGTCCGCGACCGTCTGGTTCCTGCTCTGGTCCGCGGTCCCGTACCTGCTCACCGAGGGGAGGCTGGCCGGTCGGGTGCTGTGGGCGACGGCGGGCGCCTCGTCGGCGGGGCTGACCGTGTTGGGAATCGCGGGCGCGGTCTACCTGCCGCTCGCCTCCTCCTCGGCGTCCCAGAAGTTCGGCGAACTCGGCCTGGTGTTCACGGCGATCACCTGGCTGTTCATCCAGTCCGGGGTCGTTGTCGCGGCGACCGTGGTCGTGAAGGCCCTCGCCCTCGACGAGGGGGTCGTCGGCAGGTTGCTGCGCGGCCCGGAGCCCCCAGCCGCCGACGACGCCGCGCGCCGGTTCCTTCCCGACCCCGAGCGCACCGGCTAGCGTGCAGGCATGACCGACCTGCCTCCGAGGTTCGCTCCGGCTGCCACCGTCACCGAGGCGCAGCGCCTGCTCGACCACGGCGCCCCCGAGGAGGCGGCGACGCTGCTCGCCGGGGCCGCGGCGTCGGCGCCCGACGACGAACTCGAACTGTGGCAGGGTCTGGCGCTGCTGACCGAGGGACTCACGCAGGTGACGCGTCGCGACAACGACGCCGCGGCGAGGTCCTTGCGCCGCGGCGCCGATCTGCTCGGTGCGCACACCGCGAACCCGCCGCACGCCCTCGACGTCCCCGGCCTGATCGCGTGGGCGGAGCACCTGGTGACCGAGCTCGACGAGCCCGCGGCATCCGCCCGGCCGGACCGGCCCCCGGTCCCCCGCCTCCGGCTCCCCTGACCCGCGGTCAGCGTCCGACCAGTTGCGCGACCACGACGAAGTTGTCGTCGGTCGGCTCCCCGTCCCGGACGTCGCAGTTGGCCAGGATTAACCGGCCAGCCACCGGGGCGCGCAGCTCGTGCTCACCGAGCAGCGACCCCTTCGGCAGCGGCCCGACCGTCTCGACGGCGTACTCGAGCACACCCGACGGCGTGCGCAGCAGCACGCGGTCCCCCGGTTCGACCACGCGCAGTGCGCGAAACGGCGCCTCGCGGCGAGAGTAGTTGTGCCCCACCACGACCGCGGTCTGCGTCGACGCACTCCCCGGCATCCCGCTCTCGGCCCACCACACCGGACGCTCGTCGACCGGATCGAGTCGCTGCCCGTCCCGCCACAGCGGGTCGGGGTGCAGCGCGCTGCTCAGATAGGTCATCCCGGCCCCGCTGCGCAGCTCGATGTGGTTCGGTTCGGCGGGCGCGACGAACGGCGCCGGTGCGGCCGCGTCGATCTGCGGCCGTACCGGCGCGCGTTCGGGCGGGTCGATGCCCTGCCCCCCGCACGCGAGGAGCAGGCACGACAGCCCCACCGCGAGCAGGACGCCGAACCTACGCGGCGGTGTCGGCACCGCCGCCCTGCCGTCGACGCCAGGCGATCGCACCGGCGGCCCCCGCCGCACCCGCGAGGCCGAGACCGAGCACGATCGGCAGGGCGGAGCCGGACCCGTCCGCGGAGTCGCCGAGCGCGAGATCGACCGGAGGAAGTCCACCGCCGAGGGCCGTCGCCCCGGAGGCATCGGTGGTGAGGTAGTCGACGACCTCGAACGCGCCCGCGGTGTTGCGGAACCCGACGAGCTTGACGCCGGTCTTCTCGACGACGGCGATGTTGTCGCCGACCTGGGTGACCCCGGTACCGGGCGTGGTGGTGTCACCGATGACGACATCGGTGTCGCCGAGGTCGGTCCCCGCGGCGATGTCCTCGGCGGCCTGCTTCTTCAGGTCCTCGACTGCCTTCGTCGCGCTGTCCGACTCCGCCTGCGCCGCCTCGGCCGCCGTGGCGGCCTCGTCGGCCTTCGCCTTCGCCTCATCGGCCGCGGCCTGTGCCTGCTCGGCAGCCACGTACAGCTCCTGCGCCTTCGCGGCGGCGGCGTCGGCCGTGGTGGCCTTCTCCGCGGCGGCCTTGCTGGCGGCGTCGGCGGCGGCCCGCTTGTCGGTGGCGGTCTCGCCCGCGGCGGCCGCCTCCTGACCGGCTAGGTCCGCGGCAGCCCTCGCCTCGTCGGCGGCGTCCTGCGCGGCCTTTGCCTCGGCGGCGGCATCCTGCGCGGCCTTCGTCGCGGCGTCGGCGGTGGTGGTGGCGTCGGCGGCGGTCTGCTCCGCGGCCTTGGCCGCCTCTTCCGCTGCGGCGGCGGTCTTCTCGGCGGCGACGGCCTTCGTTCGAAGCAACTCGGCCTCGTGCTCCGCCTTGGCCGCTTCCCAGGCAGCGGCCATGGCCTTGCCGATCTTCCCCTTCTTCACCGCGGTCTCGGCTTCCTGCCACTTCGCGTCGGCCAGCTTCTTCTTCGTGTCCACGTCCGCCTGGGCAGCGGCGGCGGCGGACTTCTTCTGGTCCGCGTCCGCCCGCGCGGCGTCGGCAGCGGCCCGCTCCGCGGAGCCGTCGGGGGTGCCCTCCGCGGCCTTCGCCAGCTCGTCGGCGGTCTTCTTCGCCTCGTCGGCGGCGGCCTGGGCGTCCGCGGCCGCCTGCTCGGCCGTCGCCAGCGCGGCGTTCGCGTCGGTCGCCGCCCGCTCGGCCGTGACCGCTTCCTCCTCCGCGGCCGTCGCCTGCTCCTGCGCCCGGTTCGCCTCGACGGCGGCCTTCGTCGCCTCGACACTGGCCTTGGTCATCGCCTCGGTGGCCGCGGCGGCCTCCTTCGCGGCGACGGCCGAGGCGTCCCCCGACGTCGCGGCCTCGGCGGCGGCCTTCTTCGCTGCCTCGGCGGCGGCCTTCGCCTTGGCCTCTGCCTCGGCGATGGCGGCGTCGTCGACGGCCGTCCCAGCGCTCCCGGTCGCCCCGCCGGTGCTGCCGGTCCCCCCGCCGCTACCTACGCTGCCCGTTCCTGCCGAGCCCGCGGTCCCCGCGCCGCCCTGTTGCAGGTCCCCGCCCGACTGCTGCCCGCCGGACTGCTGATCACCGGACTGCGGCTGGTCGCCCGGCTGCGACTGATCGCCCGGCTGCGACTGATCGGCTGGCTGCGGCTGGTCGCCGGATCCAGACTCGTTCGTGGTCCCGGCGTCCCCCGCGGAGGCACCATCGGTGTTGCTGGTCTGTGTGGTCTGTTCTGGGCCGCTGCCCTCCACCGGCTCCTGCGCCCACCCCATGGCTGGCGCGCTCACCGCCACGCCGAGCGCCACCGTCGCGGCCGCCGCCACGGTCCGAATCCGGTGTGCCCCTGCCGTCGAACGACGTGTCATGTCCCCACCTTCCGGCCTTCCTGCTGAAGGCTGCGGTCCCCCCGACGGCGTGTGCGCCGGGCCGGTCATCGCCCTCATGCGAAAACCCCGGCAGCCGAACGACTCCGGGGCGGCATTGCCCCCGCCATGCATTTCGCATTGGACGAGCATTACGTCGGCAGTGGTCGCACAGGTGTTACTCAGGCAACACCTGTCACAGCCGAAGGACCACGTCATGGAGCTGGGATTCGATCGTTCGACGGACACCCGGAAACGCACGTTCCCCGATGCCGCGTCGGGTCACCTGAGGTGAGCCGACGCGGCATCGGGGAACGGAGTAGAGGCTGGCGTGTCGGACTAGCCGACGAGCAGCTCCGCGATCTGAATGGTGTTCAGCGCGGCACCCTTACGGAGATTGTCGCCGCACACGAACAGCGCGAGGCCGCGGCCTCCGGGGACACCCGGATCCTGACGGATGCGACCGACCAGCGACGGGTCCTTGCCCGCGGCGGCCAGCGGGGTCGGCACCTCCACCAGCTCGACGCCGGGCGCGTCGGCGAGCAGTTCCTTCGCCCGCTCCACCGACAGCGGGTTGCCGAACTCGGCGTTGATCGACAGCGAGTGCCCGGTCACCACCGGGACGCGGACGCAGGTGCCGCTGACCAGCAGATCCGGAACGCCGAGGATCTTGCGGGACTCGTTGCGCAGCTTCTGGTCCTCGTCGGTCTCGCCGCTGCCGTCCTCGACGAGCGCGCCTGCGAGCGGGATGACGTCGAAGGCGATCGGCGCGACGTACTTGTTCGGTGCAGGGAAATCGACGGAGGAACCGTCGTGGACGAGCTTCTCCGCGTTGTCGACGACCGCGCGGACCTGGCCGACGAGCTCCTCGACACCGGCAAGACCGCTGCCGGACACCGCCTGGTAGCTGGACACGATCATCCGCTGCAGGCCCGCCTCGTCGTGCAGCACCTTGAGCACCGGCATCGCGGCCATCGTGGTGCAGTTCGGGTTGGCGATGATGCCCTTTGGCGGGTTCTTCGCCTCCTCCGGGTTCACCTCGCTGACCACGAGCGGGACCTCGGGGTCCTTGCGCCACGCGGACGAGTTGTCGATGACGGTGGCGCCAGCGGCGGCGAACCGGGGGGCCTGCGCACGCGACAGCGTCGCACCGGCCGAGAACAGCGCGATGTCGATGCCCTTGAGGTCCTCGTCGGAAACCGCGGCGGCGTCCTCGACGACGATGTCCTTGCCGCGGAACGGCAGCGTGGTTCCCGCGGACCGGGCGGACGCGAAGAACCGCACCGTGTCGGCGGGGAAGTTGCGCTCCTCCAGGAGGGTGCGCATGACCGCGCCGACCTGTCCGGTGGCGCCGACGACAGCGATGGTCAGTGCCATGGGGTTACCGTCCCGTTCCTGCGTGGACGACGGCCTCTTCGTCGCCGCCCAGATCGAATGCCTTGTGGATCGCGCGCACCGCGTCGTCGAGGTCGCCCTCGTCGACGAGCACCGAGATCCGGATCTCCGAGGTCGAGATCAGATCGATGTTGATGCCCGCCTCCGCGAGCGCCTCGCAGAAGGTGGCGGTGACGCCGGGGTGGCTCTTCATGCCGGCACCGACGAGGGACACCTTGCCGATCGCCTCGTTGGACAGGATCTCGGAGAACCCGATCTCGCCCTGCAGCTCCGTCAGCTTCGCGACGGCGGCGGGCAGGTCGGTCTGCGGCAGCGTGAAGGTGATGTCGGTCTTGCCCGTGTCCACCTTCGAGATGTTCTGCAACACCATGTCGATGTTGATCTCGGTCTCCGCGACGGCGCGGAACACCTTGGCCGCGTACCCCGGAACGTCGGGCAGGCCGACGACGGTGACCTTGGCCTCCGAGCGGTCGTGTGCGACGCCGGTGAGGATGGCTTCTTCCACGGGAATGTCCTCCATCGATCCGGACACCATAGTGCCGGGCTTGGTGGTGTACGAGGAGCGGACGTGCACGGGCACGTTGTAGCGGCGGGCGTACTCGACGCAGCGCAGCATCAGGACCTTCGCCCCGCATGCCGCCATCTCCAGCATCTCCTCGAAGGAGACGGTGTCGAGCCGCTGCGCGTCGGACACGATCCGCGGGTCGGCGGTGTAGATGCCGTCGACGTCGGTGTAGATCTCGCAGACATCCGCCTTGAGCGCCGCGGCGAGGGCGACCGCGGTGGTGTCGGAGCCGCCGCGCCCGAGGGTGGTGACGTCCTTGCTGTCCTGGCTGACGCCCTGGAAGCCGGCGACCAGCACGATCGACCCGCGGTCGAGCGCGTCGCGAACGCGTCCCGGGGTGACGTCGATGATCTTCGCGTTGCCGTGCGCGCCGGTGGTGATGACGCCAGCCTGCGAGCCGGTGAACGACCGGGCCTCCTCGCCGAGGCCGTGAATAGCCATCGCGACGAGGGCGTTGGAAATCCGCTCACCCGACGTCAGGAGCATGTCCATCTCGCGGGCCGGGGGGGTGCCGCACACCTGCTGCGCAAGATCCAGCAGTTCGTCCGTGGTGTCACCCATCGCGGACACGACGACGACGACGTCGTTGCCCGCGCGTTTGGTCTCCACGATCCGTTCGGCGACACGTCGGATGCGTTCGGCGGATGCCACCGAGGATCCGCCGTACTTCTGGACGACGAGCGCCACGCCAATCAACCTCCGGGTTTGGGGTCCGTTGTAGGAAGTCCGATGGTCAAGCTTACCGACGGGGTCGGCGCCGCCCGCACCCAGCCGTGCCGCCGACGTCACGCCGCTGCGCGGGGGCCGTTTCCCCGCCACGATTAACCCGCTGAACATTGCCCGACGGATGCGCGTGCGTGCGGTGCAGGAGCGCATCGGGGTGGCCGCTGGCGGCACTGCTCGGCGGTGCCGCGCAGTACCCGCTGCCGCTGCTCTCGCCAAGGCGTACCCGACCGGGTCGGTGAGCTGGACCGGCCTGCGTCACCGCGACAGCAACTCCGCCAGGTCCGCCGGAATCGGCATCGGGGTCCGGAGGCCGGCGGCGACACGGCCGGTGTTGCCGTCCGGAAAGCGGCCAGCCAGCGATCCGGGTGCGGCGACGGCGATCCGCAGCACCTGCCCCAGCGCTTCGCGTCGGTCGCGTTGGCGCACGGCGAGGACGAACATGGCGACGTGGTTGCAGGTGTGCAGCCACGGATCCGGCTGGGAGGCGATGTGGGCCCGCTCCAGGTGCCGCCACCGCGTCTGGGCGGTCGTTGCCCCCCTCGCCGCGGCCATCTCCCCGCGGTACACGGCGCGCGCGGTCTCGGTCATTCGCGTCATCGAATCGATCCCCTCGGTGGTCGGGTCAGCAGCATTCGCCGGTGTCGGCGTCCGGGCAGCAGCTCGGGTCGACGGCGAGCACCAGCCCGAGCAGGTCATCGAGGGCGTGACCGATCCGGGGGTCGGCCAGTTCGTACCGACTGCGCCGACCCTCAGGAACGGTCGTCACCAGTCCGCAGCCGCGCAGGCAGGCGAGGTGGTTGGACAGGATCTGCCGCGACACCCCGAGCTCGTCGGCCAGCTGGGACGGGTACCCGGGCCCGGAGCGCAGACCCAACAGGATTCGGGCCCGCGTCGCATCCGAGAGGGCGTGCCCGAATCGGGCGAGGGCGTCATGCTGCGTCGGGATCACCACGCAGCAATAGTACATCTGTTTCTGAATTCAGCAATCGATGTACTAATTGGTTGGTCCCCGGACTCAGCCGTGGAGCGGGTGTCGGAGGGATCGGCGAGACTGGGCGCCATGAGGGTGGTGCTGACGCCGGGACGCGACCGGGTGGTCGCGATCCGCACCGGCGACGACGGCACCGCGACCGGCACCCCGGCGGAGTTCCCGGACGCCGCCGCGGCGGTCCGGGCGCTCGAGCCGGAGCGCCCGCGCTGGGTGTGGCCCGACACGGCGAGGGTGTATCCGGAGGTGCTGCGGGCGGGTCTGCGGGTCGACCGCTGCCACGACCTCGCCCTGACCGGCGCAATCCTGGGAACCCGCGACGGGCGACCGGTACACCCGAGTGCGCCTCCGGCGGATACCCGCCCCGCCCTGTTCGACGCCGCCCCGCCGGTGGACCCGGCGGCGGCACTGGCCGAGCACGCCGATCAGCTCGCGCGGATCGGCACGGATGCCCGCCTGCGCCTGCTGGTTGCGGCGGAATCGGCGGGCGCGCTGGCCGGAGCGGAAATGGGCCATGCCGGGTTGCCGTTCTCCACCGCCGCCCATCTGCGACTGCTGGAGGCCGCGCTCGGGCCCCGCGTCCCCGGGGAGGTCCTCCCCGTACGCCTGCGGGAGGCGGCCGACGAGGTCAGCGCCGCGTTCGGCAGGCGGGTGAACCCGGCATCGCAGCAGGAGGTGGTGGGGGCCTTCGCCCGCGACGGTGTCGATCTCTCGTCCACCCGGGCGTGGGTGCTGCGTGAGGTGGACCACCCGGCGACGGCGCCGTTGCTGCGGTACCGGGACCTGGCGAAGCTGCACTCCGCAAACGGCTGGGGGTGGCTCGACGCCTGGGTGCGCGGCGACCGGTTCCGCCCGGTGTACGTGCCGGGCGGGGTGGTGACTGGACGCTGGGCCAGCCGCGGTGGCGGCGCCCTGCAGATTCCGAAACCGGTGCGCGCCAGTGTGATCGCCGACCCCGGGCACACGCTGGTCATCGCCGACGCCGGGCAGCTCGAACCGCGCATCCTGGCCGCGATGTCCGGCGACCCGCGGATGGTCGCCGCAGCCGGGGCCGACGACCTGTATGCCCCGGTCGCCGCGGAGGTGTTCGACGGCGACCGCGCGAAGGCGAAGGTCGCCATCCTCGGGGTGCTGTACGGTGCCACCGCAGGTGAGGCGAAATACCTTCTCACCTTGCTGCGCAGGAGATTTCCCGCGGCGGTGCGCTACGTCGAGGAGGCGGCTCGGGCCGGTGAACGCGGCGAGGTGGTGCACTCGTGGCTGGGCCGGGCCTGCCCCCCGCCCGACGACAGTTGGTGGTCGCACGGCGATGCGCACGCGCGTGGCCGGTTCACCCGGAACTTCGTTGTCCAGGGCACCGCCGCGGAGTGGGCACTGTGCCTGCTCGCCGAACTCCGCCGCCGGCTGGCCGAGGTACCCGACGCGGAACTGGTGTTCTTCCAGCACGACGAGGTGGTGGTGCACTGCCGTGACGCGGCGGCGGCGACCGGGTATGTCCTCGACGCGACGGCGGCCGCGACCCGACTCCTGTTCGGCGACACAGCCGTCCGCTTCCCGATGGATGTCGCCGTGCGCGACTGCTACGCGGACCCCGCACCGGCGGGCTGAGCGACCCGGGATGTCGCCCCGGTTCACGGTCGGTGCGTCCGACGGGCGGGTCGTGCGCCGGAACCCGCCCGCACGCAGTCCGCCCGAAACGCGGCCCAGTCCCACGCCTCGACGAACTCCCGGCCCGCGGTCACGCCGCTCTCGTACAGGGCGGCCGACTTTGCGGCGTCGATCCGGAAGTCGATCGGACTGACGCTGCCGGACGGAACAAACACGGTCCGCCGCACCGTGCACGGATCGTCGACGTAGGCGGCGTCCTGATTCCCGAACAGGATGCCGACCGCGGCGATCCCCAACGCGAGACCGAGCGAGAGCGGCCCCCGCACCGGGTGGGTCGGCGGGACACCCGGCGGTGCCGACAACCGGATCCCGAAGGTGGGCCAGCGGGCCGCGCCCCGTTCCCTGTCGAACAGGTCGATCGGGAAGTTAGCAAGCAGCCCGCCGTCCACCCACGTCGCGCCGCGGACCCGCACCGGAGCGAACAGGAACGGGATCGCCGACGACGCCCGGACCGCCCGCGCCACCGGGAACTCGTCGGCGTCGACCCCGTACCCGGGCAGATCCCACGGGATCCGAACCAGGCGGCGGCGGGACAGATCGGTAGCCGCGACCACCAGCGCCCACCCGTGTCGCTCCGACACATCGCCGGTGCGGAGATCGCCGAACGTGCGCACCCTGAGATCATCGAGGATGCCGCCGAGGAACTTTTCGAGGTAGTCGCCCTGGTACACGCCGTCTGTGGTGACCAGCGAGAGCACGCCGCCGACCAGCGGGATCTTGCCGAGCAGGGTGGTGTCCTCGAACTTGCGGTAGTCGATTCCCGCGATGATCTCGCGCAGCGCGGTCAGCGGCTCCCCGGCCCGCTGCAACGCCGCCGCGAGTGCCGCGACGATCGCGCCTGCGCTGGATCCGGCGATCCGAGGGAAGCTGTACCCCGCCTCGGCGAGCGCGTCCACGGCACCGACCAGCCCGATGCCGCGTACCCCGCCGCCCTCGCACACCAGGTCGGCTCGCAGCTCCGCCGTCATGACTCCAAGTTAGGGGCCGCCGGGGGAACCGGCAACGGCGATCACAGCAACGCGGTCAGGCCCCGGATCGTGAAGAGCAGGCCGAATCCGAGGAACACCGCAACCCCGAGTTCCTTGTTACGGCCGACCATCCAGCCCTTCGCCGCGTCGAGGACCCGCCTGGCCCGGTCACCGAGCAGCAGGTACGCGCCGACCGGGATCAGGAAGTCGAGCATTGCGGCCAGGAGCAGCAGCGCGGTGCCGATCAATGCCTGCGGCCAGGTGGAGCCGTAGCTGGCGATGATGCTCATGCCCGACAGCATGATGAACAGGTTCGGGTTGAGGTTGGCCAGCACCAGACCGAGCAGGAAGGACCGCCGCGGTGTCGCCGATTCGAGTTCGACCATCCACTTCGGCTTCTCCGCACCCAGCTTCTTCCGCTGCGACAGTTGCACCAGCCCGACGGCGAGGAACAGCAGACCGACGACAAGGCCGATCCAGTGTGACACCGTCCGCGAGGTGGCCGACGGATCACCCGCGCCGCCGAGGAGGGCGGCGCCCCCGATCGCCGTGTACACGAACAGGAAGGCGGCCGCGAAGCTCAGCGCATTGCGGATCGCGTTGTCCGACTGCAGTAGCAGGATGCACCCCGCGATCGCGGCGGGGGTGATGATCAGCCCGATCATCTCCGGCACCAACAGTGCGATCAGATCGCCCATCTCACTCCTCCTGAGAACCGGACGGGCCCCCCGGCCCGTCGGCATCGGACCGGCGGGCGCGGCGGACCAGGCGACTCTCGGCGTCCGCGAGCGCGCGCATGGTGGATTCACCGAGAACCGGTGTCGCGCTGAACACCTCCAGCGCGACACCCTGACTGTCCAGGCGTTCGGCGTCCCACATCTCGAGCACCTCGGGCGCCAGACCGCTCAGGTACAACCTGCCACCGACCGCGTCGAGGCGACCCGCGTACTCGGCGATCACCTTGAAGAAGGTGGCGCCCAATGTCGTTCGACCCCGCAACCGCAGAATCACCTCCGGCGAATCCGCGGCGCCCGGGTCGGGCAGCTGCACCTGGAGCGTCCGCGCACCCGCGTAGAAGAGGCTGCCGTACACGTCGAGGATCATCACCTCACGGTCCCCCAACTCCGTCGGCACCGGCGCCTCCGCCAACCGCCCGTCCGCATCCAGTTCGAGTCGCACCACCCGCAGGTCCACAGCTTCCTGGTTGAGCTGCAGCAACAGCGACAGCGCGACGCCGATCCCGACCGCCGCGGTCACCGGAAGCAGCAGCGTCGCAACGAAGGTGGTGACGAGCGCGATGATCGACGTCGGGCCGCTCGAGATGATCGACCGGATCTGGGCGGGCCGGATCGAGCCGATTCCCGCGACAATCAGCACCGCGGCCAGCGTCGGCATCGGGACCTTCCCGACCAGGCCGGAGAAGAGCACCAGAATCACCAGCATCCAGATCCCGGAGAACACCGCCCCCCACCGCCCCTTCGCCCCGGCGGCGTCGTTGACCGCGGTCTGCCCGACCGACCCGCCGACCGGCATCCCCCCGAACAGGCTGGACGCGAGGTTCCCGACGCCCTGCGCGGAGAAGTCCTGGTCGGGCAGCGACCGGGAGCCGTCGCGGTTCGGGGCGGCCTCCGCGACACCGGCGCCCTGCACCAGAATGATGGCCGCGACCGCGAACCCGCCGCCGACCAGTGGCGCCGACAGCAGGCCCAGATCCGGGATCTGCGGCATCGGGAACCCGGTGGGGATCGCGCCGCCGTCAGCGACCCGCGCGACGCCGTCCCACCCGAGCACGACCACCAGCACACACGGGATCACAAGGGCAACAAGTGAACCGAACAGCGCGACGCGGGTCCTGGCGAGCACGACCAGCAGCAGCAGCGCGAGCACACCGGTAGCCAGGGACGGCCAGTCGATCCGCGTCGGGTTGGTGATCAGGTCGGCAGCCTTGGCCAGCGCGACGGATCCGGACACCGACGCCCCGGTCAGATCCGACAGCTGGCCGAGCACGATGTTGACGGCGATGCCGGTGAGGAACCCGGTCATCACCGAATGCGATACGAACCGGGTGTACCGGCCGAGCCGCAGCAACGCGGCGGCGACCATCACCGCGCCAGCGATCAGGGTGAGCAGGACCAAGGCGTCGGCGCGATCCGACTCGGGCACATCGGCGATCGCCGAACCGGCAGCAAGCGCGGAGGCGCCGGTCGTGGTGACGACCATCAGTTTGGTGCTGGTCTGCATCCCGCCGAACAGCGGCCCCGCGAAGCTGGCGTACAGGCCGTGCACCGGGCTGACGCCGGCCAGCACCCCGGACGCCATCCCGTCCGGAACGCTGGCGATCGCGCCGGGCAGCCCGGCGATCAGGTCATTCTTGAGGTGCCTGCGTTCCGGCATCCGATCGCGGATCCAGCCGCGAACGGCTCGACGATTCGACCTCATGGACTTCAGCCTCCGCTCGCGCATCCGGTTGCCCGATCGGCACGCGCTCACCGTCTCGACTCCGACAGCAACTCGATCATGGGCACGGTGGCCCGGCCTCCGAATCGGCTGCGGTCCAGGGTATTTCGTCGTCTACTCGGCTCTCGCATGCGACCACGAACGCGTGTATGGCCTCCCGGATCGCGCCGTTGCGCGCCGACGACCACTGTGTCGATCTCATCTCACCGTCCATTGGCTCACCGCCCGTCGGGATTCCATATCGTGACTGCCCAGATGACCACGACGTCGAGGGCGATAATCGCGAAGGCCCAGGCCGGGTAGTAGGGCAGCCAGAGGAAGTTCGTGAACAACGACACCGCAACGAAGGTGACCGCCGCGACCCGCCCCCACATGCTGCCCTTCATCAGTCCCAATGCCGAGATCGCCTGGACCACTCCCAGTGTCAGGTGAATCCAGCCCCAGGCCACGACGTCGAGCGCATAGGTGTAGTCGACCCCGACGACGAGGTGCCGGTCGCCAGCAATCGCCGAAATTCCCTGGCACATCGACAGGACGCCCACGGTCAGTAGCAGTACCGCTGCTCCGAGCGAGGTGCCCGCCGCGAATCCCTGGTGGTCCGGACGTTCCACGGTCGCGCGGGTAGTGGTCATCGGTTCTCCCTCCAGCCTCCGGGCGGCACGTTCCCCGAGGGGGCGGACAGCGCCTCGTCCACCGTGCCGAACACCGCGAGCCGTTCACCCGCACGCGTGACGTCGGCGAGGACGTCCCGAACCTGCCCGATGTCGTGTGCGATGCGCAGTTCGATCCCGTCACGCCGCAGTGCGGCCTGTAGCTGCACCAGCATCTCCGCTGCGCTGACGTCGATGTATGGCGAGGTTTCCGCGTCGATCACCACGACCCGCGTTGCCTCGGTGCAGCGCCGCGAGACGGTGTCCTTCACGAAGTCGGCATTCGCGAAGAACAGGCCGCCCTCGACCCGCACGACGACGGCGCCCGCGGGGCTCGTTGCGTTGGGGTGACGCTCGACGTCCACCCACACCGAGCCCTCCTGCCCGAGGTCGGCAACGTGCGGGCGCGAGTTGCGGTACAGCAGCAGCAACATCGACACCGCGATCCCGATGACCAGTCCGGGCAGCGTGTCGAACAGCAGCACACCGAGCAGTGCGGCGAGCGCGCCGAGGAAGTCGGCCCGCGCGGCGAGCCCGTAGATGGTGCCGAGCTGGCGGGACCACACCCGATACAGGCGCCGCAGCGCCGCGATGTCGACCAGTTCGATCACCGCGGCGATGACGACCGCGGCCAACGTGGCCTCGGGCAGCTGCTCGAACAGTCCGGTCAGAAAGAGCAGGGTGAGCACGGTGAGCACCGCCACCACCAGCCCGCTGACCTGAGTTTTTGCCCCGGCAGCGCCGTTAACCGCGGTCTTGGACAGGCTGCCATTGACGACCATGCCCGAGCTGAGCCCGGAGCCGAGGTTCGCGGCGCCGAGACCGAGCAGTTCACGGTTCGCGTCGATCTCGTATCCGGCCCTCGCCGCGTACGTCTTCGCGGCGCCGAGGCCCTCCGCGAAACCGATCAGCAGCACACCGAATGCGGGGCCCGCGAGGTCGTAGTAGTCATGCCACGCGGCTCCCTCCGGCAGTCCGAGCGATGGCAGCCCGGACTCGATGTGACCGACGATGTCGACGCCGTGCTCGTCGAGCGAGAACACTGCGACGGCCAGGATGCTGAGCAATACCACCACCAGCGAGCCGGGCACGAGGGGAAGCCACCGCTTGAGCACCAGCACCAGCACCAGGCTGACGACACCGACCGCGAGCGTCGGCCACTGGGTGTCGCCGAGGTGGGTCAGCACACCCCACGACTGTTCGAAGAAGTCGCCGTCGGCCTTGTCGATACCGAACAGCTTGGGCACCTGGCCGACGATGATGGTCAACGCCAAACCGACGATGAAGCCCTTCAGCACCGGCTCGGAGATGTACGACGCCGCGAACCCGAGACGGCACAGTCCGGCCAGCAGACCGGCGATCCCGGTCAAGATCGCCAACACCGCCGACAGCGCCAGGTAGTGCCCGCCGTCGCCACCGGCGACCGGGGCGATGATCGCGGCGGACAACGCGGCAGTCGCCGACATCGGTCCAACCACGAGGTGCCGGGAGCTGCCCAGTGCCGCATACAGGATCAGCGCTGGAATCGCCGCGTACAGGCCGACGACCGGGGTGACACCAGCAATCGTGGCGTAGGCGAGGCTCTCCGGGATCAGCACCGCCCAGACCGTCAGGCCGGCAGCGATGTCCGGTCGCAGCCACTTCCGGTTGTAGCCGTCCAACGAGGCGAACAGCCACCACCCCCGGTGGGCGGCAGTCTTCGCGGCACCACGATCCATCGACATCACCTCAGCAGTCCGAAACTTGCGGCGCGTCCGATAGTGGCCGGAACTCCTGGCCGTCGCTTCACCTCCGAAGGATGAGGCGATGCGTTGAATGGGGGTTCATGTGTCATCCGCCGCCGCGGACTCGACCATGAACCCCCATTCAATGCGAGCCGCTCAGTCGCGCGGCCGGAGCCGGGCGTTCGGCAGCATCGGCGCCGGGATCGTCTCGTCCCACTCACCGGGGAACGGACCGAACCTGCCGTCCGCCGCGGGCCGGTTGGCGCGTTCGCTCTGCCAGTCCGCCCGGAACCCGGCGACCTCGTCGTGGCTGCGGCCGACGAAGTTCCACCACATCACGATCTGCTCGCCGAGCGGTTCGCCGCCGAGCAGCAGCAGCCGCACCGGACCGTCACCGGCGGCAACGAGGTCCACCTCCGAGGCGCCCGCGGGCAGGTGCACCAACTGCCCGATGGTCGCGGCGACGCCCGCCACCTCGACCGACCCGCTGTCGACCAGGACGCCGTGCTCGAACGATCCGTCGAGCGGCACCCGCAGTGTCTGCCCGGGCCGGAGCGTCAACTCGGCGCCCAGCAGCGGCGTGAAGGTCCGCACCGGCGACGTGGTGCCGAATAGGCTGCCGAGGAACACCACCGCCTGCGCGCCCTCGACGTCGAGCACCGGCGGCGCGTAGTGCTCGAAAGCCGGTGCGGTGAAACGATGTTCGTCCGGCAGCGCGACCCACAACTGGACGCCATGCAGGATGGCGGTGTCGGGGGTGGAGTACTCGGAGTGCGCGATCCCGGATCCCGCGGTCATCAGGTTGACCTCCCTTGGCCGGACGATCGCGTGCGCGCCGGTGGTGTCCCGATGCTCAATCTCGCCGCTGAATACCCAGGACACCGTCTGCAACCCGGTGTGCGGATGCCCGGCGACCCGCATGCCGCCACTGCGGCGGACATCGTCGGGGCCGTAGTGGTCCAGGAAGCACCACGCCCCGATCAGGGTCTGGCCGCGCTGCGGCAGCGATCGGCGCACGGTCATCGCACGCGCGCCGCCGAGCGGCACCTCCCGGTAGTCGAGCAGCCGCGGCGCGGTGCCGTCACGACTCGCGCAGACGACCTCGTCCGGGCGGGCCTCGAGATTGCTCATGGGACCGGTCCTCTCGATCGACGGCGCTGAGCCGAGCGTAGCGGCGCGCGCGCCACACCGACGTCAAACGCCCCGGCAAGCGCGCCCGACAGCGGGTTCGCCGACTGGTTGCGCGCCCGCCCAGACCTGCGGAGTTGGCCGCAGCGAACGCCGAATACCAGTGGATCACCGACGCTTTCGACGCACCCGAGCGAACCCTTCGTTCACCACGAGTTCACTGATCCCACTACCCATCGATAATAACGATCCGCTGCAATTCGAATCTCATTTCGGCAACAGCCGGTGGTGTCGCGCGTCGTTCCGCCGCGCGGAACCGGACCATCCGACCTAGTCTTCGTGAGGCGACAGCGACGAAGGTCGATATCGCGGTGCCCACCTGCGTGCGCACCGCGGTCGCCCCGCGAGGACCTGGAGGGGAGACCAAAGGGATGACCGACGCACCGTGGAACCACCACCGCACCCGACCGCCGCTGCACGCGCGACCGCCGCAGCGCAGGCCGCGGCTGATCGAGTCGCTCAGCCACGCGATGACCACCCCGGACTCGGCGCCGGTCACCGTCGCGATGGTCAGCGGGCCCGTCGGATCAGGCAAGTCGACCCTGCTCGCGAACTGGGCCGACGCGGTCTCACACCGGACGAACCCGCCCCGACTCGCGTGGCTCACCGTCGAGGCCTGCGACAACGGTCGCGCCGCGTTCGGCTCCGCCGCGCTGGCCGCACTGCACGCCATCGGCGACGCCGAGATCACCGCCGCGCTACCTGCCCTCCCTGGTCCCGACGACCCCGGCTTCTCCGCCGCGGCAGCCGCCGTCCTCGGCGAACTGGGCGTGCCGATCGTGATGGTTCTCGACGATGTGCACCTGCTGCACGACCCGGACACCCTCGAGGACCTCGCGTCGTTCCTGCGCTGGGCGCCACCGACCCTGCGCACGGTGCTGTCCGGACGGTTCGAACCCCCGGTTGCCCTGCACCGCCTGCGGCTCGACGGGCGGGTCCTCGACATCGGGCCCCACGATCTCGCGTTCACCGACGACGAGGCGGCGGCACTGCTCGCCGAGCACGACGTGCGACTGGCCCCGGAGGATCTCGCTGTCGTCCAGGACCGCACCCACGGCTGGGCCGCCGCCCTGCGTCTTGCCGCGATCTCGCTCGCCCACCACGATGACCACACGACGATGATCGCCGACTTCAGCGGCGACAACCGCGTCGTGGCCGACTATCTCGTCGACGAGGTGCTGGACCGACTCGATCCCGACACCCGCGACTTCCTCGTCGAAACCTCGATTCCGGACGCATTCAACGCCGAACTCGCCGAATCACTGTCCCGAAACCCGAACGCCCACCGGGTGATCGACATGCTTGGGCGGGAGAACCTGCTCGTCGAACCGGTCGCGGGTGCCCCCGGCTGGTACCGCTACCACCCGCTGCTCCGGGAGTACCTGCGGGCGGAGGCGTCCCGGCGCGGTCGCCGCGCCGTCGCCGACCTCGAACGCGTTGCGTCCCAATGGTTTGCCGCGTCCGGCGCGGATGCCCGGTCGCTGGAGCATGCCCTGCATGCGGGCGACGACGAGGCCCTGCTGAGGTTGCTGTCGGGGCTCGGGTTCGGTGCGGTGCTCCGGGGTCACGCTGACACCGTGACCGGGGTGCTCGATCGGGCCACCCGCCGGGTACGGTCGGCCCCGATCGCCCAACTGGTCAGGGCCGCCGCCGAACTCGACCGGGGCAACGAGGCCGCCGCGGCGTCGACGCTCGCCGCCCGCGCGGCCACCCCGGCACTCCGAGGCGCCGAGAGGCGTCTCGAACGGGCGCTGCGGCTTCGACTCGCCCTGCGCAGGGGTGGGATCGAGCGGACGCTGGACACCCTGCAACGGGAAGCGGGCACCCCGTGCGGTGAACCCGACGTCGACGCCTACGCCACCATCGCGGAGGGCAGCGCCGAACTGTGCCTCGGCCGTCTCGACGACGCCGAGCAGCACCTGCACGACGGGCTCGACACCGCGCGTTCGTCCCGCGCACCCGCCCTCGAACTCGAGGCGACGATGGCCCTGGCCGCGGTCGCGGCGTGCCGGTGCCGCCCCTCCGAGATCGTCCGACTGCACCGTGACGGCGCCGCGCTCGCCCGCACCCACGGCCTCACCGACAGCGTCGACTTCCGGCTGCTCGACCTGCTCGCGGTGTGGGGCCGAACGCTGCGCCTGGACGCCGATCCCGCCGACCTGGCCGCCCGCTGCGTTCCCGAGCTGACCGGTGCCCCGAACCCGACGGTGGCGTCGGCGGTGTCCTGCCTGGCCGCGGTCCTCGCCCCCGGCGGAACCGACGGCCACCCGACCCGGGGCACCGACGCCCGCGACCAGTTCCTGCTCGCGCACCGCCGCCCGCTGCCCCCCGGCGTGACCGCACTGATGGCCCCGGCCGTGCATCGCGCGCTGCTGGACTCCGGTCAGTCGAACGGGCTCCCCGACGTGGTCGGTCAGCTCACCGCGGGCCGGTGGCCGTCCGCCGGCGACGCCGCGGTGATCGCCGCCCTGCACGATCTGCACCGCCGACGTCCGGACTCCGCCCGCTCCCAGCTCGCCCCCGTCCTCACCGGCGCGACCCCCTGCACCGCGGTGACCACGATGATCCGCGCCTGGCTCGCCGAGGCCGCGATCGCGGACGGCAAGAACCAGTCGATCGCGGTTCGGGACGCGCTGCTTGAGGCCGTGATCCTCGCCGAGCCGGAGTCGTTGGTGCTTCCGTTCGCCGAGGCGGGCCCCGGGATCCGCGACCTGCTCGGCCGTCACCGTGGCCGTTTCGGCAGCCATGAGGACTTCGTCGGCCACATCCTGTCCCGGATACCGGCGGAGGCCGCCGCCCCGAACCCGCTCACCGCGCGGGAGATGGAACTGCTCCTGGAACTGCCCTCGTGGCGGACCGCGGAACAGATCGCGGCCGACCTGTTCGTCTCGGTGAACACGGTCAAGACGCACCTGCGCGGCATCTACCGCAAGCTGGAGGTCGGTTCCCGACGGGACGCGATCACCACGGCACGCGGGCTCGGGCTGCTGTGACCCGGCATCTCATCACCCGCGGGTGAGGCGCAGCGCGCGGCCACTGGGGACAGTGGGAGAAGAGGATTCACCCACTCCCCCGCTCCGCCCCTAGGAGGCCGCGACCGTGACACAGCCCCGGCACAGGCGGACCCGCTACGAATTCCTGCTGCGGGGCGAGCTGTCCGAACGCGCGCTTGCCGCGTTCCCGGAACTGGCGCGCTCGCACGGCACCGGGGACTACACCCGGCTCTATGGCCCGATCGAGGACGACGGGGCGCTGCGCGCGATGCTCGCGCGCTTCGACACGCTCGGCCTGACGGTCGTCGAGATGCGGCAGCTCCCCGACTGATATCGCCACCGGAAATGCGGAACGGACCCCCGCGGTCGCGGAGGTCCGTTCGTCGGTGTCTGGCGGTCAGCCGACCTGCGAGTGGTTGGTCGACCCGGTGAAGCTGAGATCGGTGAGGTTCCCGAGGTCGATCAGCGGTCCGCCGCCCAGATCGAGCGAGCCGCCGGCGCTGCCGCCCCCGGTGGTGATCGCACCGGCCAGGTCGGCGCCGGTCGCGCCAGCGAAGTTCGCGCCGAGGATCTTGGCCTCGTGGAACTTGGCGCCGGTCAGCTTGGCGTTCACCAGCGTCGCGTCGGTGAGATCCGCGCTGACCAGGGTGGCCTGCTCGAGATTCGCGCCCTCCAGGTTCGCGCCGGAGGCGTGGGCGAGGTAGAGGTTCGCCTGGGACAGGTTCGCGTTCTCGAGCTTCGCGCCCTCGAGATTCGCGCCGAGCAGGTTCGCGCCGGACAGGTTCGCGTAGGACAGGTCGACGCCCTCGAGGTCGGCACCCTGCAGGGTCGCGCCGGGGCAATTGGTGAACGTGGCCGCCGTCGGGGTCGACACGATCGTGCACCCGCCGACGATGGTGTCCGCGGAGGCCACCGGCGCCGCCACGGCCAGTCCGGCCGCGATCAGACCCGCTCCCGCGGCCACCGCGCCGAGGCGGGCAGCGATCCGGTGTCGTCCTCTGTTCAGTACCGCCATGACGCTCTCGCTTCCAAGAGAAATCCCTGACAGGGGGCCGAATCCGCCCTGACCGGGACACACTAACGAAACGGTCACGGCCGCGTGGAGAATTCGTAAAACAAGCGTCCAGCAACGGCGCGAGCTGCCGCCGGGGCGGGTCGACACGCTGCCGGTCACCCGGCGCACCGAACCGGCGTGCGGGTAGACTGCCGTTCATGCAGCGGGCGCTCCTCCTTAACTGCCGCGACGGGGTCTGATCCAGACCGGCTCCCGTCGCGGGGTTCAGTCGCGCCGGTCGATTCACCTTTTGGACTACCCGTCCCCTCATTTCGGAGATTCGTCAATGTCACCCGCCGACGCCTTTACTTCCGGTTCGCGCACCATCACGCCGCCGTCCAAGCCCGCGCCCGCCGATCAGCCCGCGTGGAACACCCAGAAGAACTCCTCGATGCCGACCTACCGGTACCGGCCGTTCGCGGAGGAGGTCGAGGAGGTCACCCTCGCCGACCGCACCTGGCCCGACCGGGTCATCGACCGGGCGCCGCAGTGGTGCGCCGTCGACCTGCGGGACGGCAACCAGGCGCTGATCGACCCGATGAGCCCGGCCCGCAAGCGCCGCATGTTCGACCTGCTGGTCCGGATGGGCTACAAGGAGATCGAGGTCGGCTTCCCGTCCGCGAGCCAGACCGACTTCGACTTCGTCCGCGAGATCATCGAGGACAACGCCATCCCCGACGACGTCACCATCCAGGTGCTGACCCAGTCGCGGCCGGAACTGATCACCCGCACCTTCGAGGCCTGCCAGGGCGCGAAGAACGTGATCGTGCACTTCTACAACTCCACCTCGATCCTGCAGCGCCGGGTCGTGTTCCGCGCCGACAAGGACGCGATCAAGAAGATCGCCACCGACGCGGCCGCGCTGGTGCTCGAGGAGGCCAAGAAGTACCCCGACACCCACTGGCGCTGGGAGTACTCCCCCGAGTCCTACACCGGAACCGAACTGTCGTACGCCAAGGAGGTGTGTGACGCGGTCACCGAGGTGCTCGGCGCGACCCCGCAGAATCCGGTGATCCTGAACCTGCCCGCCACCGTCGAGATGGCGACCCCGAACGTGTACGCCGACTCGATCGAGTGGATGCACCGCAACCTGGCGCGCCGCGACTCGGTGATCCTGTCGCTGCATCCGCACAACGACCGCGGCACCGGGGTCGCGGCGGCCGAGCTGGGCTACCAGGCTGGCGCGGACCGGATCGAGGGCTGCCTGTTCGGCAACGGTGAACGCACCGGCAACGTCTGCCTGGTGACGCTGGGCCTGAACATGTTCACCCGCGGCGTCGACCCGCAGATCGACTTCTCCAACATCGACGAGATCCGCCGCACCGTCGAGTACTGCAACCAGCTGCCCGTCGCCGAGCGGCACCCGTACGGCGGCGACCTGGTGTACACCGCGTTCTCCGGCAGCCACCAGGACGCGATCAACAAGGGTCTCGACGACATGAAGTTCTCGGCGGACGCGCAGGACGCCGACGTCGACGACATTGTCTGGGCGGTGCCGTACCTGCCGATCGACCCGAAGGACGTCGGCCGCACCTATGAGGCCGTGATCCGGGTGAACTCGCAGTCCGGCAAGGGCGGCGTCGCCTACATCATGAAGGCCGACCACGGCCTGGTACTGCCGCGGCGGCTGCAGATCGAGTTCTCCCAGTCCGTGCAGCGCATCACCGACGGTGAGGGCGGTGAGGTGTCCCCGAAGGAGATGTGGGACGTCTTCAACGAGGAGTACCTGGCCCCGATCAACCCGCTGGAGCGGATGCGGCAGAAGGTGACGGCGTCCGAGGTGGACGGCGGCGTCGACGCCATCTCCGTTGTGGTGAAGGTGGACGGCAAGGAGCAGGAGATCGCCGGCTCCGGCAACGGCCCGCTGGCCGCCTTCGTGGACGCGCTCGGCACCATCGGCTTCGACGTGCGGGTGCTCGACTACAGCGAGCACGCGATGTCCGCGGGCGACGACGCGCAGGCCGCCGCCTACGTCGAGGCCGCGGTGACGCTGCCCGACGGGTCGACGAAGGTCGTGTGGGGTGTCGGCATCGCCACCTCGATCACCACCGCATCGCTGCGCGCGCTCGTCTCCGCCGTCAACCGCGCCCACTGAGGCTCCCCACCCCAACGGGTGAAGGGCACTGGTGACCGGCCGGGCCGGTGACCAGTGCCCTTCACCCGTTTTCGGTGGTGTCAGCCGAGCAGCTTCGCCTTCGCCGCGGCGAACTCGTCGTCGGTGAGCACGCCCGAAGCGTGCAGCTTGCCGAGCTGCTCGAGCTTGGCGATGATGTCGTCCTCCGCCGGCGCCGCGGCCGGGGCCGGGGGCTGCTGGTAGGCCTGCTCGGCCGCGGCCTGCTGGGCGTACTGCTGCTGCTGGTAGGCC
The DNA here is from genome assembly GCF_053609225.1 of Rhodococcus sp. NPDC054953. Taxonomy (NCBI): domain Bacteria; kingdom Bacillati; phylum Actinomycetota; class Actinomycetes; order Mycobacteriales; family Nocardiaceae; genus Rhodococcus; species Rhodococcus sp. NPDC054953. Next base: position 180,769 of record NZ_JBSGXD010000003.1, on the reverse strand, counting down.
TGCTCCTGCTGTTGCTGCTGCGCGTACGCCTGCTGCTCGGAGTACTTGCGCTGCGCCCGGCGATCCATCGCGTTGGTGGTGGCCCGCGCGGTGCCCGCGACCACCGCCGTCCGCGCGACGGTGCCGAGCAGTCCGGGACGTCCGACACGTCCAGCCCTGAACACCATGATCTCTCCCTCTCCTAGAGTGCTGCCTCAACCGCGGCGACGATGACGTCGCGCGGGATCTGCACGTGCAATGCGACCTCGCCGCCCGCCGCCCGCGCGCTCGACGCGATCTGCCGCGCCCACGACTCCTCGTAGACGATGATCGCGGCGGAGCTGCCCGGATCCAGCGAGTCCCGCACGATATCGAGGTCCTCGTCGCTGATCAGGGCCTTCGCCTCGATCGACAGGACCTGGAGCCCCACGTCGCCGAGGTCCTCGTCGACGTCGACCTGCGTCACCTTGCCCGCCTCGTCCTTGTGCAGGTAGACGAGGTCGAGCAGTGTCACGTACCCCCGTTCGACGACGTCCTGGAGCGCGGCGATGGTCGCGGCGTCCACCTGGGATCCGGGAAATGCCAACACGACCAGTTCCACCGGACCGATGTTCAGCGTCTCGTCCATGCGCTCAGCCTCCAGGGGTGACCGGCGACACGCCTCACCCTCCGCGGATGAATACCGATCTCACCTGCCACGGGTGAGGCAGGATTCCCCCCGATCACGGATTCTCGTAGCAACACTCGAAACACTCATGTGAATGGAGGAGTCCGATGAACTCTGCCGTCGACTCGTTCTGGGATTTTCTGTGGCTGATCCTCATCACGTTCGCCTTCGTGGCGTACCTGATGCTGCTGTTCTCGATCATCGGGGACCTGTTCCGCGACCACAAGCTGTCCGGCTGGTGGAAGGCGGTGTGGGTGTTCTTCCTGATCTTCCTGCCATTCATCACCGCCCTGATCTACCTGATCGCCCGCGGTGACGGGATGACGAAGCGGTCGCTTGCCGCGGCGCAGCAGATGAAGTCCGAGCAGGACGCCTACATCCGGGACGTGGCTGGCAAGTCACCCGCCGAGCAGATCGCGGACGCCAAGGCGCTGCACGACGCGGGCACCATCACCGACGCGGAGTTCGCGACGCTGAAGGCGAAGGCCCTCGGCTGATCGTCGTCCGTCGACACCACCGCGCCGGTCCGGGCTCCCCCCGGGCCGGCGCGGTCGTCTGTCCACCCCTTGCTAACACATCGGCGGCCACGGGCGACACAAAACAAGACCGAAGAGTACGACCCGTCTAGGAGAGGATTCCTCATGTCCCTGCGTCGCGTCACCGGCATCGCCGCCGCCACTCTCGCCGCCGCCGGCCTCGCCGTCGCCGGAGCCGGAACGGCATCCGCGGAAACCGAGGTGCCGATGACCCGCTGCCTCGGCCTCAGCCCGTACATCGTCGACCAGCCGTACGCACCGGCCCGCCTGTTCCTCACCCAGAGCCTCCCCAACGAGGGGTCGGGGAAGGGCACCCTGCGGCTGCACGACGTCGCGAGCCTGTGGTTCTTCGCGGGCGGGTACCAGTCCGACGTCCGACTGGACTGGCGCAACGTCGACAACGGGAAGACCGGAACCCTCACCGACACCGCGACCGTCGGCACCCCGGGCGGCGACTCCGCGAAATTCTTCCTCGACGCCGGCCCCGGAAAGTACGACCTGACGATGAGCGCCTACAACAAGCACGCGCTGTGGGGCATGCCCACCACGTCCTGCACCGGGTCCGTCACCCTGAACTGACGCCAGGTTCCCACTCGGCCCGGTCGGCCCCGGCCCGCGAACTGTGGCACCTGCCACCGCGGCACCGGCACGACTCCGGGCCTTCCGGGCCGATGTGGAACACTGCGCGCGTGGCAAGTAGCACTCGATTCTCCGCGCGCGGGCGGTTGGCCCTGCGCGCCGCGGCGCTGGCGTCCTGGGCGTCGCAGAAGGCAGGCCGGGGCAAGGGCTCGATGATCGGCGGGCTGATCGCCCTCAAGATCGACCCGACGCTGATGACGCAGCTCGGTCGCGGCAAGCGGACGGTGCTGGTCACCGGCACCAACGGCAAATCGACCACCACCCGGATGACGGCGGCGGCGCTCGCGACCGTCGGCACCGTCGCCACCCAGGCGGACGGCGCGAACATGGACGCGGGCATCGTCGCCGCGCTGAGCGTTGGCCAGGGCGCGGAGCTGGCCGCGATCGAGGTGGACGAGCTGCACACCCCGCACGTCGCGGACGCGCTTGATCCGCAGGCGATCGTGCTGCTCAACCTGAGCCGCGACCAGCTGGACCGGGTCGGCGAGATCAACATGATCGAGCGCAGGCTGCGAGCCGGGCTGGCCGCCCACCCGGACGCGGTGGTGGTCGCGAACTGTGACGACGTGCTGGTCACCTCCGCCGCCTACGACAACCCGAACGTGGTGTGGGTGGCTGCGGGCAGCGGCTGGGCAGGCGACTCGGTCAGCTGCCCCCGCAGCGGTGAGCCGATCGTGTGGGACGCGGACGGGAACTGGCGCAGCACCGGCACCGACTTCGCCCGCCCGACCCCGCAGTGGTGGCTGGACGACGAGAACCTCTACGGGCCGGACGGTCTCGTGATCCCGATGACGCTGACCCTCCCCGGCCGGGCGAACCGCGGCAATGCGGCGCAGGCGGTCGCCGCGGCCGTCGCCCTCGGCGCCGACCCGGTTGCCGCGGTCGCGGCGGCCGCGGGCGTCCGGGAGATCGCGGGCCGGTACGCGGCCGTGCAGGTGGGACCGCACTCGTTGCGGATGCTGCTCGCGAAGAACCCCGCGGGCTGGCAGGAGGCGCTGTCGATGATCGACCACTCCGTCGACGGCCTCGTCATCGCGGTCAACGGCCAGGTGCCGGACGGGGAGGACCTGTCCTGGCTGTGGGACGTCCGGTTCGAGCACTTCGAGGGCGTCAAGGTCGTTGCGTCCGGTGAACGGGCCACCGACCTCGCGGTCCGACTCACCTACGCCGGGGTCGAGCACACCTTGGAGCCGGATCCGCTGCGCGCCATCGCATCCTGCCCCGAGGGTCGGGTCGAGGTGCTGGCCAACTACACCGCCTTCCGGGACCTGAACACGGCGATCGCGAGGAGGACCGAGCATGTCTGAGTCGACCGTGCGGATCGGGTTGGTGCTCCCCGACGTGATGGGCACCTACGGGGACGGCGGCAACGCGCTGATCCTGCGGCAGCGCCTGCGCATGCGCGGCATCGACGCGGAGATCGTCGACATCACCCTGTCGGACCCCGTTCCGGAGTCCCTCGACGTGTATACCCTTGGCGGCGCCGAAGATTCGGCCCAACGGCTCGCGACACGCCACCTCACCCGGTATCCCGGGCTGCAGCGGGCGGCGGAGCGGGGGGCGCCGGTGCTGGCGATCTGCGCGGCGATCCAGGTGCTCGGGCACTGGTACGAGACGTCCGCGGGCGAACGCGTCGACGGGGTGTCGATGCTCGACGTGACCACCTCCCCGCAGCAGACCCGCGCGATCGGCGAGGTGATCACCCGCCCGCTGATCGACGGTCTGAGCGAACCGCTCTCCGGGTTCGAGAACCACCGCGGCGGCACCGTGCTCGGCGCTGCCGCCGCCCCGCTCGGCAAGGTCACCCACGGCGTCGGCAACGGTGTCGGCGACGGGCACGAGGGTGTGGTGCAGGGGTCGGTGATCAGCACCTACATGCACGGTCCCGTGCTGGCGCGGAACCCGGAGCTGGCGGATCTGCTGCTGGCCAGGGCGCTGGGCGTCGACGCGCTCGCGCCGCTGGATCTGCCGGAGGTCGCCCGACTGCGCCGGGAGCGGCTCGCGGCCGGTCGCTGACCGGGCCGACCGCCGGGGGTCGGACGAAGAACCCCGAACAGGGGTTCGGCCGAGAACGTAGCGATTGTTCGCGTTCCCGGCCGGATCTCTGCTTTTCAAGGTTCTTCGAGCCGTTACCGATTCGGTTTTCCTTGATCCGCAAGATTCACGGTACGCCCGGGTCTGCACCGTTGGCAATAGTCCTGACCTGCCATTTCCTGGCCGGACGGCACGCAACGACGGCAGGGTCCGGGGCCGCCCCCCTGCGGTGGCAGACCCTGGACCCGTCACGTCACTCGCGTGGCGGCTGCACGATCTGAAACTGCGCGCCGAGCGGGTCCGCCACCGACGCGACCCGCCCAAACGGGCTGTCCTCGGCGGGCGCCGTCACCGTCCCGCCGAGCTCAACGACCCGCGCCAGCGCCGCGTCGGTGTCGTCGACGGCGAGGTAGTACCGCCAGAACGAGGGCACCCCCTCGGGCAGGAAGCCGGACGCGTCCATCACGCCTGCGATCTCGTCGCCTGCGACGGTTGCCTGCGAGTACCGGAACTCGTCGGTGTCCCCGATCGAGGTCATCGTCCACCCGAACACCGACTCGTAGAACGGCAGCGCGGCCCGGTAGTCGCGGGACATCGTCTCGAACCAGGCGGGGGTGCCCGGCTCTCCCCAGCGGCCGTACCCGCGGTGCCGATCCGGCTGCCACACCCCGATCACCGCACCTGCCGGGTCGGCGAGGACCGCCATCGTGCCCTGGTCGCCCACCTGCATGGCGGGCATCATCACCTGGGCACCCGCGGCGGCGGCCCGGTCCACGGTGGCCGCGGCGTCGGTGGCCTCCAGATAGACGGTCCACACGTCGCCGTACGGATCGTCCGGCCCCTGCTTCATCATCCCGGCGACCGGCTCACCGTCCTTGCTGAAGATGGCGTACCCGCCGTACTGCGGGTCCTCGTTGGTGTCGCAGGACCACCCGAACAGTCCGCTGTAGAACGGAACGGCGCTGGCGGGATCGGAGGTGAACAGATCGACCCAACAGGGGGAACCGACCTGGGACTGACGTTGAGGCACGTGAGACTCCTATCGCAAGTGTTGCCAAGGACTGGTGCGTGCCCCAAGCTACGTGTCCGCACCGACATGCGGCCCGGGACGAATCCGCAGTCGGCGGCGGCCCGGGTCAGGCCGCGATTCCGTAGGGGCGCGCGGTCCGCGCATCCCGCAGGGCGGTCCCCCACCAGACGAGCTGGTCGAGCATGTTCGTCGCGGCCGACGTGCACACGGTGGGGTCGATGGGCCTGCCGTCGTCGAACACGGATCCGGCACCGTGGAAGCTCACGCTGTCGCGGACGGTGACGGCATGCAGTTCCGCGAACACCAGGCGAAGCTGTTCGACCGCGCGCAATCCACCGCCCAGCCCGCCGTACGACACGAATCCCACCGGCTTGGCGCTCCATTCGTCCCGGAACAGGTCGATCGCGTTCTTCAGCGCCGCCGGGAAGCTGTGGTTGTACTCGGGGGTGACGATGACGAAGGCGTCCGCCGCATCGAGTCGGACGCCGAGCCGGGCGTGCGCGGGCGTCCGCTCCGCACCCCAATCCGGATGCACCACAGGAAGTTCGGACTCGGCAAGGTCCACGATGTCGAGGTCGACCGACCCTAACGAGGCGGCGTGCTCGGCGAACCAGGCGGTCACGGTCGGGCCGAAGCGCCCGTCCCTGGTGCTGCCGGTGATGACGGCGATGCGGAGGCGGCGAGTGGTCATGAGCGGTTCTCCTTGATTGAGTCGGACAGGGTCGAGACGACAGTTGCGGGGCGGAGCAGTGCCGCGACGGTGGCCGCGGCGGCCGTGCAGAGCAGCGCGATGACGAGCAGCGCGGTCCGCCACGCCTCCGTGAGGGCGTGGGAAAGGAAGTCGATGTCCGGGCCGTCGAGTTCACCCGACAGCACCCGACTGGCGTGCGGCCCATCCCCGATCCGGGTGCGCAGCATCGTGGCCATCGCCGCACCGAACAGTGCGAGCAGGACGGCATTCGACGCGCCGCGCACGGTGTTGAGCAGTCCGGCGGCCATCCCCACCCGATCGGGCGGGACGAGGGCCATCGCCTGGGCGTCGATGATGCCGATCGCGAGCCCGTTGCCCGCACCGATGGCGACGAGGGGGCCAACAAGTTCGGCGGTGGAGATGCCGGGATGGAGCACGAGCAGCCAGGCGTTTCCCAACGCCAGCGCGACCAGAGCCGCGGTGATGAGCAGTCGCGGCGAGACTCCCCGGTTGACCAGCCGGGCACCGAGCGCGGGGACCGCCATCACCGGGACGGTCAGCATCAGCATGACGGCACCCGCGCGCCCCGGTGCGAGACCGTTCACGCCCTGGAGATAGGTCGGCAGGGAGACGAGGACGGTGGTCGATCCGAGGGCAAGGAGGCCGGAGGCCAAGCACCATGCAACAAACCGCCTGTCCCGCAACAGATCCAGGTCGAGCAGCGGACTCTGGGCTCGCCGCTCGATCGCCACGAACGCAACGAGAAGCGCCGCCCCCAGTCCGAGTTGGCCCAGCACCCGGGGGCTGGCTCCCGCCGCCTCGGACACTTGCGTGACGGCAAGCAGGATCAGACCGAGCCCCCCGACGAGCGTGACGAGTCCGGCGTGGTCCATGCCCGTTGGTGAGTCGGAACGGGACTCCGCGACGACCGCCGCCCCGGCGAGGATCAGCGACCCGAGCACCGCGAAGACGAGGAAGGTTGCCCGCCACCCCACCCCGCCGACCAGCAGGCCCGCGACCGTCGGGCCGATCGCCAGACCCACGCCCGCCGTCGACCCGACGGCGGCGAAGGCCCTGGTCCGCGCCGGACCGTCGAAGGTCGCGGCGAGCAACGCTCCTCCCGCGACCATGATCCCGGCCGCCCCGATGCCGGACGCCGTCCTCGCCAGGTTGAGCATCCAGATGTTCGGTGCTGCCGCAACGGCGGCCGTGCCGACGACGTAGATCGCGGCACCGACCCGCAGGACTCGGCGGCGCCCGAACCGGTCCGCGAGGGATCCGGCGACCAGCATGGAGCAGGCGGCGGACAGGAAGTAGCCGGTGACGACCCACTGCACCGCACCGCCGGAGGCGTCCAGGTCCGCGGCAATCGACGGCAGCGCGACGGCCGTCCCGGACATCAGCATCGGCCCGATCAGGGAGCCGAGGAGGACGGCGGCGAGGGTGACGCGATGGGCGTCGGGGTGCACCGCGGTGTCGCGGCCGCGCCGGGTGGCTGTTGTGGTCATGACGCCAAAGTACAACGTCCGTTGCATAATTGCAACGGTCGTTGTACTTGCGCTAGGATCGTGCCCATGACCAGCGCCAACACCTCGACCGCCGCGAGCCGGACCCGACGCTCCGACAAGCGCACCGCGATCCTCCACGCGGCGAGGAAGGTGTTCGGCCGGGACGGCTTCGCCCGCGCCGGAATCGACGTCATCGCCGCGGAGGCGGGGGCGTCCACCCGCACGCTGTACAACCACTTCGACGGCAAGGAGGCGCTGTTCACCGAGACCGTGACGGCCAGCGCGTCCGAGGTCGCCGAGGCGCAGATCGCGATGCTGGACAGGCATCTCGCCGCCGAGACCGACCTCGAGGCCGCCCTGGTTGGGCTCGGCTTCGACCTGGTGACCAGCAGCGTGCGCGACGAGTTCGCCGACCACTTCGCGATCGTGCGGCAGATCAGCGTCGAAGCCGCGCACTTCCCCGCCGCGTCGCTACGGGCGTGGCAGGAGGCGGGCCCGCGACGCGTGCATCGCGCCGTTGCGGCAGGCTTCGAACGCCTGCAGGCCGAGGGCAGGCTTCGGGTGGCCCAACCTGAGCGCACGGCCCGCCACTACCTGGCGCTGATCAACGCGGAGGTGGCCGATCGCACCGCGGTCGACGGGACGCCGCCGGCCGACGCGGACCTGCGCGCGGGCGTCGCGGACGGGGTCCATGCCTTCCTTGTCGGGTACCTGCCGCGCGCGTGAACGGCGTCAGCACCCGCTCGGCGCAGGCTCCCCCCGCAGTCGCGCATCGACCCAGTCGAACGCGCCGGGATTCCCGGTGAGTTCGCCGATGACGTGCTCGCCGGGCACCTGCCGGTACACGGTGGGCACCCCGAGCCCGCACTGCTCGGCAAAGAGGCGCTGGGTGCCGAGCGCCGGAATCCAGAACTCCTGGCCACCGTTGTAGATGTACAGCGGCGTCCCGGACGGCTTGTTCGTCATCTTCAGCTCCGCAAAGATGCCTTGCGCGACAGGCGAACTCAGAACCTGCTTGATGTTGGCGAGCGCCTCGATCGGGATCCCGGGGACGCCGAGCAGCGCCAGCGTCATCACGCATCCGTTCCGCAGCCCGGACGTGCCGACCCGCTCGCCGAGGTCGTTCATCAGGGTCAGGATCTCGGTCCGCTCCCGCGCCACCCCGAGCACTGCGGCCATGAACAGTCCGCCCGCGAGGTTTCCGTTCATCGTGCGCCCGAGCATGTCGTAGTCGGCGGGCACGCCGCCGATCGCGGCGCCAGCGATGTCCGCCGCCAACTCGGGTGCGTACTCGTCGAGCAGCTTGACCGCGCCGCTGGTCGCGATCGCCCCTCCGGAGTAGCCCATCATCGCGAGCCTGCTCGTCCCGAACTCCGCGGGATACAGGGTGCGCATCCCGCGGATCGTGTCGAGGATCGCGTGCCCGGCGACGAACGGTTCACCGTAGGCCATCCGCGGACCCTCGTGGTCGGGGATGAGCACCGCGTACCCGCGTTCCTCCGCCTTCGCCGTCACCGGCCGCAGCAGCTCGAACGGATTCGTCGACGGCGTGATCCCATGTGCGAGTGTGTACGACGGCGTGCAGTCGCGGCCAAGACCGTTGATCGGGACGTTGTTGACCAGTACCGGACGCGGGCCGGGACCAGCCCACGGGGTGGCGGGCACCACCAGCGTCGCGGTCGCGAAGGACGGGGCCCCGTGCGCGTCGGTGGTCTTGACCTTGAACTGCCGCACCTCGCGGACCGGACCGCGCAGGAGCTGCGACGCCACCGCGGTGACGTCCCGCGTCTCGATGACCTGCCCGTTGGCCATCCCGGGCAGCCCGGGCGGGTAGTCGTCGAAGAATGGGTCGCCGATCGGCGAGGGCAGCACCGCCTGCCACAGCGCGTCCAGGTCCGGATAGGGCGGGTTCGGTGCCGGGACGACGGCGTCGACCAGCGGCGGCAGAACCGATCCCAGTGGGGACCGGGCCAGCGACCCCGTGCCCATCGACCCGGTGATCAGGGTGGTGCCGTTCAGCGGTTGCCCGTCCGACCCGGTGCCGTCGGTGAGCGACCCCGTGCCGACGGACCCCTCACCGCCTGCGCTGCCACTGGACTGGGCAACGGCGGTGCCGCCACCGACCACGACCGTCACCGCAAGGGTGGTGACCCACAGTCGAACCAAGAAGCCCCCGTGCCGGATGCGCATGGCGGCACGCTAGCACCGCCGGGGTGAGCTGTCGCGGCGGTGGGAACACGCGTACTCGGTGTCGACACTTAGGTTTTCGAACTCACGATCCGGCTCCCGAAGGCCGACAACCGCGCCCACCCGGGGGTGAGACGCGGTTGTCGGTGTCGGTCCGTCGGTTCGACGGAGGTCAGGAAACGGTGACGGGCTCCTTCGGAGCGGCGGGGAGCACGCTCTTGATCACCTCGGGCTCGATCGTTGCGTCCGTCGAACCTTGCTCGGCGGCAGTGGGTTCGATGATCGCCTGCTCCTTCTGCGCGTAGTGGAAGTGCGGGCGGCGGTGACCGAGGAACGAACCGCACCACGACATCACCGCGACGTACCGGTTGCGGAAGCCGACCAGGTAGACCATGTGCACGGCGAGCCACAGCACCCAGGCGACGACCCCGGTGAGCTCGATGCTCTTGACCTTGGTGACGGCCCGGAACCGGTTGATGATCGCCATGCTGCCCTTGTCGCGGAACGCGAAGGGGGTGCCGCGCTTGGTCTTCCCGAGGATCGTTCGGGCGACGTGGCGACCGCCCTGCATGGCGACCGGGGACTGCCCGGGCAGATTGTTCAGCGAGGTCATGTCGCCGACCGCGAAGATGTCGGCTCGCCCGCCGACCGTGAGATCCGGGTTGACCAGCAGCCGGCCCGCGCGGTCGGTCTCGCAGCCGGTGGCCTCGGCGAGCACGCGGGCAAAGTCGTTGGCCTGCACGCCCGCCGACCAGATAACGGTCTCTGCGGTCCGCCGGACGCCCTCCTGCTCGCCGTGCGCCTTGAGGGTGGCCCCGTGATCGTCGATGTCGGTGACGAGCGTATTGAGCACCACCTCGACGCCGGACTTCTCGAGCGACGCCTTGGTGTATTCGCTGAGCTTGCCACCGTAGGCGGGCATCGCGACCCCGGCGCCCTCGACGAGGGTGACGGTGACGTCGGCTGCGGTGATTCCGCGGATCGACTGCTCGAAGTAGCGACCCGCCAGCTCCTTGATCTGGCCCGCGAGCTCGACGCCGGTTGCACCGGCACCGATCACGATGAAGCTGAGCAGGTTCTTGCGGCGCTCGAGGTCGCTGGTGGTGTGCGCCTCCTCGAAGCAGCGGACGATCTGGTCGCGCAGCCGCTCCGCGTCGCGCACCGTCTTGAGTGCGTAGGTGACCTTCGAGAACTCATCGCGACCGAAGTACGACTGGCGGGCGCCGGTCGCGGCGACGAGCGAGTCGTAGCCGAGGGTGTGCCGTTCGCCAGCCGCCTCGTAGACGAGCTCCTTGGCCGCGGCGTCGACGCCGACGACCCGGCCGAGCCGGACGTCGGCCGTGGGGTACTTGGCGAGGATGGCCCGCACCGACGGTGCGATCTCGCCCGGGGCGAGGACGCCGGTCGCCACCTGGTACAGCAGGGGCTGGAAGAGGTGCTCGGTGGTCTCGGAGATCAGCACGAAGGGCTTACCCGCCTTGGCCAGCTTCTTCGCCGCCGCAAGGGCACCGAATCCCGACCCAACGATGACGACCTCGGTCCGGTCCTTCACTGCCTCACCCACGAGAAACCTCCTGCTGAATCAACGCTGAATCAGTTCAGATAGCCACGCTAGGTACTTACCCCGGCGGGCCGCCAGGATCCTGGACCATTCGCAATTCAGTTATCGCGTTTGCTCATAAGTAGGATGGTCGGGTGGACTTCCGGCAGCTTCGCTACTTCCTCGCGGTGAGCGAGGAGCTCAGCTTCAGCCGCGCCGCGACGAAGTGCTTCATCTCGCAGTCCGCGATCAGCCATCAGATCGCCAAGCTCGAACACGAACTCGGCACCACGCTCTTCGACCGGTCCACCCGGGTGGTGCGGACCACCCCTGCCGGCTCCCGCCTGGTCCCGATCGCCCAGCAGGTGCTGGCGCTGGAGACCCAGGCACTCGCGGTCGCCAAGGAACCGCGCAACCGGATCCGGATCACCGCGAACATGACCTTCGCACCCCAGAGCCTCGACGCGATCGCCGAGGTGCGCGCCCGCTACCCCGACCTCGACATCGAGTTCGTCATCAAGCGGTTCACCGAGCGGATCGACGCGGTCGCGTCCGGTGACGCCGACATCGCGCTGATCCGCGGGACCGCGGACCGGCCGGGCCTGTCGGCGATCCCGCTCGGCATCGAGGACCTGATGATCGTGACCTCGAGCGAGCATCCGCTGTCGGCGTTCTCCTCCGTCGAACTGGGCGAACTGGCGCCGTACCCGCTGCTGCTGCCGCCGCGGAGCAGTCAGGTGCTGATCCACTCCGTCATCGAGAACGCCTTCGTGGAGGCGGGACGCCGCCCGCGATTCGGCCCGCCCATCGCCCGCGACCACACCGCGATCCTCGACGTCATCAACAATCCCCGGGCCTGGACCGTGCTCTACGCGGGCACGGTGTCGGGCAGCGCGCCACGCACCGGACTGCAGGTGATGCGGGAGGCACAGGGCCGGCTGCAGGTCCCGGTGTGCGGCGTCGTGCGCAGCGGCGAAAACCTCTCCCCCGCAATGGTGTTGCTGGTTGACGCGCTGCGTCACACGATGCCGGGCAACCCCGACGCGGCCGAGCAGGCGTGACCGCCGCCGCCGGGTGCGACGGCGGCGGAGTCACATGGTGCGCCTGCCGGACAGTGCCCGCCCGAGGGTCAGCTCGTCGGCGAACTCCAGGTCGCCGCCCATCGGCAATCCGGACGCGAGCCGGGTGACGGTTAGACCGGGGAAGTCCCGCAGCATCCGCACCAGATAGGTCGCGGTCGCCTCCCCCTCGGTGTTCGGGTCGGTGGCGATGATCACCTCGGCGACATCGACGCCGTCCTCCTGATTGCCGATGCGCGCCAACAACTCCCGAATACGAAGCTGGTCGGGCCCGACCCCGCTGAGCGGATCCAGTGCACCGCCAAGAACGTGGTAGCGCCCACGGAACTCGCGGGTGCGCTCGATCGCCTGCACATCCTTCGGCTCCTCGACCACACAGATGATGGTGCGATCGCGTCGCTCGTCGGAGCAGATCCGGCACCGCTCCTTGTCGGACACCGTCCCGCACACGATGCAGAACTGCACGCCGTCGCGCACCCGCTGGAGTGCGTTCTGCAGCCGCTCGATCTCCGGCGGCTCGACGCCGAGCAGATGGAACGCGATGCGCTGCGCACTCTTCGGCCCGACACCCGGCAGCTTGCCGAGTTCGTCGATCAGATCCTGGACCGGACCCTCGTACACGCTCCGCCTCGCTAGAAGGGAAGTCCGGGCATGCCGCCCGCGAGGGGGCCGAGCTTGCCAGCCGCGATCTCCTGCGCCTTGCCCGCCGCGTCCGCGATGGCACCGATCACCAGGTCCTGCAGTGTTTCCACGTCGTCCGGGTCGACGACCTTCGGGTCGATCGCGAGCGCAACCACCTCGCCCGTTCCCTTGACGGTCGCGGTGACCAGGCCACCACCGGCCTGGCCGGTGACCTCGGTCTGGGCGATCTCGGCCTGCGCGGCCATCAGTTGCTGCTGCATCTGCTGGGCCTGAGCGAGGAGTTGCTGCATATCGGGCTGTCCACCGGGCTGCACGTTTGCGGTCCTTTCTGCGCGTGTGTGCTCGCCAGCGTAGACGCACCCGGCTACGGTGAGCGCGTGCGAGCGACGACGCGGCTACGCCGCCTGTGCGTGATTTTTCCCCCGACCGGGGTAAAAATCACGCACGGTGCCGTTTTCGCTGCTGCCGGGCTGGCACTGTCCGGGTGCACCATCCCCGTCGACGGCGTTGCCTCGGCCGGACCCCCGGTCACCTCCGCGGCGCGGGCCGCCGCGGTGACCGAGCCGCCGCAGCTCCCCCTTGCAGGCAGGACGGTGTTCCTCGACCCCGGGCACAGCGGGTCGCAGGACGCCGCGATGACCGCGCAGGTCCCGACCGGGCGGGGCGACACCAAGGACTGTCAGACCACCGGGACCGCCACCGACGCCGGCTACCCGGAGCACACCCTCACCTGGCAGGTGACCGGCCTGCTGCGTACCGAACTGGAGGAGCTCGGCGCCCGGGTGCTGCTCAGCCGCACCGACGACGCGTCCGTCGGCAGCTGCGTCGACGAACGCGCGGCGGCCGCGAACGCAGCCGCCGCGGACGCCGTCGTCGCGGTACACGCGGACGGAGCGGGACCGGACCAGCACGGCTTCCACGTCTGCTATTCGGCGCCGCCGCTCAACGACGTCCAGGCCGGGCCGTCGGTCACCTTCGCCACCGCGATGCGGGACGCGCTCGTCGAGCGGGGCCTGACCCCGTCGACCTACGCCGGGTCGGGCGGGCTGCAGCCGCGCGCCGACCTCGCCGGGCTGAACCTGGCCGAGCGCCCGTCGATCCTGGTGGAACTCGGCAACATGCGCAACGCCGACGAGGCACGACAGATGACGGACGAGGGCGGCCGCGCACGCTACGCGACCGCCCTCGCCCAGGGCATCTCCCGGTACCTCGTCAGCTGAGTTCGCGAGCCAGCTTCGCGAGGACCTCCGCCTGAATCTTCTTGAGGCCCAGCGGCGCGAAGGTCCGCTCAAAGAATCCGCCGATGCCACCGGCACCGTTCCACGCCGTGGTGGTGGTGACCGTGGACCCCGAACCGTGCGGGGTGACCGTCCAGGTCGTCACCATGCTCGAGTTGGCGTCGGTCTCCGTCACGGTGTCCCCCGACACGGTGATCGTGGCCGTGACATTGCGGGTGCGCTTCTCCGTCGCCTTGATTGCCCAGGACGCGACGGTTCCCGCGCCCTGCCCGCCCTCGAGCACGCGGTAGTCGGAATAGTGCTCCGACAGGATCCGAGGACGGACGGTCTGGTAGTCCGCGATCGCCGCGAGGGCCGCCTCCGGAACCGCTGCGACCTCGACCGAGCTGCTGGCACTGACCTGTCCCACCGGGTTCTCCTCACTACTGACGGGCCGGCACCGCGCCGCCCACGCATCCACCCATCGTGCCTGGTCCGTCAGGGTCCCGGCCACCTTCCCCGAGACGGCTGTGCCTCGTATCACAGCTTCGGCGTTGCCGCGCGGCGAGGCGGCGATTTCGCGACGCGCTGCCACCTTCCATCGCCCGGAAGCCGGTCAGGGGATAGCGTCGAAGAGTGGCAGTCACTTCCAGTGCATTCCGCAGGCGATCGACCCGGCGATCGACCACTCCGCTCGAGATCGGGCCGCAGGCCCACCGTGCGGGGGTCGACCGCCTGTTGGCGAGCTACCACGCCATCCCGCCCGCCGCTGCCGTGCGGCTCGCGAAGAAGACGTCGAACCTCTTCCGTGCCCGCGCGAAGACGAATGCGCCCGGGCTCGACGTGTCCGGCCTGGACCGGGTGATCTCCGTCGACCCCGATGCCCGCACCGCCGACGTCGCCGGCATGTGCACCTACGAGAACCTCGTCGCCGCGACGCTGCCCTACGGGCTGGCGCCGCTGGTCGTGCCCCAACTCAAGACGATCACCCTCGGCGGTGCCGTCACCGGCCTCGGCATCGAGTCCACGTCCTTCCGGAACGGCCTGCCGCACGAGTCCGTCCTGGAGATCGACGTTCTCACCGGCAGCGGCGAGATCGTCACCGCGACGCCCGACGGCGAGCACGCGGACCTGTTCTACGGCTTCCCCAACTCCTACGGCACCCTCGGCTACTCGACCCGACTGCGGATTCGGCTGGAACCGGTCAAACCCTTTGTCGCCCTGCGCCACCTGCGGTTCGACGACGTCGAGACGCTGCAGTCCACGATGGACACCATCGCCCGCACCCGCCTGCACGACGGCGTCGCCGTCGACTATCTCGACGGCGTCGTGTTCTCCGCGACCGAGTCGTACCTGACGCTCGGCACGCAGACCGACGAGCCGGGACCGGTGTCCGACTACACCGGCATGGACATCTACTACCGGTCCATCCAGCACGAGTCGGTGAACCACCCGAAGACCGACCGGCTGACGATCCACGACTACCTGTGGCGGTGGGACACCGACTGGTTCTGGTGCTCACGCGCGTTCGGCACCCAGAATCCGCGGATCCGCCGGTGGTGGCCGAAGCGCTACCTGCGCAGCAGCTTCTACTGGAAGCTGATCGGGCTCGACCAGCGGTACGACATCGGCGACCGGCTCGAGCAGCGCAAGGGGCTGCCGCCGCGGGAGCGGGTCGTGCAGGACGTCGAGGTCCCGATCGAGCGGACCGCCGACTTCGTGCACTGGTTCCTCCGGGAGATTCCGATCGAGCCCATCTGGTTGTGCCCGCTGCGGCTGCGCGAACCGGCGCCCACCGGCGCGGCGGCCGACCGGCCGTGGCCGCTGTACCCCCTCGAACCGAAGCGCACGTACGTCAACATCGGGTTCTGGTCGTCGGTGCCGATCGTCCCCGGCGAACCCGAGGGGGCAACGAACCGTCGCATCGAGCGCACGGTGACCGAGTTCGACGGGCACAAGTCGCTGTACTCGGACGCCTACTACGCGAAGGACGAGTTCACCGCCCTCTACGGCGGCGAACGTTACGAGGAACTGAAGAGGAAGTACGACCCGAACTCACGACTATTGGACCTGTATTCGAAGGCGGTGCAACGCAAGTGACCACATTCAAGGACTCGAGGACCGCATCCCGGAAGGACGGCACCGACGCAGGAAGGCTGTCGATCGCCGAGATCCTCGAGATCGTCGTCGGCAAGGACCTACCGGTGTACTTCACCGCGTACGACGGCAGCTCGCTCGGCTCAACCGATGCGAAGTTCCACCTGAATCTCCGCTCCCCCCGCGGCACGACGTACCTGGTGACGGCACCCGGTGATCTGGGCCTGGCCCGGGCATACATCTCCGGCGACCTCGAGATCGTCGGCGCGCATCCCGGCAATCCGTACGAGGTGCTCCGGGTACTCGGCGAGCAACTGCACTTCAGCCGCCCCACCCCCCGCGAACTGGCCCAGATCACCCGATCCCTCGGGTGGGACGTCCTCAAGCCGATCGCTCCCCCGCCGCAGGAATCGCTGCCGCGGTGGCGGCGCATCGCGGAGGGCCTGCGGCACTCCAAGACCCGCGACGCGGAATCGATCCACCACCACTACGACGTCTCCAACGCCTTCTACGAGAAGGTTCTCGGCCCGTCGATGACGTACACCTGCGCCGCGTACGAGTCGGAGGAGCAGTCCCTCGAGGGTGCCCAAGACAACAAGTACCGGCTGGTGTTCGACAAGCTGAACCTGGCGAAGGGCGACCGTCTCCTCGACATCGGGTGTGGGTGGGGCGGAATGGTTCGGTACGCCGCCCGCCGCGGGGTCAAGGTGATCGGCGCGACGCTGTCCGCCGAGCAGGCCGAGTGGGCACAGCGGGCGATCGCGGCCGAGGGCCTGTCGGATCTGGCGGAGGTCCGGCACTCCGACTACCGGGACATCGCCGAGACCGGATTCGACGCGGTGTCGTCGATCGGCCTGACCGAGCACATCGGGGTCGCGAACTACCCCGCCTACTTCGGGTTCATCAAGTCGAAGCTGCGGGACGGCGGCCTGATGCTCAACCACTGCATCACCCGACCGGACAACAAGCACAACGCAAGGGCGGGCGGGTTCATCGACCGGTACGTGTTCCCGGACGGGGAGCTGACCGGCTCGGGCCGCATCATCACCGAGGTCCAGGATGTCGGGCTGGAGGTGCGGCACGAGGAGAACCTGCGCGAGTCCTACGCGCTGACGTTGGCCGGCTGGTGCCGCAACCTCGAGGCCAACTGGGACGAGTGCGTCGCCGAGGTCGGGGAGGGCACCGCGAAGGTGTGGGGCCTGTACATGGCGGGATCGCAGCTCGGCTTCGAACGCAACGTGGTGCAGTTGCATCAGGTCCTCGCCGTCAGGGTCGGCCGCGACGGGAACGCGAACGTCCCCCTCCGCCCCTGGTGGAAGCCCTAGAACCGACGAATCGAGGGCCCTCGCCGCCCGGGAATCCGGACGACGAGGGCCCCCGACTGCGGTCAGCCCTTGAGCGACGCGGGCGGGGTGAAGCGCTCGCCGTACTTCGCTGCGAGCTCCTCGGCGCGGGCGACGAAGCCCGCCTTGCCGCCCGGGTAGCCGGTGACGAACTGGCTCACGCCGCCGGTCCAGGCCGGGTAGCCGATGCCCATGATGGAGCCGATGTTGGCGTCGGCGGTGGACGTGATGACGCCCTCGTCGAAGCACTTGACCGTCTCGATCGCCTCGATGAACAGCATCCGGTCGATCAGGTCCTGGATCGGCGGGGTCGCCGAACCCGACTCGAAGTGGTCCCGCAGGCCCTGCCACAGGCCGGTGCGCTTCCCGTCCGCGTAGTCGTAGAAGCCGGCACCGCCCAGGCGGCCCTTGCGGTCGTTGCCCTCAACCAGGTAGTTGATGACGTCGCCTGCCGGGTCGGCGGGCAGCGTCTTGCCCTCGGCGAGCGCGGCGGCCTTCGACTCGGCGCGGATCTTCTGCATCAGCGTCAGGTTCAGCTCGTCCGACAGCTGCAGCGGCGCCGCCGGGTAGCCGGCCTGCATGCCGGCCTGCTCGATGGTGGCCGGCTCGATGCCCTCGGCGACCATCCCGATCGCCTCGTTGACGAACGTGCCGATGACGCGGGAGGTGAAGAAGCCCCGCGAATCGTTGACCACGATCGGGGTCTTGCGGATCTTCTGCACGAAGTCGAAGACCCGGGCGAGGGTCTCGTCCGTGGTCTTCTCGCCGCGGATGATCTCGACTAGCGGCATCTTGTCGACCGGGGAGAAGAAGTGGATGCCGATGAAGTCCTCCGGCCGCTTGACGCCGGTCGCCAGGTCGGTGATCGGCAGCGTCGAGGTGTTCGAGCCGAGCAGGGCGTCGGCGTCGACGATGTCCTCGATCTCGGCGAAGACCTTCTTCTTCAGCTCGGGCGACTCGAAAACGGCCTCGACGACGAAGTCGACACCGGCGAAGTCGGCGGCGTCCGCGGTCGGGGTGATGAGGTCGAGGAGGGCCTTCGACTTCTCCTCGGTGGTCTTGCCGCGCGAGAGCGCCTTGGCCTCGATCTTCTCCGCGTAGCCCTTACCCCGCTCGGCGGCGGCGAGCTCGACGTCCTTGAGCACCACCGGGATTCCGGCCTTCGCGCACACGTACGCGATGCCCGCGCCCATCATGCCCGCGCCGAGGACGCCGACCTTCTTGATTTCCCGCTTCGGGATGTCCTTCGGACGCGACGCGCCGGAGCCGATGGCCTGCATGTCGAAGAAGAACGCCTGGATCATGTTCTTCGCGACGTCGCCGGTGACCAGCGAGGTGAAGTAGCGGGACTCGATCTTGAGCGCGTTGTCGATGTCGACCTGGCTGCCCTCGACCGCGGCGGCGAGGATCGCGCGCGGTGCGGGCATGTTGGCGCCCTTGAGCTGCTTGCGCAGGTTCGCCGGGATGGCGGGCAGGTTCGCCGCGAACGCCGGGGTGGACGGGGTGCCGCCGGGGATCTTGAAGCCCTTCTCGTCCCACGGCTGGGTGCCCTTGTCCGGGTTGGCCGTGATCCACGCCTTCGCCGCGGGGACCAGCTCCTCGACGGAGGCGACGACCTCGTCGATGACGCCAGCGGCGAGGGCCTGCTGCGGCGCCCGCTGCTGACCCTGCAGCAGGTGCTGAGTCAGCGCGGTCATGATGCCGAACTTGCGGACCATGCGGACCACGCCGCCGCCGCCGGGCAGCAGGCCGAGGGTGACCTCGGGCAGACCGATCTTGACGCCCCGGACATCCGCGGCGATCCGGTGGTGGGTGGCGAGGGCGATCTCGAGGCCGCCGCCGAGCGCGGCACCGTTGATGCAGGTGACGACCGGCTTGCCGAGGGTCTCGAGGCGACGCAGGTCGGCCTTGAGGTTCAGGCTGTGATGGTAGATGTGCTCGGCGTCGGCCGGGCCCGCCTTGATCATGTTCTTCAGGTCGCCGCCGGCGAAGAAGGTCTTCTTGCCGGAGGTGAGCACGACACCGGTGATGGTGTCCTTCTCCGCGTGCAGCCGGTCCACGGTCGCGCGCATCGACGCGATGTACCGGTCGTTCATGGTGTTCGCGCCCTGGTTCGGGTCGTCGATGGTGAGCACGACGATGCCGTCGGCGTCCTGCTCCCAGGCGATGATGTTCTGTTCGCTCACTGTTTCGTCTCTCCTGATCGGTGTCGTGAGCGTCAGACGCGCTCGATGATGGTGGCCACGCCCATGCCGCCGCCGATGCACAGCGTCACCAGGGCGCGCTTGGCGCCGCGGCGCTCGAGCTCGTCGACCATGGTGCCGGTGATCATGGCGCCGGTCGCGCCGAGCGGGTGGCCCATCGCGATCGCGCCGCCGTTGACGTTCAGCTTCTCGTCCGGGATCTTCAGGTCCTTCTGGAACTTCATCGCGACCGAGGCGAATGCCTCGTTGATCTCGAACAGGTCGATGTCGTCGACGGTCAGCCCGGCCTGGGCGAGCACCTTGTGCGCTGCCGGGGTCGGTCCGGTGAGCATGATCGTGGAGTCGGCGCCGGAGGTCGCGGTCGCGACGACGCGGGCCCGCGGGGTCAGGCCCATCTCCTTGCCTGCCCGCTCGGAGCCGACGAGCACCAGCGCGGCACCGTCGACGATGCCGGAGCTGTTGCCACCGTGGTGGACGTGGTTGATCTTCTCGACCCAGTGGTACTTCTGCAGCGCAACCGCGTCGAAGCCGCCCATCTCGCCGATGCCGGCAAACGCCGGAGCCAGGCTGGCGAGCGATTCGACAGTGGTGCCGGGACGCATGTGCTCGTCCTGGTCGAGGACGGTGACACCGTTGATGTCCTTGACCGGGACGACGGACTTGGCGAAGTAGCCGCCCGCCCACGCCTTCGCCGCAAGGTCCTGCGAGCGGGCCGCATAGGTGTCGACGTCCTCGCGGGTGAAGCCCTCCATGGTGGCGATCAGGTCGGCGCCGATGCCCTGCGGCACCAGGTAGGTGTCGAAGTTGGTGGCCGGGTCCTGCATCCAGGCGCCGCCGTCGGAGCCCATCTTCACCCGGGACATCGACTCGACGCCGCCGGCGATGACCAGTTCGTCCCAGCCGGACCGCACCTTCTGCGCGGCCATGTTCACGGCCTCGAGGCCGGAGGCACAGAAGCGGTTGATCTGCACGCCGCCGACCGTCTCGGGCAGGCCCGCGACGGTCACTGCGGTGCGGGCGATGTCGGCGCCCTGGTCGCCGAGCGGGGACACGACGCCGAGGACCATGTCGGAGATGCGGTTCTCGTCCAGGTTCGGGAAGCGGGTGCGCAGCTCGGCGACCAGGCCGGTGACCAGGTCGATCGGCTTCACCGAGTGCAGCGAGCCGCTGGCCTTTCCCTTGCCGCGTGGGGTGCGGATGGCTTCATAAATGAATGCCTCTGTGGTCACGGTGTTCCTTCCTGTGCGCGGCGCGGCGGCCGCGGGCGTGCGGTCTTCTGCAGGTCCAACGGGTGCCGGGCGCCGTGTGCCCCGGCCCGAGGCAGACACCCCGATGCTCGCCATAGTAGAACGTGTTCCAAAAAGAGGTCCAGGACCGAAGCGAGCGAGGTCCATGACCATTGCGATCGCCGCGACCGTCAGATGGAGCGCAGCCCCTGGGAGGTGAGGGTGAACTCGCACCAGCACTCGACCCGCCCGGCAGCGCCCGGGCGCACGGCCAGCGGAGCCCGCCCGGACCGCGAGATGGGCGGCGAGATCGGCGGCAGCCCGGGCAGCGGGACGAGGCGGACATCGAGGGGTGCGTAGCCCTCGGCCCGCACGACCACCCGCAGGTGCTCGTCCGCGTCACCGGCGACCAGGTCGAAGCCGCCACGCTCACAGGTGGCAGCGGAGCCGTTCGGTTGGCCCGTCCGACCGGTGTCGAGCTGGGTGTCGTCGGCGGGATGCCACCACTCCAGCCGCGCACCGTGGATCGGCTCACCGGCATGGCCTCGGACCACGCCGAGCATGCGCAGCGTGCCCACCCGCCGGGCGGGCGGCTCCGGCGCGGGGACCAGCGTCAGCCTCGCCCGACTCGGTGACTCGTCGCCATTCGGGCCCGAGGACTCGAGTCGGTGCAACGGCATGTCACGCCCTCCCTCGTCGTGGCATCGCCCATCGAACCCGGGCCGAGTGTTCCCCGACGTTACGGCATGACGACCGCGGCCGCGATCCGCCGCGCGCGGCCACTGGACACATTGCGCAGCCGATTCGGGCGGTCGGGTTCGTCCGGTTCGCGGGTGCGTGCCGCGGGTCGGTGGTGGAATGGAACGACGGCGGTCCCCCCGAAGGAGACTGTCGGTCAACGGAATGACGGCCGCTCCCCGCCGGGATGGCCATCGGACGGGAGGTCACCGGTGGTCACACCCCGCGTCGTCCCCACGGACTGGGGCGCGGCATCGCGGCTCGTCGCGGACGCGTACTTCCCGCACACGCTGACCCGGTTGTCCCGCGAGAGCACCGCGGGGGCCGTGGTCCACACCGCGGAGCTAGGTCCGATCCGACTGGCCGGTATCGGCTGGGGCGCCGACGTCACGGTCGAGTCCGCCCATCCCGGCGGCTACGCCGTCAACATCCCGATCTCGGGTCACCTGACGTCGGTCACCGCGGGCGTGGAGGTGACCTCCCCGGTCGGGTGGGCGACCGTCTGCCCACCCGACACCGACACCCACATCACGGGATGGAACCGGGCCTGCCGGATTCTGGGTGTCGGCATCGACCGCGCCCATCTCGACCGCGAAATGCTGCGGGTACTCGAGACGGAACGGCGGCTGCCTCTGCAGATCGACCTCACAACGCCGGAGGGCGCGAGCTGGCTGCGCCTGGTCACCTCGCTCGCGCGGCAGCTGTCGGACGATCCGGGGGTGCTGAGCAATCCGCTGGTCGCCGAGCATCTCGCAGGCGCGGTCACGTCGGCGCTGATCCTCGCCGCGACACCGGCGGCGCCTGCCCCGGCCCCACGGCCCCGCATCGTCAAACGGGTGCTCGACGCCCTGCAGGCCGACCCGGGGCGGGCGTGGACGGCGGGCGACATGGCCGAATGCGCGGGGGTCGGGGTCCGTCGACTGCAAGAAGGGTTCCGCCGCCACGTCGGCCGCAGCCCCTCCGAGTGCCTGCTCGACATCCGCCTGGAACGGGCGCACGAGGAGCTCGTGGCCGCCGAACCGAGCCGCACGGTCACCGACATCGCGCGGCAGTGGGGGTTCACCCACCCCGGACGGTTCGCGGCGGCCTACCGCGGCAGGTACGGCACCTCGCCGTCCCAGGTGCTGCGGGGCTGACTCCGGCGGTTACCCGACGGACCCGGCCCGGGCGCCCTATCGTGTGCGTGACACACGGTCACATACAGGTAGGGGGTCGCCCATGCGTACCGGCGAGAACACCGTCTGGCATTGGGACGTCAGCGCCCGCGCGCGACTGATCTCGGGATTCGCGAAGGTCGTCATGAAGCCGCTGTTCACGGCGTGGCCCACGACCGACGCGGGCATCCGGATGCTGGCGCGGCTGGAGACCTTCGTGGACGGCCTGCCCGCGCCGCCGCACACCGAGGTGACCGACGTGACCCTCGGCGGCGTGCCCTGCGAACGGGTCGTGCACGGTGCCGCGGCGACCGATGCGCTCACCGACGGCACGATCATGTACCTGCATGGCGGCGGGTTCGTGTTCTGCGGCCGCGGCACCCATCGCAGTCTGTGCGCGCTGCTGTCCGCCCGCGCCGGGGTGCCGGTGATCTCGGTGGAGTACCGGCAGTTGCCGGGCGGCGGGGTCGGCACCTCCATCTCCGACGCGATGGCCGCGTACCGGGCGGTGCTGGAGTCCTGCCCGGACCCGACGAGGGTGATCGTCGCAGGCGACTCCGCGGGCGGCTACCTCGCGATGAAGGTCGCCGAGCTCGCCGCGCTGCAGGGGTTGCCGCGTCCGGCGGCGGTGATCGGCTACTCCCCGCTGCTGAGTGTGCACCTTGAGCGGCACGACCCCCGGTTCATGCGCAAGGACGCGTATCTGCCGATGAGCCAGGTGGCGAAGCTCAAGGACCGCTGGCTCGGCGGGCCCGACGCCATCGTCGGTGTGGATTCCCCCGTCGACGCCGACCCGGCGCTGCTGCCGCCGGTGTTCCTCTCCTGCGCGGAGTACGAACTGATGCGCCCCGACGTCGAACTGCTGACCACCCGGCTCGAACAGGCCGGGCGCCCGGTCGAAACGCACCTGTGGAGCGGGCAGATCCACGCCTTCCCGGTGCTGGGCACGATCCTGCGGGAGAGCCGCGACCTCGTCGCGCTCAGCGTCGATTTCGCCCGCGCCAACCTCGCGTCGCAGCGGAGGGCATCGGCCTGACCCGTCTCGTCTCGACATCGAGGCGGGGCGCCGGGATCGTCGCGGGCAGGGCCTACCCGTCGAGCGGCTTCGCGCCGAGCATGTCCGACAGCAGCTCGATCGCCACCTCCTGCGGATCACGGCGTACCGACGGATCGGCCGGTTCCGCGGCCTCCGCCATCATCTCTTCCTCGTCCTCCGCCGTCACCGACTGCGGGGACGGGGGGTCGACGTCCGGCGGCGGCCCCGGATCGTCCGGGTAGTCGGGTTCCTCGGGCGGCGGGATGTCGTCGACCGGGGACTGTGCCGCCGGTTCGAGCCGGGGGCGTGCCTCCTGCGGCGCGGACCCGGACTGGCTCGGCCGCGAGAACCGCGGGGTGCCCTCCGCCTTCGGCTGGGCCCGCGGCGCCGCGGGCCTGCTCGGGGCGTCGTGATCGGGTGCACCGACGTGAAGGTCGACGGCCCAATCCCCACCGAACACCTCGCGCATCGCCTGTCGGATGATGTCGGCGTTGCGCGATTCGATCAGACGCTTGGCGACCGGTGCGTAGGCGTGGGCAAGCACCACAGTGCCGTTCTCGACGGCCTGAACGGTGGCGCCGGACAGCATCGCCTCGACGGGCCTGCTCTGATCGCGCACCTTGCTGCGCACCTCCGACCACCGTGCGGCGACGGTGGCTAGGTCCGCGGTTCCCCCGGTCGACGCCGACTCGGCCCTCTCCGGCTCCGATTCGGCAGGCGGCGTCTGCAGGGCTGCCGCTTCCGGATCGGCCAGGTCGGCGGTGGCGTGGGTGTCCCCGGAATGCACCACCGGCTGGGCGATGTCGTCGGCGTCCGGCGCCGCAGTGGCGACCGCCGGTGCCGGTTCCGGCTCGGGGGCCGACGCGGGCTCCGGCAGCAAGGATTCGGGCGGCGAGGTTTCGGACGACGGGGTTTCGGACGGCACGAGCTCCGGCTGCACGGGAAGCGGCGGCGGGGGCTCCGCGGGAGCATGTCCCGAGGTCGTGGTGTCCGACGGCACGGCGTCCGTCGGCACGGCGTCCGTCGGCATGGCATTCGTCGGCATGGCATTCGTCGGCACGGACTCCGCGGCGACCGGAACCGTGGGCACCGTGCCGGTTTCCTCGGACCCGGGGCGTACCGCCGGCGGCGTCGGGCCGGTGGACCGGGGCTGCGCCGATCCCACGGCGGAGGGGGCCGGGCCCGACGAGGACAGTGCCGCGGCGGCGGCCCGGGCGCGGTCGGCCGCGGCCGTCGCTGCGGCCGCGACCTCGGTCGCGGCCTTCGCCAGGGCCGCTGCCTCCAGTTCCGCAGCCGCCACCTGGGCCCGAGCCTCGGCCTGCGCACGGGCGGCGGCCGCCGCAACGCGTTCCGCGGCCTCGTCGCTGGCGGTCTCGCGGGCCGGGGGGGCCGTCGGTGCGGGATCCGGCTCCGCCTGCCGACGCTGGGACGGCCGCTGGAACCGCGGCGCCGCCTCGTCCGCCTGCCGGGTCTGCGCCGGAGCCGACGCCTGCACCGCGCCCCCACCCGCTTCCAGTCGTTCGAGCCGCTGCAGGACCGCCGACTCCGCGTCGGACGCGGACGGCAGCAGCATCCGGGCGCAGATCACCTCGAGCAGCAGTCGCGGCGCCGTCGCCCCCCGCATCTCCCCGAGACCGGCGTGCAGCAGATCCGCGTACCTCGCCAACGTCGCGGGGCCGAGTCGCTCCGACTCCTCCCGCATCCGGTCGAGCACGTCCCCTGGAGCGTCGACCAGTCCACGCTCACCCGCGGCGGGCACCGCACGCATCAGGATCAGGTCGCGGATCCGCTCGAGCAGGTCGACCGCGAACCGCCGTGGATCGTGCCCGGCGTCCATCACCTTGTCGACGGTGCCGAACAGCGCTGCCCCATCCCCGGCCGCGAGCGCGTCGACCGCCTCATCGATCAGGGCGACGTCGGTGACCCCCAGCAGCGCCAACGCCCGGGCATAGGTGACGCCCTCATCTCCTGCGCCGGCCAGCAGCTGATCGAGCACGCTGAGCGAGTCCCGAGGCGAACCGCCCCCGGCGCGGATCACCAGCGGATACACGGCGTCCGCCACCGCAACCTGCTCCTGCTCACAGATCTTCTCCAGCAGCCCGCGCATGGTGTTCGGGGCAAGCAGCCGGAACGGATAGTGGTGGGTGCGCGACCGGATCGTCGCCAGCACCTTCTCCGGTTCGGTGGTTGCGAACACGAAGATCAGGTGCTCCGGCGGCTCCTCGACGATCTTGAGCAGGGCGTTGAAGCCCTGCGTCGTGACCATGTGCGCCTCGTCGACGATGAAGATGCGGTACCGCGACTCGGCAGGCGCATAGAAGGCGCGGTCCCGAAGTTCGCGGGTGTCGTCGACGCCGCCGTGACTCGCTGCGTCCAGTTCGATGACGTCGAGGTTGCCTGCGCCGCCGGGGCCGAGCGCGACACACGAATGGCACGTCCCGCACGGCGTCGACGTCGGCCCCTGCACGCAGTTGAGCGACCGGGCGAGGATGCGGGCGGAGGAGGTCTTGCCGCAGCCGCGCGGTCCGGAGAACAGGTACGCGTGGTTGATGCGTCCCGCGTCAAGGGCAGTGCTCAGCGGCTCGGTGACATGCTCCTGCCCGACCACCTCCGCGAAGGTCGCCGGTCGATATTTCCGGTAGAGGGCCACGCCGTGAGGGTACCGGCGGGGTCCGACATCCGGCCCATTGGCGCCCGCGCCGCGGGTCGTCGGCCGCGCGGGATCGACTCACCACGGCAGCGGGGGTGTGAGGAAGGCGAAACACACTCGCAACGCCGCGGCAGTGCATGCGAAACCCCGGCAGCGGATTGTCGGCTGCGGCGTGCGAGCCGACCGCACGCAGAGGAGGCTGACGTGCAGACGATCGACGCTGGCGATACCGCCTGGCTGCTGGTGAGCACCGCGCTGGTGCTGCTGATGACCCCGGGTCTCGCCCTCTTCTACGGCGGCATGGTGCGGTCCAAGGGCGTGCTCAACATGATCATGATGAGTTTCGTCGCGATCGCACTGGTCACGGTCGTGTGGCTGGTGGTCGGATACAGCCTGGTCTTCGGCGACGACATCGGCGGCGGACTGCTCGGCGGGCTCGAACACATCGGGATGGCCGGGATCTCACCCGACACCCTGCACGGCACCGTTCCCGAACTGCTGTTCGCGACCTTTCAGCTGACGTTCGCGATCCTCACCGCCGCCCTGATCAGCGGTGCGATCGCGGACCGCGCGAAGTTCTCGTCGTGGATGCTGTTTGTGCCGGTGTGGGCGCTGCTCGTCTACGTGCCCGTCGCGCACTGGGTGTGGGGACCGGACGGCTGGATCGCGGCACTCGGGGCGCTCGACTACGCGGGCGGACTGGTCGTCGAGATCGTTTCCGGTGCGTCGGGACTCGCGCTGGCGCTGGTGCTCGGGCAACGGATCGGGTTCCGGAGCGAACCGATGCGCCCCCACAACCTCCCCCTCGTGCTGCTCGGTGTCGGCCTGCTGTGGTTCGGCTGGTTCGGGTTCAACGCCGGGTCCGCGCTCGGCGCGAACGGCACCGCCGCCGCCGTCTTCGTCAACACCCTGGTTGCGGGCTGCACCGGCATGCTCGGCTGGATGATCGTCGAGCAGCGGCGGGACGGCCACCCGACCACGTTCGGCGCGGCGTCCGGCGTCGTCGCCGGCCTCGTCGCGATCACCCCGTCCTGCGGGTGGGTGACCATCCTTGGCGCCGCGGTGGTCGGCACCCTCGCCGGCGTCGTCTGCTCGTTCGCGGTCGGCTGGAAGTTCCGGTTCGGCTACGACGACTCGCTCGACGTGGTCGGAGTGCACCTGGTCGGCGGCATCGTCGGCACCCTGGCGATCGGCCTCCTGGCCGCGCAGGTGATGACGCACGGCCCGGAGGGACTCCTCTACGGCGGTGGCCTCGGGCAGCTCGGCAAGCAGGCGCTCGCGGTCGCGGTGGTCGGGCTGTACGCGTTCGGTGTCACCTACGCGATCGGGAAGGTGATCGACCGGGTCGTCGGCTTCCGCGTCACCGCCGAGCAGGAGACCAGCGGCATCGACCTGGCGTTGCATGCCGAATCCGCGTACGAGCACGCGGTCCTCGCGCACGGCGGCCCGGGAGGACTGGGGTCCGGGATCTTCGGTAGCCATCCGGGCATGGTCGCCGGACGGGACGACCGCCCCGATCGTGAGGACCCGGACCTGGACGACGTCGGCCCCACCCGCGGCTGATCGAACGGGCGGTCTTCCAGTGGCGGACCAATTCATGTCACGCACATAGATTTTCGAGTGTGCACAGACCCTTTCGACGCACAATTCCTCTGTACACGCACGAAAAGGTCTGTGCAGAGGGCAGGTACGGAAGCCTCGACCCCCGATCCCACAATCCGAATCCATCGGACATACCGGCGAAACGTCCGCGATACAGAGGAACGCTAATTTCCTGGTGCTCGCTTCTACCCGACACCAGGAGGTACCACTAGTGGATCAATTCGGTTCTCGTGCAGCGGAAGTGCTGGACCGCGGCCTCGGCCGACGCGGCTTCATGCGGGCGATGGTTGCGGTCGGTGCCGGGATCGGCGTCGCAGGGGTGACCGGCTGCTCCCACGCCACCGCGCAGGGATCATCCTCCAGCCTCCCTGCGGGCGCCCTTGAGATTCTGCAGCCCGGGACCGGAACCGTTTCCGGCGATCACTACCTCGGCTCGGTCCCCGATCAGGTGCTGTGGGGGTACGTGCCCACCGTGCACAGCACGCCAGCACTGCGCATGGCGTCCGGTCGTACCGTCACGATCGACGCGGTCTCCCATGAGGGGATCCTCGAGGACCAGGGCCGGGATCCGGTCGAGTACTTCGGAAGCAGGGGCGTCGACCGGTCCGACATCCTCGACGACGCCGTCGCCATCGCGTCCGAATACAACCGCACCACGCGCAATTTCGACAAGGACGGCCCGCACGTCGTGACCGGACCGGTCTTCGTCGAGGGCGCCCAACCGGGCGACGTACTCAAGATCGAGACCCTCGAGGCGGTTCCCCGGGTGCCCTACGGCGTGGTGTCGAGTCGACACGGCAAGGGATCGCTCGCCATCACCGCCGACGGTTCCGCCCCTGCGGGCATCGGTCTCGACGAGGTGATGCCGCCGATCGCCACCGACGGACGATCAACCAGGGACCCGATGCGGTACGGCACCGTCTCCACCTTCACCGCGATCGAAGACGGTAAGGGCGTCATGCCGTTCGGCGCAGGGAAGGTCCGATTCCCGTTGCGCCCCTTCATGGGAATGATGGGTGTCGCCTTCTCCACCGACGCCGATCCGACGGCAGCGAGCGCAAATTCGATCCCACCCACGCTTGGCGGCGGCAACATCGATATCCGACTGCTCGGGCAGGGCTCAACGCTGTACCTGCCGGTGTTCGCCGAGGGCGCCCTGTTCTATGTCGGCGACCCGCACATGAGCATGGGCGACGGCGAGGCCGCACTGACCGCGATGGAAGGGTCGCTGCGCGGCACCTTCCGGCTCACCGTGTGCAAGAAGGGATCCGGTGACGCGCCGTCGGTTGCCTACTCGCACCCGTTCGGCGAAACCGACGAGTCCTGGATTCCGATCGGGCTATCTGACCCCGACGGGTCCGTCGGCGGGCAGAACAGCGACCTGGACGCGGCCATGCGGCGTGCGGTGGTCAACGCCCTCGACTTCCTCGAACACGACAAGGGCATGGACCGCGCCACCGCCTACGCGTACCTGTCGGCGGCGGCGGACTTCACCGTCTCCCAGGTCGTCGACCGCACCGTCGGCGTACACGGCCAGATCGCCAAGTCGCACTTCGAGTAAGCCGACTCCCGCGCGCGCCGCCTGCGACGTCCTCGACGGCACGCGCGGGAACGGTCACGCCTTCGCTGATTTGGCTGCGGCTTTCGCCGCCTTCTTAAACTCGCGCACCTCGGCGAGGGTGGTGTCGTCGACGACATCCGCGATCGACCGGCGCGACCCCTCCTCGCCGTACGCACCCGCGGCCGACCGCCAGCCGGTGGCCTGAAGACCGATCTGCTTGCCGAGCAGGGCGAGGAAGATTCGGGCCTTCTGGTCACCGTAGCCGGGGAGAGCCTTGAGGCGCTTGAGGATCTCCCTGCCGTCGGGGTCGCCCTCGGACCAGATCGCCGTCGCTTCCCCGTCCCAGTGCTCGACGAGGTACCGGCACAGGTCCTGGATCCGCTTGCCCATCGAACCCGGGAAGCGGTGCACCGCAGGCGGAGTCGCGCAGATCGCGAGGAAGGCCTCCTCGTCCATCTCCGCGATCGTGTGCACGTCCAGCCCGCCGAGGCGTTCGTCGAGCTTGTGGGGGCCGGTGAACGCGACCTCCATCGGGATCTGCTGATCGAGCAACATGCCGATCAGCAGCGCGAGCGGGTCGGCAGCGAGCAGTGCGTCGGCGGCGGGGTCTCCGGCCAGGTGCAGGGTGAGAGCCATTGCTCGATTCTGACACCAATGCCGTCGCCGGGCACGGGACGCTTCCGCCACCCAGCCGGGCGTTCGGCCAGCCGACGCGTCAGGCGTCGGCGATGGCCTTCTCGGTTGCGGCAAGCAGGACACAGGTCGCGACGCCGTCCATCGCGGTCTCGAGATCCGTCATCGACGGGAAGCTCGGGGCAAGACGGATGTTCGTGTCGTCGGGATCGGTGGCGTACGGGAACGCCGACCCGGCGGCGGTCAGCGCGATGCCTGCGTCCTTCGCTAACGCGATGACCCGCTTCGCGGTGCCAGGGACCACGTCCAGACTGATGAAGTAGCCGCCCCGCGGTTCGGTCCAGGACGCGATCTTCGTCGGTCCGAGCCGATCCTCGAGGATCCTCAGGACGGCCGCGAACTTCGGTGCGAGGATCTCGCGGTGCTTGGCCATGTGCGCCCGCACGCCGTCGGCGTCACCGAAGAACCGCAGGTGGCGGAGCTGGTTGACCTTGTCCGGGCCGATACTCTTCTTGCCAACATGCTTCTGATACCAGGCGAGGTTCGCATCGGAGCTGCCGAAGAAGCTGACGCCCGCGCCCGCGAAGGTGATCTTCGAGGTCGAGGCGAACACGTAGGGCCGGTTCGGGTTGCCCGCCTCGGCGGCCAGTCCAAGCACGTCGTGAGCGGGAGCGAACTCCTCGGTCAGCGGGTGCACGGCGTAGGCGTTGTCCCAGAACAACCGGAAGTCGGGGGCGGCGGCGGGCATCGACGTCAGCGCCCGCACGACCTCCTCGGAGTACACCGCACCGGTCGGGTTCGAGTACGTCGGCACGATCCACATGCCCTTGATCTGCGGGTCGTCGGCAACCAGGTGCGCGATCGCGGCGACATCGGGTCCGTCGGGCCGGATCGGAACCGGGATCATCTCGATGCCAAACGACTCGGTGATCGCGAAATGCCGGTCGTAGCCGGGTGCCGGGCACAGGAACTTGATCGCCGGTTCCCGCGTCCACGGCCGCGGCGAATCCGCATTGCCGTGCAGCAGGGAGAACACGATCAGGTCGTGCATGACCTCGAGGCTGGCGTTGTTTCCGGCGAGCAGGTTCGAAGCCGGAATGTTCAGCAGCTCAGCGAAGATCGCGCGCAGTTCCGGCAGACCGGCGAGTCCGCCGTAGTTGCGGACGTCGGTGCCGCTGCCGTCACGGTGGTCGCCCTCACCGGGCAGCGCCAGCAGCGCCTCGGACAGGTCGAGCTGCTCGGGTGCCGGCTTGCCACGGGTGAGGTCGAGGACCAGCTTCTCCGCCTTGAGCTGCTGATACTTCTCGGACTGCCGCTCGTGCTCGGAACGGAGTTCCTCGTGGCTCATCAACCCAATTTGGGTTTGGGTAGGCATCCGGGAAAGACCTTTCACACCGGGGTGACGGGAGCGGAGCTCAAAATAAAGGGGACCCCGCGCACCCGGCAGAGCCCATTGACCCTTGCTGCCTTCCGGCCCTGGGGGAGTTCACAGGATGCGCGCCGCGCGGGATCCATGGACGAGTGTAGCGATCGGCGCGGCGGGACGGGTAACCGGCCGGGGTCGGGCACCTCACACGGCCCGTTTTTCGTTCCTGGGGGGTGTACCGGTATGCTCGCCCACGGAGGATTCGCCTAGTGGCCTATGGCGCTCGCCTGGAACGCGGGTTGGGTTAACGCCCTCAGGGGTTCAAATCCCCTATCCTCCGCCACACCGTGGGCCCCGAGCTTCGGATCGGGGGCCCCGGTTCTTTCCTTGCCACCATTGCGGTGCCCGCGCCGCGTCTCGGGATCGTGTCGGTGCCCCGGAGCACAATGATGCGATGGACATCACAGACACAGCCGAGACGTACCGCCGCCTCGCGGACAGGTTCACCGACACCGTCACCCGAATCCCCGCGGACCGCTGGGACTCCCCCTCCCCCTGTGAGGGCTGGACCGCACGCGATGTGGTCGGGCACGTCATCGAGACGCAGTCGTTTCCGCTCACCCCGGCAGGCCTGAGCCTGCCGTCCGGCCCGGACGTCGCGGCGGATCCGGTCGCGGCGTGGGCGACGGCCCGCGACGCGGTGTTGGAGATCCTCGAGGACCCCGAGCGGGCCGGCCGCGAGTACGACAGCAGGCTGGGCCGGACCACCGTGGCCGCGACCTTCGGCGCGTTCATGGCCTTCGACCTGGTGATTCACCGCTGGGACCTCGCCCGCGCCACCGGGCTCGACGAGACCATTCCCGCGGAGGACCTCGCCATCGCCTCGGGTCTCGCGGAGCGGATGGGCGACGCGATCCGCAGCCCGGGTGTCTGCGGACCGGCCGTCGAGGTGCCCGCCGGTGCCGACGAGCAGTCCCGAGTGCTGGGGATCCTCGGGCGCAGACCCTGACCGCGGGAAGGCCCGGACACCGCTCCCGGAGTTCGCCTCCGCTGTCGTGGCCGGGCCGCCGGGCACCCTAGGCTGGCGGCATGAGTACGCAGGTCCCGGGAGCGGGTCGGTTCGCGCCAAGTCCGTCCGGTGACCTGCACCTCGGCAATCTGCGGACCGCACTCCTCGCATGGCTCTTCGCCCGCAGCACCGGCCGCGCCTTCCTGATGCGGATCGAGGACCTGGACCGGGTCCGGCCCGGCGCCGAGCAGCGCCAACTCGCCGACCTCACCGCGATCGGCATCGACTGGGACGGCGACCTCGTCCACCAGTCACGGCGAACCGGCCGGTACGCCGATGCCGTCGACACGCTCGCCGCTGCCGGCCTGACCTACGAATGCTTCTGCACCCGACGCGAAATCCAGCAGGCCGTCACCGCGCCGCACGGACCGGACGGGCACTACCCGGGCACCTGCCGCGACCTGACGGCGGCGCAGCAGCAGGAGAAGCGGGACAGCGGACGCCCGCCGGCGCTCCGGTTGCGCGCCGACCTCGCCGCGTTCACGGTGCACGACCTGCTGCGGGGCCCGCACACCGGACTCGTCGACGACGTGGTGCTCCGCCGCGGCGACGGAGTCCCCGCATACAACCTGGCCGTCGTCGTCGACGATGCCGCGCAGGGCATCGACCAGGTGGTCCGTGGCGACGACCTGCTCGGCTCGGCACCACGTCAGGCCTATCTGGCGTCCCTCCTCGGGTTGCCGGTGCCGGTGTACGCGCACGTCCCCCTTGCATTGAATGCGGACGGCCAACGGCTCGCGAAACGAGACGGCGCCGTCACCCTCGCGGACCAGCGGGCCGCCGGACGCGACCCGCACGCGGTGCGGGGCCTGCTCGCCCGCACCCTCGGGCTGGCAGAACCGGGCGAGCGTCCGTCGATGCCTGACCTGCTCGACCGGTTCGATCCCGACGTGCTCCCCCGCGACCCGTGGGTGTTCGTCCCGGACGCCCCGTCGTAGCCGAATCGGTACGAAACACCTGCTTGTCGCCGTGCGACTGTCCGACGGGCGTCGTACTGTCATGCCAGCACGGCACACGGTACGACCGCACTGCACCACCGACTCTGCACGACGAGGGGATGCCCGTGAGCGACAACCCGCCCGGAGTTCCGGACCCGAACACACCGCAACAGCCCGGATCCGGCACTCCTCCGCCGCCGCCCAACCAGGGCTACCCGCCGCCGCCCAACCAGGGGTATCCCCCGCCGGGCCAAGGCCAGCCGACGTACGGCCAACCCGGCGGCTATCCCCCGCCACCGGGATACGGGGCGCCGCAGCCCGGCGGCTACCCGCCGCCACCCCCGACCGGTGGATACGGGGCCCCGCTGCAGCCGGCCCCGGGGTTCGGCGGCCCCGGCGGCAGCCCGCAGCTGACGGTCGGTGACGCCCTCGGCTACGCGTGGAGCAAGTTCAAGGCCAACGCCGGGGTGTGGATCGGAATCCTGATCGTCGCCGCGATCATCAGCGGCGCGGTCGCCGCGATCTTCACCGACTGGTCCAGGGTGACCGACGCCGACGCGGACATGGACTTCGCGGACTACGCGGGATTCTGGGACTTCAGCCTCTGGGGGATCATCGGCCGCATCGTCACCACCGTCGTCGGCTACCTGATCAGCGCCGCGCTGGTCCGGGGGGCGCTGGGCGAACTGAACGGAACCAAGCCGAGCTTCGGGGCGTTCTTCCAGTTCAGCAACGTCGGCGCGATCATCATCGCCAGCTTCCTGGTCGGGCTGATCACCGGCATCGGGTTCCTGCTGTTCATCATTCCCGGCATCATCATCGCCTTCCTCACCTACTGGACACTGCAGTTCGTCATCGACAAGGACCAGGACCCGATCACCGCGATCAAGTCCAGTTTCGAGGCGATCTCGGCGAATGTCGGGCAGTTGGTGCTGCTGGCACTGGCGCTGGTCGGGCTGAACATCGTCGGGTTGATCCTGTGCGGGCTGGGCCTGCTGATCACCGTCCCGCTGACGATCATCGCGTCGACCTACGCGTACCGGGTGGTGGTCGGCGGCCGCGTCGCGGCCTGAGCCGCCCGTCCCCGGCGGGGTGCGATCTCCGACACGTCGGTTCTGCTCGGCGGCGTGTGCCGCTGACACGCGGCCGGGGAGGTCCGTATCCTGCCCCCGGCGGTCATCCGACCGCGACGACCTCAGGGGGAGAGATGACCACCGGCGGACCCACCAGCCAGCCCGGACAGGGCGGCCCGACCGAGCAGCCCGGCCACACCGGGCAACCCGCCTATGCCGGGCCGCAGCCCGAGTACCCGGCGCAACCCGAGTACCCGGCGCAGCCCGAGTACCCAGCGCAGCCCGACTACGCGGCGGCAGGCTACCCGCCGCCCCCGCCGCAGTACGGCCAGCCGGGCCACCCGGGTGGGCACGCCCCGTTCGGCGGCTTCCCGCCGGCCCCACCGGCACCGCCGACGGCCGGCGCCCAGGCAGGCGGGTTCTTCGGGGCACTGTTCGACTTCAATTTCAACAGCTACGTGACGCCCAAGGTCGTCAAGATCCTCTACATCCTGCTCACCGTGATGGTCGGGTTGTACACGGTGTTCGGGATCATCGCGGGCATCGCGGGCATCGCGAACGGGGAACCGCTCGGGCTGCTCATCATGATTGGCGCGCCGCTGCTCGGGCTGGTCCTACTGGCCCTGATGCGGATCAGCCTCGAGTTCTACGTCGCCGTCATCAAGATCTCCGAGGACGTCAAGGAGCTCAAGCGGCGCCCCTGATCGCAAACCTCGCACATCGGGCGCGAACCCTCGCCGGGTTCGCGCCCGACGTCGTCGCGGTGCTTGGATGGCCGACGTGACAGCTTCAGACCAGGCAGGCAAGCAGCCAGAGCAGGCTTCCTTCGCGTACGTCGCCCGCGGCTACTACCCGACCCTCGTCGCGCTGTTCACCGCGGTACTGCTGATCTCCAACATCTGCGCCACCAAGGGCGTCGCGTTCTTCCCCGACGCCGACCTGACGATCGGCCCCCTTCAGGTCCTGCCGATCATCACCGACGGCGGGTTTTTCCTGTTCCCCCTCGCCTACGTCGTCGGTGACGTGCTCAGCGAGGTGTACGGGTTCAAGGCCACCCGGCGGGCCATCTACCTGGGATTCGGCGCCCTGATCCTGGCGTCGGTGTGCTTCCTGATCCTGCTGGAGTTGCCGTCCGCCGACTTCTACGAGAACCAGTCCTCCCTTGAGGCGGTCGTCGGTGTCTACCCGCGGCTGCTGCTGGCTGGCCTGTCTGGCTATCTGGTCGGGCAGCTGTTGAACTCCCTGGTGATGGTGGCGATCAAGGAACGCACCAAGGAGCGGCACCTGTGGGCACGGCTGATCGGCTCGACCGTGGTCGGCGAGTTCGCGGACACCCTGATCTTCTGCGCGATCGCCGCGGGCGCGATCGGCATCTCCACCTGGGAGGACTTCCTGAACTACCTGCTCGTCGGGTTCCTCTGGAAGACGCTCGTCGAGGTGCTGGTCATGCCCGTCACGTACCGCGTCATCGCCTACGTCAAGAAGCGCGAACCGACGTACGTCCTCGCGTCCTGACGCCACCGGATTCCCCGTCCCTGCCCCGAATGACCCATTCGGTCAGTTGAAGTAACCGAATGGGCCATTCGGGACGAGTCCAGGGTGCGGGTCAGGCGCGGGCGGTTGCGTAGAAGTTGCTCAGCGTCTGCGCTTTCAGGTCGTCGAAGTAGCCGCCGTCGATGCTCTCCCGGATCCGGTCCACCAGGCGGATCGTGAACCGCTCGTTGTGGATCGTCGCCAGCGTCGAGGCGAGCATCTCCTTCGCCTTGAACAGGTGGTGCAGGTAGGCCCGCGAGTAGTTGCGGCAGGTGTAGCAGTCGCAGTTCTCGTCGATCGGGTTGAAGTCCCGCCTGAAGCGGCTGGTGTTGACGTTGAACCGGCCGCCCTCGGTGTACATCGCCGCATTGCGCGCCACCCGGGACGGGTTCACGCAGTCGAAGGTGTCGGCGCCGTTCTCGACCGCGGTGAACAGGTCGTCGGGCTCGCTGATGCCCAGCAGATGCCGCGGCTTGTGCTCCGGCAGCTCCTCGTTGCACCAGCGGACGATCGTGCCGAGGTTCTGCTTCTCCAGCGC
The DNA here is from genome assembly GCF_053609225.1 of Rhodococcus sp. NPDC054953. Classification (NCBI taxonomy): domain Bacteria; kingdom Bacillati; phylum Actinomycetota; class Actinomycetes; order Mycobacteriales; family Nocardiaceae; genus Rhodococcus; species Rhodococcus sp. NPDC054953. The sequence continues at coordinate 144,259 of NZ_JBSGXD010000003.1, read as the reverse complement.
ACCGCCGATGCCGTAACCGTCGAAGCCGCGGCCCGTCTCGCCGACGATCGACTCCAGTCCCCGGCACGCCTGCCTGCGCAGGTCCTCGTACTGGGCGCCCTGCACGACACCGAACAGCGCCTGATACGGCCGGTGCCTGCGCTCGGCGGTGAGCCGTTCGTGTGCGGCGATGCACCGCACCGCCCACGCCTGCGTCCGCTGCACCGACTGCTCCTGGTAGCCCCTGGTATTGAACAGCGTGGTGAGCTCGTCGAACGCGAAGATGATGTCGGCTCCCAGCTGATGCTGGATGCCCATCGAGATCTCCGGGGTGAATCGGTGCCTGCTGCCGTCCCGGTGCGACTTGAACGTCACCCCGTCGTCGTCGACGTGCGCGAGCCGCTCCTTGCCCTGCGCGATCACGTCGTCGGATTGCACCCCGACGGCGTCCATCGCGAGGACCTTCTTGAAGCCGACACCGAGGGACATCACCTGGAACCCGCCGCTGTCGGTGAACGTCGGCCCGGGCCAGTTCATGAACCGGCCGAGGCCCCCCGCCTCGTCGACGATGTCCGGGCCTGGCTGCAGGTACAGGTGGTAGGCGTTGGCGAGGACGGCCTGCGCCCCCGCCTCCCGGATGGTCTCCGGCAGCACGGCCTTCACGGTCGCGTTGGTGCCGACCGCGATGAACGCCGGGGTGGCGATGTCCCCGTGCGGGGTGTGGATCGTGCCCGTCCGCCCGAGCTGCCCGGGGATCCGGGTCCGCACCGTGAAGAACGGGTCGTTCGGGGTGGGCACCGGAGTGTTGTCGTCTGTCACGTGGTCCGTCTCTTCGATCACGCCTGCACCTGGGCCGGGCCGGCGAACTGGCTGTTGTAGAGCTCCGAGTAGGCGCCGTCGGGGTCGAGCAGCAGCTGCGTGTGCGTGCCCTGTTCGACGATCTGCCCGTCCTGCATCACGATGATCAGGTCCGCGTCGCGGATGGTGGACAACCGGTGCGCGATCACGAAGCTGGTGCGGTCGCTGCGCAGCGCCGCGGTCGCGTGCTGCACGAGCAGCTCGGTGCGGGTGTCGACCGAGCTGGTCGCCTCGTCCAGGATCAGGATGGACGGCTCGGCGAGGAACGCGCGGGCGATGGTGATCAGCTGCTTCTCGCCCGCGCTGACGTTGTTGCCCTCCTCGTCGATGACGGTGTCGTAGCCGTTCGGCAGGGTCCGCACGAAGCGGTCGACGTGGCTCATCCGCGCGGCCTGCAGGATCTGCTCCTCGGTCGCGCCGGGCAGGCCGTAGGCGATGTTGTCGCGGATGGTCCCGCCGAACAGCCAGGTGTCCTGCAGCACCATCCCGATCCGGGAGCGCAGGTCGTCGCGGGTCATCGTCGCGATGTCGACGCCGTCGAGCAGGATCCGGCCCGAGTTCACCTCGTAGAACCTCATCACCAGGTTGACCAGTGTCGTCTTGCCCGCACCGGTCGGCCCGACGATCGCGACCATCTGCCCGGGACGGGCGATCAGGTTGAGGTCCTCGATCAGCGGCTGCTCGTCCTTGTAGCGGAACGACACGTCCTGGAACTCGACGAGTCCCCGTTTGGTCCGGGGGGTGGCGGCCTCCTCCGGATCGGCCGACTGCTCCTCCTCGTCGAGCAATTCGAACACCCGCTCCGCGGACGCGACTCCGGACTGCATCAGGTTCATCATCGAGCTGATCTGCGTGATCGGCTGGGTGAACTGGCGGGAGTACTGGATGAACGCCTGCACGTCGCCGAGGCTCATGGTGCCCGACGCGACCCGCATGCCGCCGATCACTGCAATCGCGACATAGTTTAGGTTCCCGAGGAACATCACGGCGGGCTGCACGAGCCCGGAGATGAACTGTGCCTTGAACGCCGACTGGTAGAGCTTGTCGTTCTTCTCGTCGAACGCGGCCCGGACCTCCCGCTGCCTGCCGAACACCTTCACCAGGTCGTGCCCGGTGTACGTCTCCTCGATCTGGGCGTTCAACGCGCCGGTGGTGTGCCACTGCGCGACGAAGTGCTTCTGCGACCGCTTCGCGATGACCGCGGTGACCGCGATCGACGCGGGAACGGTGAGGATCGCGATCAGGGTGAGCAGCGGCGAGATCCACAGCATCATCCCCAGGATGCCGACGACCGTGAGCAGCGCCGTCAGCATCTGGTTGATGGTCTGGTTGACCGTCTGCGCGACGTTGTCGATGTCGTTGGTGACGCGGGAGAGCAGGTCACCGCGCTGGGTGGTGTCGAAGTAGCTCAACGGCAGCCGGTGAATCTTCGCCTCGACGTCGGCGCGCAGCTGCCGGACGGTGCCCTGGACGATGTTGTTCAGCAGGTACGCCTGCAGCCACGCGAACAGCGAGGCGAGCAGGTACAGGCCGAGCACCAGCGCCAGCACCTGCCCGAGTGCGGTCCAGTCGATGCCGACACCGGGGGTGACGTTCATCGAGGACACCATGTCGGCGAAGGTGTCCTGCCCGTCCGCCCGCAGCGCGTCGACGGCCTGGTCCTTGGTCAACCCGGCGGGCAGCTGATGCCCGACGATGCCGTCGAAGATGATGTTCGTGGCGTGGCCCATGATCTTCGGGCCCATCACGCTGAACACGACGCTGATCGTGGCCAGCACGATGACCGTGCCGACCGCGATGCGGTGCGGCGCCAACCGGCGCAGCAGCCGCCGCAGCGACGGCCCGAAGTTCAGCGCCTTCTTCCCCGGCATCGCGCCGGCCTGCGCTGCACTCACGACGCCTCCTTGGCGGTGAACTGGGAGGCGACGATCTCCGCGTAGGTGGGGCAACTCTCGAGGAGTTGCTCGTGCCTGCCCGCACCGACGATGCGGCCGTCGTCGAGCACCAGGATCTGATCCGCGTCGATGATCGTCGAGACCCGCTGCGCGACGAGGATCAGGCAGGAGTCGCGGGTGACCGGGCGCAGCGCCGCCCGCAGCCGGGCATCGGTGCCGAGGTCGAGCGCCGAGAAGGAGTCGTCGAACAGGTAGATCTCGGCGCTGCGGACGAGGGCGCGGGCGATCGCGATGCGCTGACGCTGGCCGCCGGACAGGTTGGTTCCGCCCTGCGCGACGGGGGTGTCGAGCCCGTCGGGTGCGGCCCGCACGAAGTCCGCGGCCTGCGCGATCTCCAGGGAGCGCCACAGTTGGGCGTCGGTGGCGTCGGGGTTGCCGTAGCGCAGGTTGGTCGCGATGGTGCCGGAGAACAGGAACGGCTTCTGCGGCACCAGACCGATCGAGCCCCGCAACCGGTCCGGGTCGATGGACCGGACGTCCGCGCCCCCCACCCGCACCTGGCCGTCGGTGACGTCGATCAGCCGCGGGATCAGGTTGAGCAGCGTCGACTTGCCGGACCCGGTGCCGCCGATGATCGCGGTGGTCATGCCCGGTTCGGCGAGGAAGGTGATGTTGCGCAGGACCGGTTCGTCGGCGCCGGGGAACGCGAACGACGCGTCGCGCATCTCGACGATGCCCCGCTCCCGCCAGGAGTCGAGGGTCCAGTCCGGTTCCCGGACGGACGGCTCGGTGTCGAGGACCTCGCTGATCCGTTCGGCGCACACCGAGGCGCGCGGCAGCAGCACGGTCATCACCGTCACCATCATCACCGACATCAGGATCTGCATGATGTAGGACAGCACCGCCGTCAGCGCGCCGATCTCCATCTTCCCGTCGTCGATCAGGTGGGCGCCGAACCACAGCACCGAGATGCTGGTGAGGTTCGCGATCAGCATGACCGCGGGCGCCATGAACGCCATCAGCCGCCCGACCCGCAGCGCGACCGACACGAGCGAGTCGTTGGCCTCGCCGAAGCGTTCCACCTCGTACCGCTCCCGGACGAACGCGCGGACCACCCGGATCCCGGTGATCTGCTCGCGCAGCACCCGGTTGATCGCATCGATCCGCACCTGCATGGACCGGAACTGCGGGATCATCTTCCGGATCACCAGGAACATCGTCAGCGCCAGCGCGGGCACCGCCGCCGCGAGCACCCATGCCAGGCCCTGGGACTGCCGGATCGACATGACGATGCCGCCGATGCACATGATCGGCGCGGCGACCAGGATGGTGCAGGAGATCACCACCACCATCTGCACCTGCTGGACATCGTTGGTGTTGCGGGTGATCAGCGACGGCGCACCGAAGAAGCCGACCTCCCTGGACGAGAAGTCGCCGACCTTGTACATGACGGCGGCGCGCAGGTCACGGCCGAGCCCCATCGCGGCGCGGGCGCCGAAATACACGGCGCCGATGCTGCAGGCGATCTGCAGGCAGGTGATGAGCAGCATGATGCCGCCGGTGGACAGCACCACACCGGTGTCGCCCTTGGTGACGCCCTTGTCGATGATGTCGGCGTTCAGGCTCGGCAGGTACAGCGATGCCATCGTGGAGATCAACTGCAGGACGATCACACCCGCGAGGGCGGCCCGGTACGGCCGCAGGTATGTCCGCAGCAGTGAGTACAACATATCGAAAGAGGCTACCAACCTGCTCGTTTGTCGTCGGGCGGGCGCGCGGGCGGGACGGTCAGCGGCGGTGCCACGCCTGCGGGTCGGCGGTCAGGTCGGCGACAAACGCGGGCAGGTCGCCCGCGGCGATGTCGGCGACGGTGACGGCCTCGAGCACGGCACGCAGGTTCACCCGGACCGCGATCCATACGTCCCGGAGCGGCGCGGCGGCGCCGCCGTAGGTGACCTCCTCGGGGCGGTCCCCGCGCACGGAGGCGAGGGGTCCCTCGACGGCGCGGATCACGTCCGCGACCGCGATGTCCGCCGCGGGCCGGGCCAGCCAGTAGCCCCCGTCGGGGCCGCGGCGGCTGTGCACCAGGCCTGCGCGGCGCAGGTCGCCGAGAACGGCTTCAAGGAACTTGTGGGGAATGGACTGGGCGCCTGCCAGGTGCTCGGCCTTGACCGGTGTGGTGTCCGCGGCGGCGATCTCGACGAGGGTGCGCACCGCGTAGTCGACCTTCGCGCTGATGTGCACGCCACCCACCCCTCGTCGGACCCGTCGCCAACGCAAATTCCTACCATCCAGGTATGAAACCGGCAAGGCCGCCTCATCCGGGTAGTCCGGCGACGACGGCGGCGACGTTGTCGAGGCTGGCACTGCCCGGATCGAGGTACCCGCTGTGGCCCGTCACGCCGGTGAGCGAGTCGCGGGCGGCGGTGGGCAGGACGGTGACACCGGCGAGCGTGTCCGGGTCGGCGCCGTAGACGCCGAGGTCGGCGATCAGGTCGCCGGGGGCGTCCGCGGCGTACACCCGACCCGGCGCGAGCCCGAGGTCGGTGACGTCGTCGGCGCCGACGCCGGGCGAGCCGAGGAACACCGCGTCGTCGACGCCTGCCGGTCCGTGTTGCAGCGCCAACCCGGTGACCGTCGATCCGTAGGAGTGGCCGACCGCGGTCAGGTGCATCTCCCCGGGCCGCGCCGCGGTGAGGCCGCGCAGGAAGGACGCCAGCGACTCGGCCCCCGACCGAGCCGCGGCACCACCCGCGAGGTCGACCACCGCATCCCGCAGCGCATCGAACGGCTCCGCCGGGTCCAGTTGCGGCGCACGATAATCCATCCACACGACCGTTGCGACGGACTCGTCGCGGCCGACTGCGCCGAGCTGCCTGGCACCGCTCGCCCGCACCCGGGTCAGGGCATCGGCGTACCTCCCGAGGTCGCCCCCGACGGTGGAGTTCACGCCCGGCGTGAACACCGCGACGTGGTCAGCGCGGTCGACATCGCCGACCGCGACCGCGGCGCGCACCTCTGCGCCGCCGCGATAGACGAGCAGTCGTCGCTCCGGGTCGTCGAGAGCCCGTGCCACGGAGTCGATCTCGTCGAGACGGGCCCGCGCCGCCGACACCTCGGCCCGGGCCCACCAGCTGGCGCCGCCGAGGGGATCCCGGTACCGGCCCGCCGCCCGAATCTCCTCGATGCGGTCGGCGAGGCCGCGCCGGTCGGCCTCCAGCACCGCCCGGTTCGCGGTGTCACGGACCGCCGCCGGGATGCCGTCACGGTTGCCGATCCAGTCCGGATGCTCGGCGAGCACGGCACCGCGCTGTGCCGGAGTCAGCCGCCGCCAATAGCGCGAATTGTCTTCGGGGGACGCATCGCCCGGCGGGACCGATGCATGGTTCACGCCACGGAGCGCCGTCGCTGCCGCGCGGTCGGCGGCGTCCACCGCATCGAGAGCCGCCGCCAACCTGGCGTCCTGGATCCGGGCCAGCTCGGCGAGCGCGACCCGCATCAGGACGGTGACGAGCAGGCCGCCGAGCCGGGACGTCGCCGGCGCGGCGACCCGCCCGGAGTCGGTGACGCGCAGCCCGAACCGGTCGACCGCCTCGTCCGCGAGGGCGAGCGCCGCGGCGCGGGCGGCACCGACCCGGTGCGCGGCCTCCCGCAGCGCCCCGGCGACGGCGTCGAGGTGCGCGGACAACGCCTTCGACGCGGCGACTTCTCGATCCGACCGCTCCGCCGCGGCGACGGCGGCGACCCCGGTCCACGCGACGTCCCGAACCCGGGCATCCGCGCAGGCGACGCTCGCGAGGTGGTGCTCGCTCAGCGCGGTAAGAACGGCGGCATGCCCGGTCAGCGCCTCCGGGGTCCAGGCGCGCAGTTGGGTGAGGGTGGGACGCATCAGAGTTCGCCGCGCAGCCGGGCCGCCGTCGCATCGTCGGCGGCGAGGTATCCGGCCGCGGACCGTCGTGCGGTGGCGGCCATCTCCTGGAGCCGCGCGGCGGCATCCCCGACCGCACCGGACAGGCCCACGGACAGCGGCACCAGCACGGCCGCGGTGTCCGACCCGGGCAACGCCGCCGCCGCGGCCGCGATCGGCGCCGCGGGGTCACCGCCCGCCGTCCGGCCCGCCGCGACGGCCAACGCCGCCGCCAGCGTCTCCACCGCCGCGACGTCGACGCTCATCTCCCCCGACATCGGCTACCCCCTCCGGCACTCCGCTGTGCTCAGCCGCACGCTAGCGCTGATCGGGGCGGGGAATCGGCCGTCCACAGGCGGCGATCCCCAGGGAACCGGCCGCGCCCGGGGTGCGTCGCACGGCACTCCGGGCGACGCACTCGCGGTGGGTCAGCAGCTGTCGAATCGCCATTCGCCGTCGAGGTAGGTCCACGTCATCGGCGCCTTGTTGCCCTTGCCGTCGAACGAGGTCGCGACGACGGTCGCCGAGTCACCGTCCATCGTGATCTCGACCTGCTGCGGGCCGGAGAAGTCCCGGCCCGCGTACGCCGTCGCCGCCGCCTCGGTGTATTCCTCCCGCCCGAACTTCTCCTGGCAGCGCGCGGACAGGTTGTCGTAATCGGCGGCCCAGTCGCCCTGCTGCAGGTTCGCGTACTGGGCGTCGAGCGCGGCCCGCAAGCCGTCCTCGGTGGCACCGGACGACTCGTCCGACGAGCATCCGGCGAGAGCCAGCAGCGCAGCACCGGCGAGGGGAATCACGATCGAGGCCTTGTTCACGGCCACCATGGTTACCAGAATGGCCGGTCCACCGCGCCGAGACGGGGACACCCGCACGAAAAAAAGCTCCCCACCTGCGTACACAGCTGGGGAGCCTTGGCGGTGGCGGAGGGATTTGAACCCTCGGTACGGGGTTACCGTACACAGCATTTCGAGTGCTGCACCTTCGGCCGCTCGGACACGCCACCGCGGGAAACAGTACCCGAATGCCCCCGCGGGAACGAAATCGTGCCTCAACCTGCAGAAACAGGCGAAGTCGCCGAGGCCCTTCGCGGCACGTACTCGACCACCTCGACGCCCGAGGAGAACGTCCGGGTGTCCACCACGTCGAACACCGCGGGCCGATACGCGACCCCACCGAAGAGCGGGACACCGGCACCGAAGAGCACCGGGTGACGCTTCACGATCAGTCTGTCGATCTCGTCGACGAGCGCACCGGCCAGTGCGCCGCCGCCACACAGCCAGATGTCCGCGCCGTCCGTGCGCCTCAGTTCACGCACCAGTTCCACCGGGTCGGCGGCGGCGACCTCCAGGTTCTCTGCATCGGCGTGGTTGCTGCGCGAGAACACGATCTGGCGCAGGTGCCGATACGGGCTGGTCGCGCCTTCGGCCGCGCCGCCCGCATAGGTGTTCCACCCCATCAGCACGGTGTCGAATCGGGTGCCCGGCTGGGGAATTCCGAGGTGCGCGGCACCGTCGGTGGGGATGGCGTCGGCGAACCGGGCGAGGTCGGCCATGTGGTCGCCCTCCATCAGAAATGCGTCGTATCGACCGTCGGGGCCCGCGATGTAGCCGTCGAGGCTCGCGGCGACGTAGTACACGAGTTCACGCATGCCGGACTCCAATCACTGCAGTTGTTGTGGTTGCCACGAACATACAACAGGTGTCGTGGTTGCGCTAGGATTCGTCGCATGGCACGCAATGACGAACGTCGGCAGCTGCTCGCCGACGCGGGCCTGACCGTCCTCGCCGCCGAGGGCGCCCGGGGCCTCACCCACCGGGCGGTCGATCGTGCGGCGGGCGTCCCGCTGGGCACCGCATCGAACTACTTCCGCAGCCGGGACGCCCTCATCGCCGGCCTCGTGGAACGGATCGGCGAACGACTGATCCCCGGCGCCGAGGCCCTGGCAACGCTGGCCGACCGCGAGCCGAGCCGCGAACTGTTCGCCGACTATGTCCGGGACATCGTCCGGCGGCTCACCGAGAATCGCGAGGTGACGCTCGCGCTGTTCGAGCTCCGACTGGAAAGCAGCCGACGACCCGAGGTCGCGGCAATGATGTCCGCTTGGGGCCGAACCGGATTCGAGGCGGATGTCGCGTTCAACACCGCGGCCGGGCTGCCGGGCGGCGCGCGGGAAATCGCGCTGTTCCACTACGCCGTCGACGGCCTACTTCTCGAGCGGCTGACCACTCCCCTGATGCCCGACACCCCGACGGACGAGATCATCGACGCCCTGGTGTCGGGGCTCCTGCCACCGTGAGCGACCCGGTCAGCGGCGGGTCCGGAAGAAGTCGTCGAGCAGGGCCGCGCACTCCGCTTCCAGGACACCGCCGCGGACCTGCGGGCGGTGGGTGAGCCTGCGGTCGCGGACCACATCCCACAGCGACCCGACCGCGCCGGTCTTCGGTTCCCACGCCCCGAACACCACCCGGGACACCCGCGCGAGCACCAACGCGCCCGCGCACATCGTGCACGGTTCCAGGGTCACCGCCAGCGTCGCGCCCTCCAGACGCCAGCCGTCGCCGTGCACCTTCGCCGCCCGCCGCAGCGCCACGATCTCCGCGTGCGCGGTCGGGTCCCCGGCCGCCTCCCGCGCGTTCGCGGCCCGCGCGAGCTCCACCCCGTCGGCGTCGAAGACCACCGCCCCCACCGGAACATCCGCGGCGTCCGCGGCACCCGCCGCCTCGATCGCGGCCCGCACCATCGCCTCGTCGCGGGCGAGCGGCAGCGTCACTACCGGGAAGCGGCGTCGAGAACCGCGGACAGCTCCGAGCCGAACCCGAGCCGCTGCGCGATCATCGACAACTGCTCATCGGGGTACAGGTCGGTTTCCGCGAGGATCACCCCGAGCACCGGCTCGGGCAGGCCGAGATCGGACAGGACGCCGAGGTCGCCCTCCTCCCACGGCTCGATGTCGTCGAGATCGTCCGGGTCGACGTCGGGGGTCTCGATGTTCAGCGCCTCCAGCACATCGGCGGCGATGTCGTAGTCGAGGGCCATCGTCGCATCGGACAACAGCAGCCGGGTCCCGGTCGGGGCGGGCCGCAGGATCACGAAGAACTCCTCGTCGACATCGAGGAGACCGAACACCGCACCCGAGGCGCGCATGGCGAGCAGTTCCTTCTCGGCCTGCTCCAGGCTCGCGAGCGCCGCCCCGGTGAGGGCCGTGCACTTCCACTTCCCGTCGTCGAGCACCACTGCAACACCGAAGCCGTCGAGGTCTTCGAACTGGTCCGAGGGGGCGTTGTTCCCCGCGCGCTGAGCAGCCATGCGGCAACCGTAGTCCGCGTTCGGCCCCTACATGAAGTTCAGCGGGCAAATGTGCCAACCTAGGCGAGTGTCCGCTGAATCGACTGCTACCCCGGTGTGTGTGCTCGGCCTCGGACTGATCGGCGGATCGCTGCTGCGGGCCGCCGTCGCAGCGGGACGGCAGGCGTGGGGGTGGAACCGATCCGCAGGCCCGGCCGACGAGGCCCGCGCCGACGGTTTCGACGCGGGCACCGACCTGCGGGCGGCGCTGATCCGCGCCGCGGACACCGACGCGATCGTGGTGATCGCCGTCCCCGAACCCGCCCTCGACGGCGTCCTGACGCAGGTCGCCGCGCACGCGCCCGCCTGCACGCTCACCGACGTGATCAGCGTCAAGGGCTCGGTCCTTGCTGCCGTCCGCAGGCACGGCCTCGCCGCGCGGTTCGCGGGCGGGCACCCGATGGCCGGGACCGCGGAGTCCGGATGGTCGGCCGGGTTCCCTGGCCTGTTCGACGGGGCGGCGTGGGTGGTCGCCGCCGAGGACGACACCGCCCCGGACGCGTGGACGCGGGTCGCGCGCCTCGCCCTGGACTGTGGGTCCGTGGTCGTGCCCGCCTGCGCCGCCGAGCACGACTCCGCGGTCGCCCGGATCTCGCACCTGCCGCACCTGCTGGCCGAGGCGCTGGCCGTGACCGCCGCGGCCGGTGGCGATCTGGCGTTGGCCCTTGCCGCGGGGTCGTACCGGGACGGCACCCGGGTTGCGGGCACCGCACCCGCGTTGGTCCGGGCGATGTGCGAGGCCAACGCCCCGGCGTTGACGGTGGCGCTCGACGAGGCGCTGGCGCTGCTGACCGAGGCGCGCCGGGCGCTGGCGGAGTCGGGGAGCACCGAGACCCTCGTCGAGGCCGGGTACCGGGCCCGGCAGCGTCACGACGACCTGGACCGCTGGGACATCACCGGCATCGAGATCGGCGCCCCCGGCTGGGCGGAGGCCCTGCGGGAGGCGGGTCGCCGGGGTGGCGCGCTCCGCGCACTGTGAGTCCTTCTGGTCCGCGTGCGGGCCAAAAGGACTCACGGGCGGAGCCGCTCAGATGCGTTCGGCGAGGCCCGGATAGTCGAGGATGAATCCGTCGGGGTCGACGGTGATCGACGAGCTGGACACCGGCGAGAGCACGTGGATGCCGTCGGGGCCGGAGCTGTAGGTCAGGTCCGCGGGCCGCACGCTCAGGTCGGGCAGGTACACGTACACGACCGGAACCTGGACGTCCTCGGAGTCGCGCTGCATCCCGAACCGCCGGATCGGCAGGGTGTTGAAGAACGGGCTGAGCACCACGTCCACGTCGAGCGCCCCGCCGAACGCGGACCGGTGGTGACTGCTGCCGTCCTCGACCATCCAGTAGCCCTCGGCGTCCCGGCTGATCGAGACGTGCCGTTCCCCGGTCGCGAGGCTGGTCCGCAGGGACAGCCTGCGAGTCACACCCGCCTCATCGGTGACGAGATCGTAGGACGCGCTGAACGCGGGATGCTCGTCGCAGTGACCGCCGATGATCCGGCCGGACGCCTTGATCCGGTTGCCCACCAACTGCACTCGCACCGATTCCATCCGGGGCGCGTGGTGCGCCCGCCAGGTGAGGACCGCGGGCCAAACGGTGTCGGCGCCCTGCGCAGGAGTGGTCACCTGTCTACGGTAAGCGACGCAACGCGGTTCAGCAGCCGAGGCCACCGCCAGCGTGCCGGCCGAACATTGTGGAGCACGGGCGTCCGTCGTGGTCGGGAACAGCGAAACCTGCGCATTCGATAACACATCGGTCACAGAATGGGGCTGATCGGATTTCAGCCCCAGGAGGTTATCGATGCCCGACAATCAGGAGATCTGGTCCGCCGAGGCCCGCCGCGTCCTGATCGAAGTGGCCGGCACCTACCAGCGCACCCTCAGTTATCAGGAACTCGCCGACGAGATCCAGGAGCGGTCCGGGGTGCGGACCCGCAACCTTCTGCAGAACTGGATCGGCAAGACCCTCAGCCGGGTCGGGGCGGACTGCGCGGCACGCGGCGAACCGTTGCTGTCCGCGCTGTGCGTCAGCGTCAACGGCACCGTCGGCGAGGGCTACGCGAAGGCCGTGCTCGCGACGTACGGCATCGCGGCCGACGACCTCGAGCTGCATGCCGCCGAGGAACGACTGCGGTGCTATCGACACTTCGGCGCGGTGGACCTGCCCGTCGACGGTGGCGTCGCGACGCTCGCCCCGAGCGTGGTGCAGGCCCGCGCGAAGGCCCAGAAACGCGACCTCAGCAGGCGCCGCGAGCTGCTCACGACCTGCGGCGAGTGCTTCCAGGTGCAGTCGCTGACCGGGATCTGCGGCTGCAGCTGGTGACCCGGACGGACATCGAACGGGCGGATGCCGAGCGCGGCTCTCGGCCGATGTTCCGGTAACCGCCCGTTCGGGCGCGACCGATCCCCCGGCGGATCGGAAAAGCCCCGCGCCGGCAGTGCCGACGCGGGGCTTTCCTTGGTGCGCCCGAAGGGATTCGAACCCCTAACCTTCTGATCCGTAGTCAGATGCTCTATCCGTTGAGCTACGGGCGCATGTCTTCAGTTGTGCCGATCCAAAGATCGACGGTGTCGGCGAACCGACGTGGCGGAAGCGAGAGGATTTGAACCTCCGGTCCCCTGTAAGGAGGACAACTCATTAGCAGTGAGTCCCATTCGGCCGCTCTGGCACGCTTCCTAGGCTCAGGTCCTTTCGAACCGCCGGGACGAAAGATTACACAGGGTCCGCTCGATTCTGCAAAACGGCTGGTGAATCCGCCGTTCCCGCTGGTCGCCGACCGCGAGCCGGACCGAATTCGGCAGTCCGACGTCCGAGCAGGCCTCTCCGCGCATAATGGTTCGTTGTGAACGCACGCATCCGTCCCGACCTCGCCGCCATCAGCCCCTACACCCCCGGCCGCAGCTACCCGGGCGCGTACAAGCTGGCGAGCAACGAGGTCACCGCCGGACCACTTCCCGGCGTGGTGGCCGCGATCGCCGAGGCGGCCGCTGGCGCCAACCGCTACCCCGACAACGGGTCGGTGGCACTGCGGGACGCGCTGGCGAACAAGCTCGGGGTCGACGCCGACCGGATCGCGACCGGCTGCGGCTCGGTCAGCCTGTGCCAGGAACTGGTCCAGATCACCGCGGGCCCCGGCGACGAGGTGATGTTCGGGTGGCGCGCCTTCGAGGTGTACCCGGTGCTCGCGCAGGTCGTCGGTGCGACCCCGGTCGGCGTTCCGCTGACCGCGGACCACGTCCACGACCTCGACGCGATGCTCGCCGCGATCACCGACCGCACGCGGCTGATCTTCGTGTGCAACCCGAACAACCCGACCGGGACGGTCGTCGCCGCGGCCGCCCTGGAACGATTCCTCGACGCGGTCCCCGCCGACATCCTCGTCGTCCTCGACGAGGCCTACTACGAATACATGCGTCCCGGCGCGGACGGGACCGCCGTCAACGGTGTCGCCCTCGCCGAGGGCCGACCCAACGTCGTTGTCCTGCGCACCTTCTCCAAGGCGTACGGCCTGGCCGGAATCCGCGTCGGATACGCCGTCGGCGACCCCGAGATCGTGGCGGCGCTGAGCAAGGTGCACCTGCCGTTCGCGGTCAGTTCGATCGCGCAGACCGCGGCCATCGCCTCGCTCGCGGTCGAGGACGCGCTGCTGGCCCGCACCGATACGGTGGTCGCCGAGCGGACGCGGGTGCGGGACGCGCTGCTCGCGGCCGGGTACGAGGTGCCCCCGTCGAACGCGAACTTCCTGTGGCTGCCGCTCGGCGCCTGCACGACGGAGTTCGCGGAGGGCAGCATCAGCGAGGGTGTCGTGCTGCGACCGTTCGCCGGCGACGGCGTCCGGGTGACCATCGGCGACCCCGTCGAGAACGACGCCTTCCTCGCCTTCGCGACCGGCACCGGCCTCGCGATCCGGAAGGCAGCGCAGGACTGACCGGCCGGTCGTGGTCACACCCGCAGTGCGCGGGCCAGCGTCGGCCAGGCGTCGTGCAGGTCCAGCTGCCAGTAGGGCCACGAGTGCGTTCCGGTGTCGCGGTAGCGGACGGTCGCGGGGATGCCGAGCTGCCGCAGCCGGGCGTCGAACAGTCGGGTGCACTGCAGCGCGGCGGCCTCCAACGCGGCACCGAGCGTGATCGCGCTCAGCCCGTCCACGGTGCTGGGGTCGTCCAGCGGGCCGATCACCCCGTTGCCGGTGGAGAGGTAGACGGCCTTGCCCCGCAAGGCATCCGCATTGCGCATCGGATCGTTCGCCGCCCACGCCGGGTCGCCCTCGGGCCCCCACATGTTGTCGGCGTCGCCGCCCTTCCAGGCCACGGTGGCCCGCACCGACAGCCGCGAGTTCGACTGGCTGTTGTCCGGGCATCCACTGAAGGCCGCCACCCCCTCGAACATCGCCGGATGGCGGGTGGCGAGGTTCAGCGCGGCGTGTGCGCCCATCGACAGGCCCGCGATCGCGTTGACGCCGTTGCCCGCGAATCGGGCCTCGATGATCGGTGGCAGTTCCCGGGTCAGGAACGTCTCCCATTCGTCGACACCGAGCGTCGGATCGGGCCGCAGCCAATTGGTGTAGTAGCTCCCGGTGCCGCCGACCGGCAGCACCACGTTGACCGGCTTGTCGGCGAAGAAGGCGACGGCATCGGTCTTCTGGGTCCAGGTGCTCTCCCGGTAGTTCGACTCCTCACCACCGCCCGCGCCGTCGAGCAGGTAGAGGGTGGGCCGCGGACCGGTGCCCTGCGGCGGCAGCAGCACCTGGACCTGGATGACCTCCCGCATCGACGGCGACCGCACGAATACCGCAGCACGGCGGTCGGTGAGCATCGTGACTCGATCGACGGTCGCGGACTGCTGCCCGGGCGACGCCTGCGGCGCGGCACCGGACACGGGGGTGATCAGGCCGCAGAGGGCCGCGGACAGTGCCAGCGTCACGAGAAGCTTCATGGGCCCACCTCGTGCGGCGCCCCCGCCGGGTTGCGGACGAGCCGCCGCGGCCACGGTATCCGAAGACCGGCGCCCCGCGCAGCGCGACACGAGCGCCCGTCGGGCGCCCGGCGGCGGGACCCGGTCGATCCGCTCGCGGGAATCCACCAGCGCAAAGCGGGCTATCATTGTGTCGCCCATCACCTGCGTGAACGAGGTGCCTCATGCGGATTCAGCGTCGCCTCCGCTCCACCGGTCTCGCCCTCGCCGCCTCCGCGTCCCTGGTCGTGGGCGGGGTGTGCGCGCTCGCTCCCGACGCCGCGGCCGCAGGCGACACCCGGGACGGACCAACGGTGACCATCGGCGACGGGTCGGCCCACTCGTACGTCACGGTCGGCGGGGACGGCACGCCGACCGCCACCGGCATCCGGATGACCGCGGCCGCGCTCGACGGGCTGACCTCCGCGGCGGACGTCCCGATGCAGGTGTTCCGGCTCGCGCTGCCGCAGGACGCGCCGGAGACGGTGTTCGACCATCTGACGGTCGACTGGAACCCGCACGGGCACGAACCGGCCGGCGTCTTCACCAAACCCCATTTCGACATGCACTTCTACATGATCGATTCCGCCGCGGTCGGCGAGATCACCCCGATGCGACTCGATTTCATCCCGCGCGCGTCGAATGTTCCGCCTGCGCGTTACATGCCTGCCGGGTACGCACCGGCACCCGGCCCCGCCGTGCTGAACACGGTGCCCGACATGGGAATGCACTGGTTCGACAGCACCGACAGGATCGGGCCCGGCTTCGACTTCCAGCAGGTGCTGATCGCCGGATCATGGGACGGTGCATACACATTCATGGAACCGATGATGACGCGCGACTGGATGTTGACGAGGCAGAGCGTCGAGCAGCAGATCAGGCAGCCCGAGGCCTACGCGAAGAGTGGGTACTACCCCACCACCTACTCCGCGCGCTTCGACGAGTCCTCACACGAGTATGTCGTCGAGTTCGGCGGCATGGTGCTGCGGGCGGCGTCCTGATCGAGGACGCGCGCGGGCGTTCACCCGACGAAAGTCGGTCCGCGGGGCTACAGTCGGTCCCGACTCGTCTCTTCGTCCGCAAGGTGGGATCGCGATGAAGCTGATCACGAAGATGTCGGCCACGGCTCTCGTTGCCGGGGCGATGTTCGTCGGCACGGGGACCGCGCACGCCGACCCCGCCCCGCCCCCGCCGCTGACCAAACAGCAGGCCCTCGACAACATGCTCGCCGAACTGGGCATGGGGTGGGCGCAGGGCGGCGCGGCGGGCACCGCGATCGGCGCCGCCGTCGGACTCGGCATCGGCTGCGTGTCGATGTTCCCTGGCAGCCTCGCCGGCTGCATGATCGGCGCCCCCACCGGTGCCGCGATCGGTGCCGCGGTGGGCATCGGCAACGGCAACCCGAAGGCCCAGCAGGCCATCGAGACGTACCTGAACACACCCGGATAGCTAGCCGGCGAGGTCGTCCGGACCGATCGGATCGGCGGTCGCCCAGTCGGCCGAGTTCATCGCGGCACCGGCCCGCAGCCAGCGGACGGCGACGACACCGGCAATCGCGATCGCCGCGATCACCGCCCACCGCGTTCCGGCCGTCACCCCGATCATCGGAGCGGCACCGGCTGGTACTCCCCGTACACGCCGCGCGCGTCGCCGGCCAGGTACTGCTCGTGCTGAATCTGGGCACGCGCCGCCAGCCCGGACGCGGTCGCACGCTGCCCGGTCAGCCGATCACGCCGCCGCGCGAGCCCGATCCCGACCAGCTTGTAGATGCTCCACGCCGCGATCCCGACCAGCACGGTGCCGACGATCAGCGCCCAGAAGGTCAACAGCAGCACCAACACCACCGCGGCACCCACCCAGCCGCCAGGAACCTTGCGCATCTCGCTCCTCCGATGTTCGACGCGGCCACGCTGCCGGGCCCCAGTGTGGCAGCGGGCACCGACACCGCGGGGCGCCACCTCCGCACGACAACGCCCCCACCCGATCCGGGTGGGGGCGTTCGGCGGAAGCGGAGGGATTTGAACCCCCGGTGGGTTTAACGCCACGCTCGCTTTCAAGGCGAGTGCATTCGGCCGCTCTGCCACGCTTCCGTGGCGAATCCTAACCGCCGGGAGCACCGCGGGACCAACTCGGCGCCGGTCAGGCGCCGGGCCGGGTGTCGAGCGCCCCGTCGACCTTGTCGAACACCGTCGCCATCCCGGCCAGTTCATCGGCGTCGAGCAGGTCGATCAGATACCCGCGGACCCCGCGCACGTGGGTCGGCGCCGCCTCGGCGAGCTTCGCGCGCCCGGCGTCGGTGATCAGGGCAAGGACGCCGCGACCGTCCTCGACGCAGGTGCTGCGGGTGACCAGGTTTTCCGTCTCCAGCCGCCGCACCTGATGGGTCAGTCTGCTGCGAGACGAGAGCACCCCGTCGGCGAGTTCGCTCATCCGCACCGACCCGTCCGGGGACTCCGACAGCATCACGAGGATCCGGTAGTCGGCCAGGGAAATCCCGTGCCCGGACTGCAGTTCTCGGCCCAGCACCTCCATTAGGCGCTGGCTGCCCTCGATGAACCCTCGCCACGCCCGCATCTCCGCCGCGTTCAGCCACCGGGGCGCCGCGTCGGTTGCGTCTGCGATCTCTGTTGCCACCTCGCCAGTCTAGTGACCAACCTCCGATCAGATGCTGCGCAGGATCGACGCATCCAGTTCGGCGACCGACGCGAACCCGGCGAGGCCGAGGGTCACGTCCAGGTCGGCGAGCAGCATCCGGAGCGCGTGCCGCACACCGTCCGCGCCTGCGAGTCCCAGCCCGTACACCCACGGTCGCCCGTACAGGACCGCGTCCGCCCCCAGCGCAAGGGCCTTGACGACGTCGGCGCCGCTGCGGATCCCGGAGTCGAGCAGCACGGTGGCCCGCTCCCCCACCGCCGCCGCGACGTCGGGGAGCGCGTCGAGTGCCGCGATCGCACCGTCGACCTGGCGTCCGCCGTGGTTGCTGACCACCACACCGGACGCGCCGGCGTCGACGACCGCGCGCGCGTCGTCGGGATGCACGACCCCCTTCACCGCGATCGGGAGATCTGTCCACTCCCGCAGGCGCGCAATGTCGTTCGCCCGGATCGAGTGGTTGCCGAACATCGACACCCAGGTCAGCACGGCCATCTGCATGGCCTCGACGCTCTCCTCCGGCGGGGTCGCCAGCCGGGACCGGAACACCGGGTCGGACAGGTAGTTCGCGATCCCCTTGGCCCGCAGGAACGGCAGGTGACCCAGCTCGAGATCGCGCGGCCGCCAACCCATCCCGGGCGTGTCGGCGGTGACCACGAGCGCCTTCGCGCCCGCCGCGGTCGCGCGCCGCACCAGCGACTCGGCCACCTCGTCGTCCGACGGCCAGTACAGCTGGTACCACCAGGCGTCGCCGGACACCTGCGCGACCGTCTCGATCGGAGTGGACGCCGCCGTCGAGAGCACCGACCCGACACCGAGTTCCGCCGCCACCGCCCCGACCGCCGCCTCGGCGTCCGGGTGCACCAGCTCAAGCACCCCGACCGGCGCGGTGAGCACGGGTGCCGCGAGCCGCGTCCCGAGCACCTCGACACCGAGGTCCCGGGCGTCGGCGGATGCGGTGCCCCGCAACATCCGCGGCACGATCGAATGCCGGTCGAACGCGGCCAGGTTCGCCGCCGCCGTGCGTTCGGTGGACGCGCTGCCCGCGATGTAGCCGAATGCCTCCGGAGACAACCGCTCCCGGGCCAGGTCCTCGAGCCCGGCCGCCGTCATCGGCAGCGTGGGGACCGTCCCGCCGAGGCCAGCGAAGTAGATCTCGTTCTGCATGTTGCCGAAGTAGGTCACGGCGAGACGGTAACCGGTGTGTCCGCCGGTACTGTCGCCACCGCCCCGGCGTGTTCGCTAGCGTCGAGCCATGCATGCGATCACCGTCACCGCTCCCGGCGGGCCCGAGGTTCTCGCCTGGTCCGAAGTTCCCGACCTGTCCCCCGGCCCCGGCCGGGTGCTCGTCGACGTCGCCGCCACCGCCGTCAACCGCGCGGACGTGCTGCAGCGCCGCGGGCTGTATCCGCCGCCGCCAGGCGAGAGCGAGATCCTGGGGCTCGAGTGCTCCGGCACGGTCGCCGCGGTCGGGGAGGGCGTGACGGACTGGCGGGTCGGCGACCGGGTGTGCGCGCTGCTGGCCGGCGGCGGCTACGCGCAGCAGGTGGTTGTCCCGGCCACGCAGGTACTTCCGGTGCCCGACGGCCTTGACCTGGTCGCTGCGGCGTCGCTGCCGGAGGTCGCCTGCACGGTGTGGTCGAACCTGGTGATGATCGGGGGGATGCACTCCGGGCAGCTGGTGCTCATCCACGGCGGCGGCGGGGGCATCGGCACCCACGCCATCCAGGTCGCCGGCGCGCTCGGCGCCACCGTCGCCGTCACCGCAGGCTCCGAGCACAAGCTCGCCGCCTGCCGCGACCTCGGCGCGACGCTGACCGTCAACTACCGCGAGGACGACTTCGTCGCCGCGGTCCGCGACACCCCGCAGCGCGGCGCCGACCTGATCCTCGACAACATGGGCGCCAAGTACCTGGACCGCAACGTCGACGCGCTCGCCAAGGACGGGCAGCTCTGCGTGATCGGCATGCAGGGCGGCGCGATCGGGGACCTGAACCTCGGGAAGTTGATCGCCAAGCGGGGCCGGGTGTTCGCGACCGGCCTGCGCGGCCGCCCGGAGACCGGTCGGTCGAGCAAGGCGGAGATCGTCGCCGAGGTGACGCGGTCGCTGTGGCCGCTGATCGCGGACGGCACCGTTCGCCCGGTGGTGCACGCGGAGCTGCCGATCACCGAGGCCGCCGCCGCGCACGAGCTGCTGGACTCCGCCGACACCGTCGGCAAGATCGTCCTCACCCTCCCCTGACAGCCGCGCCGGGGTTCCCTAATGTCACATTAGCGATCGTGGAGTGACCCGATGTGACATTAGGGAACCCCGGCGGAGGGGACGGTCAGCCGAGCGAGGCGACGGCACGGACGAGCTGGTCGATTTCGTAGCGCGTGGTGTACGGGGCGAGGCCGATCGTCACGGCGCCGCCCTCCTCGTTGACGCCGAGCGAGTCGAGCAGCCTGCTGCCCCTGCCCCCGACGACGGTGCCGATCCGGCGTTCGGCGAAGTGGTCGGCGACCTTGTCCGCCGGGACACCGGCGATCGTGAAGCTGAGCGTCGGCACCCGGCTGTGCGAGGTCCCTATCAGCGTCACCTGCGGCAGCCTGCGCAGCGACGCGAGCAGCCGCTCGAACAGCCGGTCGTGATAGTCCTGCAGCGAGCTGATCGACGTCTCGAGGCGCTCCCGCCGGGTGCCGCTCGCGGACTCGTCGAGGTTGGCCAGGTAGTCGATGGACGCCGTCAGCCCCGCCAGCAGTGCGTACTGGTGCACGCCCAGTTCGAGGCGTTCCGGGCCCTGCGCGTGCGGGTTCAGCGAGATCGGCGGGATCCGGTCGATCAGACCGGGGTCCCGGAACACCAGCGCCCCGACCTGCGGTCCGCCCCAGGTGGGCCCGTTCACGGCGAGGACGTCGGCGCCGAGCTCGTGGATGTCGACGTGCGCGTACGGCGCTGCGGCGACGGCGTCGCACACCAGCAGGCCGCCCATCTCGTGGATCCGGTCCGCGGCGACCCGCACATCGGGCGCGGACCCGACGATCGGCGACGCCGCGGTCAACGCGACCAGCCGGGTCGTCGGGCCGATGAGTTCGGCGAACTGCCAGCTTGGCAGGTCGCAGGTGTCGATCTCGACCTCCGCCCACCGGACCTGGGCGCCGTACCGGTTCGCCACCCGCAGCCACGGCGCGACGTTGGCCTCCTCGTCCAACCGGGACAGCACCACCCCGGTGCCGAGCCCGAGCCGGGAGCTGAGCGACTCAGCCAGCCACGCCAGCAGCGACGCCCGATCCGGCCCGAGGACGACGCCCGCCGGATCGCCGCCGACCAGGTCGGCGACCGCCTCGCGGGCGGACTGCAGGATCTCGGCGGCGCGGCGGGCGCCGGCATGCCGTCCGGCGTGCGAGGACGCGGAGCCGCGGAACGCCGTCGACACGGCCGTCGACACGGAATCGGGGTGCAGCATTCCGGCCTGCGGATCGAGATGGATCCATCCGTCCCCGAGCGACGGGATCAGTCCCCGCACCCGGGCGACGTCGTAAGCCATGACCGACAGCCTAAGACCTGATTTCCCGGCGATGTGATCGGGATGACGGATTGCACACCCGGCCAGCCGATCTGACCGCGGCCGCGCGGCGGTCGAGCTGCCTCTTCGCGGTTCCGCGCTGAAACCGCGAAGATGGAGCCATGACGCAACCGGAGAATGAGCACGTTGTCGTGATCGGACCCGATGGCAGGCCCGTGGCGCTGACGCCGGGCAGCTCGGCGGCCGACGCCGCAGCGGACGCCGCGGGCACCGGCACCGACGAGCCAGCGGAGGGCGGCGAGGAGCAGCCCTCGGAGACCCTCGCCGACATGGTCGAGCAGCCGGCGAAGGTGATGCGGATCGGGACCATGATCAAGCAGCTCCTCGAGGAGGTGCGGGCGGCGCCGCTCGACGACGCCAGCCGCACCCGGCTCAAGGAAATCCACAAGTCGTCGATTCGTGAGCTCGAGCAGGGCCTCGCGCCGGAGCTGCGGGAGGAACTGGAACGGCTCGCGTTGCCGTTCACCGACGGCAGCGTTCCGTCGGACGCCGAGCTGCGGATCGCGCAGGCCCAGCTGGTCGGCTGGCTGGAGGGCTTGTTCCACGGCATCCAGACCGCGCTGTTCGCGCAGCAGATGGCCGCGCGGGCGCAGCTCGAGCAGATGCGGCAGGGTGCGCTGCCGCCCGGGCTGGGCGGCGGCGCGCACCCGCAGTCGGGGCAGCAGCAGCCGCAGGCGGGCACCGGCCAGTACCTGTGAGCCACCCCCGCTTGTGTGGGGGGGGCAGTTTCCACGAACTAGAGGACGGGGAGGACTTCGGGGGGGGGTTGGGTTGGTGAACCTTTTCCCCCCCCCCGGGCCAA
>NZ_JBSGXD010000003.1:118751-122302 GCF_053609225.1 Rhodococcus sp. NPDC054953 | reverse complement strand
CCCTTCGCCCCCGACCCCCCCCCCCACCACCGGAGCGGCCGGGGCGCATCCGGTGGGGCGGTAGGCTGGGCGACCGTGTCAGCCGCCGCGGGCCCAGCCGGCGGGCTGAACCCGCTTTGAAAGGCGCACCTTGACTGACCACGTGAGCATCGAGACCAGCAACGCGTATGTCGACTTCCCGATCTTCGACGCGAAGACCCGGTCGTTGAAGAAGGCGTTCCTCGGGAAGGCGGGCGGCGCGATCGGCCGCAACAGCTCCGATGTCGTGGTCGTCGAGGCGCTGCGGGACATCACCATGTCCCTGAAGGAGGGTGACCGCGTCGGCCTGGTCGGCCACAACGGCGCGGGCAAGTCCACCCTGCTGCGGCTGCTGTCCGGCATCTACGAGCCGACCCGCGGCACCGCCCGCGTCCGCGGCCGCGTCGCACCGGTCTTCGACCTCGGGGTCGGGATGGACCCGGAGATCTCCGGCTACGAGAACATCCTGATCCGCGGCATGTTCATGGGCATGACCCGCAAGCAGATGCTGGCGAAGGTCGACGAGATCGCCGAGTTCACCGAGCTCGGCGAGTACCTGAACATGCCGCTGCGCACCTACTCCACCGGCATGCGGGTTCGGGTCGCGCTCGGCGTCGTCACCAGCATCGACCCCGAGATTCTGCTGCTCGACGAGGGCATCGGCGCGGTGGACGCGGACTTCATGAAGAAGGCACGGACCCGGCTGCAGGCGCTGGTCGAACGCTCCGGCATCCTCGTCTTCGCGAGCCACTCCAACGAGTTCCTCGCGCAGCTGTGCGACCGGGCGATGTGGATCGACCACGGGCAGATCCGGATGAGCGGCGGCATCGAGGAGGTCGTGCGCGCCTACGAGGGCGACGATGCGGGCGACCACGTCGCGCACGTGATCCGCGAGATCGAGCGCGAGAAGACCGAAACCGCCTCGCCGAACGGCACCGTGTGAGCACGATCATCGGCGTCGTCGTCACCCACCGGCGACGCGAGCTGCTCGCCGCGTCCCTCCGGGTGCTCGCCGCGCAGACGCGACCGCTGGACCACCTCGTCGTGGTCGACAACGCCGACGAGGCCGACGTGCGGAAGCTGGTCGAGTCGGCGAGCGTGCCGACCACCTACATCGGCTCCAAGCACAACCTCGGCGGGGCGGGCGGGTTCGCGCTCGGCATGCTGCACGCCCTCGCGCTCGGCGCGGACTGGGTGTGGCTCGCCGACGACGACGGCCGCCCCGAGGGCCCGGACGTGCTCGCCGCCCTGCTCGCCTGCGCCGAGCGGAACGCGCTGGCGGAGGTGTCGCCGGTGGTGTGCAACATCGACGAGCCGGACCGGCTGGCGTTTCCGCTGCGCCGCGGCCTGGAATGGCGGCGGACCCGCTCCGAGCTCGGCGACGGCGACCTGCTGCCCGGGATCGCGTCACTGTTCAACGGTGCCCTGTTCTCGGCGGCCGCGATCGACGCCGTCGGTGTCCCGGACCTGCGGTTGTTCGTCCGCGGCGACGAGGTGGAGGTGCACCGCAGGCTGGTCCGGTCGGGTCTGCCGTTCGGCACCTGCCTGACCACGGCGTACCTGCACCCGTGCGGCACCGACGAATTCAAACCGATCCTCGGTGGGCGGATGCACACCCAGTACCCGGACAACGACACCAAGCGCTTCTTCACCTACCGCAACCGCGGCTATCTGCTCGCGCAGCCGGGCATGCGGCGGCTGCTCCCCCAGGAGTGGCTGCGCTTCGGCTGGTATTTCCTGATCACCCGACGCGACCCCGCCGGCCTGCGGGAATGGGTGCGTCTTCGCAAACTCGGCCGGGAGGAACGCTTTGAGCGGCAGTGACGTGGACCTGGAACAGGAGCGGACGACGGGTGCGGACGGGCGAGTAGTCTCGTCCCCTGTGCCCGACACGCCCACCGCAGCCCCGATCGACACCGTGCACGCCGATTCCCGGAGTTTCCGGCGGGCCTTCCAGGACCTCCGGGAAGGATTCCGGCACCGCGAACTGTGGCTGCACCTTGGCTGGCAGGACATCAAGCAGCGGTACCGCCGCTCGGTGCTCGGCCCGTTCTGGATCACGATCGCGACCGGTGTCTCCGCGGTCGCGATGGGCCTGCTGTACGGCACGTTGTTCAACATGGACATCGCCGAGTTCCTGCCCTACGTCACCCTCGGCTTCATCATCTGGAACCTGATCAGCGGGTCCATCCTCGAGGGTGCGGACGTGTTCATGTCCAACGAGGGGCTGATCAAACAGCTCCCGACACCGCTGAGCGTGCACGTGTACCGACTGGTGTGGCGGCAGATGATCCTGTTCGCCCACAACATCGTCATCTACGTGGTCATCTTCGCGATCTTCCCGCAGCCGATCAGCTGGACCGCGATCGCGGCGATCCCCGCGCTGTTCCTGATCGCAATCAATGCGGTGTGGGTGTCGCTGCTGTTCGGCATCCTGTCCACCCGCTACCGGGACATCGCGCCGCTGCTCGGCAGCATCGTGCAGCTGCTGTTCTTCATGACCCCGATCATCTGGACCGAGAAGACCCTCGAGGGCACCGGGAACGCGGAGCGCGCGAAGATCGCCGAGCTCAACCCGCTGTACCACTTCCTCGACATCGTCCGCACCCCGCTGCTCGGCGGCGACCAGCAGCTCTACCACTGGGTGATCGTCCTCGCGGTGACCGTCGTCGGCTGGACCGTCGCACTGTTCGCGATGCGGAACTACCGGTCCCGCGTCGCCTACTGGGTGTGACGGTCACCGAACCATCCGCACCAGCTGGGTGTGGTGCACCGGCACCCGCTCGGCGATGACGAACCCGGCACCGGCCAGCGCCCGGTACAGCTCGGAGTCGGTGAACCGGAACGGCGCGAACTCCCACCACACGTTGGCGGGGTGCAGGTACCGGCTGCGGGTTGTGCGGTCGCCGTCGGTGACCACCCACACCACCGCACAGTCCCTCGCTCGGGCGGCGACGACCTCGGCGGGGGCGTCCGCGTCCCACAGGCTGACCCGGTCGGTTCCCGATTCACCGAACCCGACGTCGACGAGCCCGGCGAACGCGTCGGGCCGGACCTGTTCGATCGCGCGCAGCGACGTCGGCTGCCACGACACGCTGGGCTGGAACGCGACGCAGTCGCCGGGCTCCGCGCGCGCGGCGAGGTCGTCGGCGAGGGCGCTGTAGTCCATGCCCCCCGGCTTTCCCCACGGTTGCCGCTGCGCAAGGTAGGCGGGCAGCGCCGCCGCCGCCAGCACCAGCACCAGCGCCGCGGCCGCCACCCGGGACGGGGCGACCCGGGCGGCGGCGACCGCGACGATCAGCGCCAGCGCGGGCGTGGTGAAGATGAGATAGCGCCCGAGGTAGATGTTGTCGACCGCGGCGGAGTAGCCGAGGAACAGCACGATCGGCACCAGCAGCCACGGCACCGCGACGGCGAGCACCCCGACCGGGCCCGGGGGGGGGGGGGGGGGCGCGGGGGCCCCAACCCACCCATACACCAAAAACACAGCACCCACCAAAAGAGAGAAACAACCCCAACCAACAACCCCCAAG
>NZ_JBSGXD010000003.1:45912-118741 GCF_053609225.1 Rhodococcus sp. NPDC054953 | reverse complement strand
AGCAAACTGAAAAAGAACACGCCCCCATTGTCTCTGTTGTGCCCCCGCTCCTCCCGGGCCCCCGCACCAGCCGGACCACGAGCGCCGCCGCAACGATCAGCAGGCACAACGCCCCGAACCCGGCCGCACCGGGAAACCACTGGTCGACGGCGATCGTCTCGGCGATCCGGGAGTCGAGCGGCGGCACCCACCCGATCTGCCTGGACTGGGAGATGGCCAGGACCGCGAACGGCGCGACCAGCGCGCTGGCAGCGGTCGCGGCCGCCGCGAACCGCAGCCGATGCCTGCGACCGACCCCGACGGTGATCGCGTGCGCGACGACGAGCACCGCGCTGTGGAAGAAGAGGACCACGGATACCGCGGTGACCACCGTGTACAGCACCCACCACCCGCGCCGCGCAGACCGCAACGCGACGACCAGCACCAGACCGGTGACCGCGGCCATCGCCGCGACCAGCGCGTACGAGCGGGCCTCCGTCGCGGCCCAGGTGATCCGCGGCAGGATCATGAACACGGCGCCCGCGAGTACCGCGACCCGGGTCCCCGCCAGGGTCCGGGCCAGCTGGACCAGCGCCGCCGTCCCGGCGCCGACCGCGAGCGCGCTCGGGATCCGGGCCGACAGTTCCCCGAACCCGAACACCGCGAACCAGCCGTGCATGAGCAGGTAGTACAGCCCGTGCACCGCGTCGATGCGGTCGAGCACCAGTTCCGTCAGGGCGGGCAGCGGCCGGTCGGCGGCCGACACCGTCGCCGCCTCGTCCCACCAGAACGACGGAATCCAGGATCCCGCGATGCCGATCAGCGTCGCGAGCAGCCCCGCCCCGAGCGGCAGCAGCGGACCCGGCAGCGTCCGCTGCCCGCGCCGCCGTGCCTGCGGCTGCTCAGCGCTGGCCGGCACCCATCACGCCTCGGTGCCGTACAGCCGGGTCCAGTTCTCCCTGCTGGTGATCCGCGGCAGCGCCTCGGTGTAGGTGTCCTTCATCCGCGGCGCCTCCTTGCGCAGCCGCCAGCACACCTTCGCCGCCTGCCGGGTCAGTTCGAGCGCGGTCTGCTTGTCCCTGCGCCGCACCCGGACCGCGCCCTGCGAGGCGTCGGTGACGGTGGCCTGCGAGAACAGCGACACATGCCACCAGTTGGCGTAGTGCGCGGGAATGGTGACGGGCCGCCCGTCCACGCGACCGAGGAACTGCTGCACCGCCCGCTTGGCGAGCACCAGCCCCTCCCGCTTCTCGTCCGGCTCGAACGCCCACACATCCATCTGGGTGTGCGGATCGGCCTCGGCGCCGACCTCGACCGCCGGTCGCGGCGCCGTCTCCGGATACCTCGCGCGCAGTGCGCGGATCTCGCCGAGCACCGCCTGGCCGCCGTCGTCGAGGAACTCCGGGCCTGCCAGGAAGTCCTCGGCGGCCTTGATGAACGTGGCGGCCAGACCGTACTGCATCGACACGATCAGCTCACTGATCTTGCGGAACAGGTACTTGGCGATCGTGGTGCCGTCGAAGCGGCCGTAGATCGACGACACGATGAGGCCGTTGCGGATGCTGAAGTACCGCGCCCAGTCGTCGTAGTCCTTGAGGTGGAAGTCGGCGTGCCAGACGCCCGCGTTGGGCAGGGTGATCGTCGGGTGCCCCGCGAACCGGGCCCGGATGCCGTACTCGATGTCGTCCCACTGGAAAAACAGCGGCAGCGGCAGCCCGCAGTCGGCGATGATCTCGGCGGGCAGCAGGCAGGTCCACCAGCCGTTCCAGCCCGCGTCGAAACGCTGCTCCTGCTTCTTCTTCACCAGGTCAACGCCCATCATCGCGCCGGGCGTCAACGCGCCAGCGGTGATCTCGTCGAGCACCTCCCGTTCGGCGCTCACGTGCAGCACCTGCGGGTTGCTCAGCGACAGCATCTGCGCGCCGACGATGGCGGGCTTGACGGTCATGTTCGCGAACGCGTTCATCCGGAGCACCGTTTCCGGCTCGCAGAGGATGTCGTCGTCCATCAGGATGACGTTCGCGTGCGCGGATCCCGGCGCCGAGGTGATCTCGTGCATGCCGCGGGAGAATCCGCCAGCCCCGCCGAGGTTCGGCTGGGTGAGGTACGTCAGCTTGCCGCCGAGCGCGGCCTCGACCTCGGCGAACGCGGGCCGGGAGCGGACCTGGTCGGTCCCCTGGTCGACGATGCAGACGGTGTCGATGTCGGCCATCGCTCCCGCGTCCGCCGCCAGGGTGCCGACCGTCGTCGCGCAGTCGTCGGCGCGGTTGAACGTGCAGATCACGACCGCGGCGGGCCGCAGGTGGTCGGGCGCGTCGACGGTCCACCGCACGTTGGTGACGGTCAGGTCGCCGGCGTCCGCGACCGCGTCGAACCACATCGCGCCGCCGTCGACGAAACGGTCCAGACGGCCCTCGACCGTCAGGGTGCCGGACCCGGTGACCTGTTCCTGCGTGATCAGGCGCTTACGACCCTTCGCGTCGGAGGCGCGCAACGCGATCGTCGCCGACCCCGCTGTCTCGTGGTCCAGTTCGAGTCGGACGACGGTGACGGCCGTCCAGCGCTGCCAGAAGGACGCGGCGAAGCGACCGAAGTAGGTGTTGGTGTCCGCGTGCGCGCCCGCACGCAGCGTCAGGGTGTCCCGGTCCGTGTCCGCGTGGCCCTTGACCTCGACGTACATCTTCCGCGGCACCCGGGGGGACGGCGCAGCGAACAGCCCGCGCTGGGCAACCAGTCGGTCGCGCGGGGCGGGTTCGACGAGCGCATTCTGCAGCGCCTCGTCGTTGTTCTCGACGGGCGCACCCCCAACCGCAAATGCCTGATCCATCGAGTAGGTCCCAACCGTGTGTCCCGACCCGGCCAACGCTGTCCTCGGCCAGGTATTTCGCGGTGAACAGTACCAACGGTGGCGGCCGGGGGCGGTGCCGCGTCGCGCGTGTCAGTTCCAGTTGATCCCGGTCGAGCCGACGGCGACGGAGCCGAGTCCGGTGAGCCCGAAGCCCTCCACCAGGGACCCCGTGTTGCCGCTGCCGGTGTTCGAGGAGCCGGTGTTCGCGGAACCGATGTTGGTCGACCCGGTGTTGGCCGAGCCGAGGTTCAGGTTGCCGGTGTTGGCCGATCCGACCTGACCGGTCCCGGTATTGGCGGAGCCCATGTTGCCGGAGCCGGTGTTCGCCGACCCGACGTTGCCGGAGCCGGTGTTCGCGGAGCCGACGTTGCCGGAGCCCGTGTTCTGCGAGCCGACGTTGTTCGAGCCGGTGTTCTCCGGGCCAACGTTGAAGGACCCGGTGTTGTTCTCGCCGATGTTGTTGGAGCCGATCGCGCTCGCCGACGTCGCCGAGCCCCCACCCGCCGAGCCACCGCCGAGCCCGAGGCCGCCCGCGACGTCCCGGCACGGCAGCACCGCGCCGGGGGCGACGACCTGCACCAGCACCGCGATGTCGGACAGCCCGAGCGGCGCGCAGGCATGGACGGCAGCGGCGGGGCTGAGCGAGCCGGGGTCCATCGAGCCTGGGTCAATCGAGTCGGGATCGGCGTGCGCGAGCCCGGTCCCGGCGACGATCAGCGGCGTCAGCGCGGCGCAGACGACGAGCGCGCGCCTGACGCCGGGGGTTCCGCGAGTGACAGCCCACATGGAGTGCTCCTTGCTCGAGCGAACTCTGGGTGTATCCGGTCCTGCGGACGTGACGGTACCGCCGCACCTGCGGGGGTGCGCGGTGAAGTGCGGCGTGTCGGGGCCGGAATCAGCCCGCGTCGGCCTCGACATCGACCCCCGACCGCGCCGCCGTTTCCGCCGCCCCCGTGCTGTCGGACCCGGAGTCGACGTCCAGCGACCCGGCGTTGCCGAACCCGTCGTTCGAGGAGCCGACGTTGAACCAGCCCGCGTTGCCGTTGCCGATGTTGAACCAGCCGCTGTTCGACGACCCGAGGTTGAAGCCGCCGGTATTCGAGGACCCGGCGTTCGCCGATCCGGTGTTGGCCCAGCCCGCGTTGCCCGCGCCCGTGTTGGCGGAGCCCGCGTTCGCGGAGCCGGTGTTGGCGGAGCCGACGTTGTTCCAGCCGGTGTTGACGGAACCAGAGTTGGCGGACCCGGTGTTGGCGAAGCCGTCGTTGAACCAGCCGGCGTTGCCGGTGCCCGCGTTCGCGGACCCGGTGTTGCCGAAGCCGATGTTGTCCCAGCCCGCGTTCACGGAGCCCGCGTTCGCGGACCCGGTGTTGGCCCAGCCGATGTTGTCGAAGCCGACATTGTCCGAGCCGACGTTCGAGGAGCCGATGTTGCCGGTGCCGACGTTGGTCCAGTCGAGTGCGCCGTCGTTGAGGGCGTCACCGACGCTGCCGAGGCCGACGAACCCGGGGTCCGGGTCGGTGCCGAGGGGCTCGTCGGCGGGCGCGGCCGCCTCGGTGTCCGGGCCGCTCGGGGCGTCGTCCGCCGGCGCCGCGGCGGGCACGGCCGCGTCCGCCGTCTCGGCGGGCACGGTCGCGTCCGCCGTCGCAGCGGCGTCGGGGGCCTGCGCCGCGGGGCCGGCGACCGTGGTCTCGGTCGGCGGGTCGGTGGGGGCGGCGAGCGCGATGCCGGTGCCCCCGATCGCGCCGAGCGTCGCGGCCACCGCGACGGTGTGGAGTGCGGCGCCGCGGCGCGCGGTGGTCCATCGGGTGGGTGCCCGGTGTGTGCCGGCCATGACAACGTCCTTTCCGGCCCGCGGCCGCTGCGCGGGTGGCGGAGGCACGCCGCACACCGGTTGCGCGTTCAACTATCGAGGTCGCTTCTCATTGTCCGCATAGAACGCCTCGGTCGCCGCCTTCTGTGACCGCCACCACGACTCGTTCTCGCGATACCACTCGACCGTCGCGGCCAGCCCGGCCCGGAAGTCGCGGTAGCGCGGCGCCCAACCGAGTTCGGTGCGCAGCAGCGTCGAGTCGATCGCGTACCGCAGGTCGTGGCCCGGCCGGTCCGGCACGACGTCGACCTCGCTGGGGTCGCGGCCGAACAGTTCCAACAGCAGCGCCACGACCGTCCGGTTGTCCACCTCGCCGTCCGCGCCGATCAGGTACGTCTGCCCGGACCGGCCGCGGCCCAGCACCTCCCACACCGCCCGGTTGTGGTCGTCGACGTGAATCCAGTCCCGGACGTTGAGGCCGCGGCCGTACAGCTTCGGGCGGCCGCCGTCGAGCAGGTTCGTGATCTGCCGCGGGATGAACTTTTCCACGTGCTGGTAGGGGCCGTAGTTGTTGGAGCAGTTCGAGATCGTCGCGCGGATCCCGAACGACCGCACCCACGCCCGCACCAGCAGATCGCTCGACGCCTTCGTCGCCGAATACGGGCTCGACGGGTTGTACGGGGTGGATTCGGTGAACCTGCTCGGATCGTCGAGCGCGAGGTCGCCGTACACCTCGTCGGTCGAAATGTGGTGGTAGCGCACGTCGTGTCTGCGCACCGCCTCAAGCAGGGTGTAGGTGCCGACCACGTTGGTCTGCACGAACGGCGACGGATCCGCCAGCGACTGGTCGTTGTGCGACTCGGCCGCGAAGTGCACCACCGCGTCCGCCGAGCCGACCAGCCGGTCCACCAGGCCGGCGTCGGTGACGGTGCCGTGCACGAAGTCGATCCGGTCCGCGACGGGCTCGAGGGACGCCCGGTTCCCCGCATAGGTCAGCGCGTCCAGGACGGTGATGTCGACGTCGGGCCGCTCGGTCACGGTCTGCTGCACGAAATTCGCGCCGATGAACCCGGCGCCGCCGGTGACGAGGAGCCTCATGCGGTCGAACAGTACCGTTCGGGCCGGTCGCCGAGACCCGCGGCGAGCGGCCGGGTCACCGGCGTGCGGCCGCAATCTTGCGATAGCCGTACCAGCCCACCGCCCCCGCGATCGCGGCGAGCACGACGTACTGCAGCACCCCGGCGTACTCCTCGACCACCGCCCAGTTCTCCCCGAGGAAGTAGCCGGCAAGGACGAAGATGGAGTTCCAGATGGCGCTGCCGAGCGTGGTGTACAGCACGAACGCGCCGATCGGCATTCGGGACACCCCGGCGGGCACCGAGATCGCGCTGCGCACCAGCGGCACCATCCGGCCGAGGAACACCGCCGCGCTGCCGTACCGGCGGAACCACCGCTCCCCCTTGCGGAGATCGTCGGACGAGACCAGCGGCAGCCGGTCGGCGATCCGGCAGATCCGCTCCATGCCGATCATCCGGCTGATCGCATAGAGCACCAGCGCGCCGACCAGCGATCCCGCGGTGGTCCACGCGATCGCCTCGATCACCGACATCGACCCCCTGGCCGCGGCGAAGCCGGCCAGCGGCAGGATCACCTCGCTGGGGATCGGCGGGAAGAGGTTCTCGACCGCGATCGCGATCCCGGCGCCGAGCCCGCCAATGGAGTCCATCAACTCCACCGCCCAGTCGGCAACCGCGGAAAAGAGGCCGGAAGCGTCGTCGGCCGGATATGCGTCAGTCATCGCCGCCGATGATAGCCAAATCGGGACAATACGGACATGATGCCCCGGCGGGGCGGCCGCCGCCCGCGCCCACCGTGACACACTGCCCAGCATGCGCGGAATCATTCTGGCCGGTGGGACCGGGTCACGGCTGCACCCGATCACGATCGGGGTGAGCAAGCAGCTGGTGCCGGTCTACGACAAGCCGATGATCTACTACCCGCTCTCGACGCTGATGCTGGCCGGAATCCGCGACATCCTGGTGATCACCACCCCCGACGACGCGCCGCAGTTCCGCAGGCTGCTCGGGGACGGCTCCCAGTTCGGCGTCGCGATCGACTACGCGGTGCAGACCGAACCCAACGGGCTGGCACAGGCATTCGTCATCGGCGCCGACCACATCGGCGGCGACACCGTCGCACTCGTGTTGGGCGACAACATCTTCTACGGCCCCGGACTGGGCACCACGCTGACCCGATTCGAATCCCTCTCCGGCGGTGCGGTGTTCGCGTACCGGGTGTCCGACCCCTCCGCGTACGGCGTGATCGAGTTCGACGCCGACGGCCGCGCGGTGTCTCTGGAGGAGAAGCCCGCGACGCCGCGGTCCCGGTTCGCGGTGCCGGGCCTGTACTTCTACGACAGCGACGTCGTCGCAATCGCCCGCGACCTGACCCCGTCCGCACGCGGCGAATACGAGATCACCGACGTCAACCTCGCCTACCTCGACGCCGGGCGCCTGCAGGTGGAGGTGCTACCCCGCGGCACCGCCTGGCTCGACACCGGAACCTTCGACTCCCTGCTCGACGCGTCGAACTACGTGCGGACCATCGAGGAACGGCAGGGCCTGAAGATCGGGGTCCCCGAGGAGGTCGCGTGGCGGCGCGGCTACATCGACGATGACGCCCTCCGCGACCGCGCGGAGGGCCTGGTCCGATCCGGGTACGGCGACTACCTGCTCGGACTGCTCGACCGCGGCAAGGACTGGTGACGTGGAGTTTCGCGAGCTGAGCATCGCAGGCGCATGGGAGATCACCCCCCGCCGGTTCGGCGACGACCGGGGGGTGTTCCTCGAATGGTTCAAGGACTCCGCGTTCCGGGAGGCGGTCGGCGTCCCGTTGGAGCTGCGGCAGGCCAACTGCTCGGTGTCCGCGGCGGGCGTGCTGCGCGGTGTGCACTTCACCGATTCCCCGCCGGGGCAGGCCAAGTACGTCACCTGCGTGCGCGGCGCGTTCCTCGACGTGATCGTCGACCTGCGGGTCGGCTCGCCCACGTTCGGGCGCTGGGACTCGGTCCTGATCGACGACGTCGACCGCCGCGCCGTCTACCTGTCCGAGGGGCTCGGGCACGCGATCCTCTCGCTGGAGGACCAGTCGACGGTGATGTACCTGTGCTCGCTCGAATACAGCCCGCACCTGGACCGCGACCTGCACCCCCTCGACCCGGACCTGGCGATCGACTGGCCGACGGTCGGACGCGACGGGCGCCCGCTGGAGTACCGACTGTCGGACAAGGACGCCGCGGCGCCGTCGCTGGCGCGGCTGCTCGCGGACGGGGCGCTACCGCAGCACTGACGGACGGGCCCCGTTCGCCGAGCGGCATCGGGGTGTTCCGCTCAGCGGACGCATGAATTGCCCGCCGAAACGCGCGTTGGAAGCCTGAGCATCGTGTGGCGAAGGTCACACGCTTTCCATCCGACGCGCCTTTCAGGAGTGCTGCATGAGCTCACCCACCGACACCGTCGACGACCGCGCCGGTCGTCCGGCGACCGTCGACGACCCCACCGAGGCACCGTCGCAGCTGCGCAAGGTCGCGCTCTCGAGCCTGTTGGGCACCGCGATCGAGTACTACGACTTCCTGCTGTACTCGACGATGGCGGCTCTCGTCCTCGGCGACCTGTTCTTCCCGTCCAGCAACGGCGTGGTGTCGACCATCGCCGCGTTCGGCACCCTCGCCGCCGGCTATGTCGCCCGCCCGCTCGGCGGGGTGGTGTTCGGACACTTCGGTGACACGCTCGGACGCAAGTCGATGCTCGTGATCACCATGGGCATGATGGGTGTGGCGAGCCTCGCGATCGGTCTGCTGCCGACCTACGAGCAGATCGGCATCGCCGCCCCCGTGCTGCTGGTCGCGCTGCGCGTCGTTCAGGGCATCGCGGTCGGCGGCGAATGGGGCGGCGCCGCGCTGATGGTCGCCGAGCACGCCGATCCGCGCCGTCGCGGGGCCTGGACCGGCATCATGCAGCTCGGATCGCCGATCGGCTTCCTGACGTCCACGCTGGCGGTGATGCTGGTCAGCCTGCTGCCCAGCGACGCCTTCAACTCCTGGGGCTGGCGGCTGCCGTTCCTCGCCAGCGCGCTGCTGCTGGTGATCGGCCTGTACGTGCGGCTCAGCGTGGTCGAGAGCCCGGTCTTCCAGCAGGCCGCGGACACGGCAACGAGCGAGACCCGGACGACGCTGCCGGTGCTCGAGGTGCTGCGCCGCCCGCGCCCGCTCCTCCTCGCCTGCGCCGCAGGCATCGGCCCGTTCGCGTTGACCGCCCTGACGACCGCGCAGATCATCGCCTACGCCAAGTCGATCGGCTACGACGTGCCGGTGGTCATGCGCGCTCTCGTCCTGATGTCGGTCGTTGCGCTGGTGTGCATCCCCGGTTTCGCCGCGCTGTCCGACCGGATCGGCCGCCGCACCGTGAGCCTGACCGGCGCGGTGCTGGCGCTGCTGTACGCCTTCCCGCTGTACATGCTGATCAACTCGAAGTCGGACCTGCTCCTGACCGTGGCGCTGATCGTCGCCCAGGTCATCCAGAACCTGATGTACGCACCGCTGGCGCCGATGCTGTCGGAGATGTTCGGCACCACCGTTCGCTATTCCGGGGTGTCCCTCGGCTACCAATCGGCCAGCCTCATCGGTGCCGGGTTCACACCGCTGATCGCCAGTTCCCTCGTCGCGGCGGCGGGCGGGTCGAGCCTCCCCCTCAGCCTGGTCGTCGTCACGACCGCGGGCATCACGATTCTCGCGGTCTGGATGGCGTCGGAAACCCGGGGCACGGATTTGCGCGAGCCGCCGAATGAGGCACCATGAGCAGGTAATTCATGCTCATCAATCGCGGGGTGCCCGGCCCGGATCAGGCACCCCGGCCCACCCTCGGTACGCGCAGTGGAGAGTGACGATGTCGATCGCAACGGAAGCACACGGGGCCATCCCCTCGTCGGTCGTCGACCGCGTCACCCTGATCGTGGGTGCCTTTCAGGGCAACGCCCGGTTGACGCTCACCGAGGTGTCCCGCCTGACCGGCATCCCGCGCACCAGCTCGTTCCGGTCGATCGAACGACTGGTCCGGGTGGGATGGCTTCGCCGGGCGGAGATCGGGTACGAGCTGGGCCCGGCCCTCACCGAGATCGGACTGCTCGCCGCGTACCGCACCCGCCTCGACGCGTCGGTGACGTCGCTGCTCACCGAGTTGCACCACGCCACCGGGCACATCGTCCACATGGGCGTGCTCGACGGCAAGGACGTCCTCTACCTGCGAAAGATCGGCGGAGACGACGAGCAGGGGCTCATGACCCGGGTGGGCTCACGGGTCCCTGCTCGATCGTCGACGATCGGGAAGGCCATCCTGGCGACGATGCCGACGACGCTCCCCGCCCCGCCGTCGCCGCGGTCGGTTGCCGCGCCGGACGCGGCGGGCGGCCCGCCGCAGGTTCGCGATCGCGGCGTCGCGTTCGGAACCTGCCCGACCGGGTTCTCCTGCATCGGGGCGCATGTCGGGGTCCTCGCCGGGGCCGCGGTGGGGATCTCCGTCACCGCCCCGTCGGGCGACATCCGATTCGACCGGCGGGACGCCGCACCGGTCCGGATGGCGGCGGCCGCCCTCGCCCTGCACCTGTCGACCACCTCGCCGGTCCAGCAACGCTGACCCGGCGCGCTGAACTGTGACTGTTCCGTTCGCCGGAAACGCGAGTTGTCCGAGTCGCTCCTGCGCTGCCAGTGTCCCGACCATGACCGCGACCCTCACCTTGACCGTTGCCGACCAACTCATGGCGATCGAGCAGATCAAACGCACCTTCGCCGCCCGGCTCCGCTGCATGGACGAGAAGCAGTGGGACATCTATCCGACGCTGCACACCGACGACGTGGTGTCCGAGACCTGGGGCGGGTTGCCGAGCGACAAGCAGCCACAGTCGGACGGCATCGCCAATCGCGTCGTCGGGAGGGAGAAGCTCACCACGGCCATCAGCGCGATGCTGGACGGCCCGACGGCGCTCACCACCGTCCACCACGGCCACATGCCCGAGATCGAGCTGACCTCCGACACCACCGCCCGCGGAACCTGGGCGATGGAGGACAAGCTGTGGTGGACCAACGGGGACCGTGAGGAACACCTCCACGGCTACGGCCACTACCACGAGGAGTACCGGCTGGAGGGGGGCCGCTGGCTCATCTCCTACCGCAGGCTCAGCCGCCTCCGCGAGGACACCACCCCCGGGTTCTTCGACTTCCTGACTCCGCTGTGAACCCGATCTTCACCCCGCTGACGGTCGGATCGCTCGATCTGCCCAACCGGCTGGTGATGTCGCCGATGACCCGGGAACGCTCGCCGGGCGGTGTCCCCGGCGACGACGTCGCCGCGTACTACCGGCGGCGGGCCGAGGGCGGCACCGGCCTGCTGATCACGGAGGGGGTGGCGATCGACCACCCCACCGCGGTCGACAGCCCCGACGTTCCACGGCTGACCGGCGAGGCCGCCGTCGCGGGCTGGCGGCGCGTCGTCACCGAGGTGCACGCCGCGGGCGGACGCATCGTGCCGCAGCTGTGGCATGTCGGCCCGCTGTGGGGCGCGATGGGCGATGTCGACCCGAATCTGAAGCCGATGCGCCCGTCCGGGCTGTGGGGCCGGGTCGGACGCACCGTGTACCCCGACAGCTACCTCGACCGCGCCCTCGTCCCGACCGCCCCGATGACCGAGAACGACATCGGCGAGGTGATCGAGGCCTACGTGCGGGCCGCGCGCACCGCGCTCGACGTCGGATTCGACGGCATCGCCCTCCACGCCGGGCACGGCTACCTGCTGGACGCGTTCCTGTGGGAACCGACCAATCAGCGGACCGACCGGTGGGGTGGCGACGCGGCGCGCCGGGTCGCGTTCCCGGTCGAGGTGGTCCGCGCGATCCGGCGGGAGATCGGACCGCGGCCACCGATCTTCTACCGCTTCTCGCAGCACAAGCAGCAGGACTTCGGCGCCCGCATCGCGGACGGCCCGCGGGAACTGGAGCGGATCCTGGTCCCGCTCCGCGACGCCGGGGTGGACGTGTTCGACGCGAGCGCACGGCGGTTCGACCAGCCCGCCTTCGACGGCAGCGAGCTCACATTGGCCGGGTGGGCCAAGAAGCTCACCGGCGCGGTGAGCATGGCGGTGGGCAGCGTCGGGCTCAGTACCGCCCTCCGCGAGACCGGAACTCCGGAGCCGGTCGGCCTCGACGGACTGCTCAGGAGGCTGGACGGCAACGAGTTCGACCTCGTCGCGGTCGGCAGGCTTCATCTCGCCGATCCGGCGCTGGCCCGGACCGTGCGGGCGGGCGGCCCGCTGCCCGTCTTCGATCGGGCGGTGCACGAGGCCCGGCTGTACTGATTCGCACGGACTCGTGGAATAACCCGGGCAGCGAGTAGGTTGGACCGTGCGACAGCGTCCGGGCATACCCCGGGTACCAAATTATTTCGTCGCTGCGAGCGACCACTTGCCGAGAGGCGATATGGCGGGCGTTGTCGCGTCGGAGCCGTCGGTGCGTACCGCACCGGCGGCTTCACTCGTATCCCGGGACGGTGTCGTTCGCCCGGCAGACCACCCCGCGTCCAACTGCGGGACGCAGTACCGTCGATGCACAGTGCGCAGACGCGGGAAACGGAATCGATGAACGGCACACCGGACAGGGATCGGCCGCCGGGCCGCCGGGTGCTGTCCGCGGCCCTGGTGCTGCTCGCGCTGGGCGCGCTGCTGCTGGTCGGGCACGAGTTGCCGCGACCCGCCGCCCCGTCCGAGGTGCCCGCCACCGTCGCGACCCCGCCCCCGCCGCCGCCCGTCCCGCTGGACCCCGCCGCCCTCGCCGCCCGGGTGATCCCGACGATCGTCACCCTCGAGGCGACCGCGGGACCGCTCACCACCGCGGGCACCGGCATCGTGATCGGCGACGGCCTGATCCTCACCAACCACCACGTCGTCGACGGCGCGACCGAGGTGACCGCCACCGCGATGGCCACCGGCACCGACCACGACACCGAGATCCTCGGCTACGACCGGTTCCGCGACGTCGCGGTGCTGCGACTCCTCGGTGCCGACCCCCTGCCGGTCGCCGAGCTCGGCAGGTCCGCTGGCGTGCGGCTGCGCGATCCCGTCACCGCGATCGGCAACGCCGACGGTCACGGCGTCCCGCAGTCCGCGCCGGGGATCGTCACCGCGCTCGGCGAGTCCGTCGTCGCCCGCAACGCGGCCGACGGCACCCGCAACCGGCTCACCGGGATGATCGAGGTGAACGCCGACATCCGGCCCGGCGACTCCGGCGGCCCGCTCGTCGACGCGTTCGGCCGGGTGGTCGGCGTCAGCACCGCGGGCAACACCGGCATGCGCCCCGACCCGACCGAACGGACGACGGGCACACCGATCCCGGTCGAGTCCTACGCCCTGCCGATCGACGACGCCGTCGCGATCGCCGAGCAGATCCGCACCGGCCGCGGCTCCGCGACCGTGCACATCGGGCCGACGCCGCTGCTCGGGGTCGCGGTCACCGACGTCGGGCAGACGCAGGGCGGCGCGAAGGTCGTCGCGGTCGGGGCGGACAGCCCCGCCGACCGGGCCGGGGTGGTGCGCGGCGACGTCGTGATCAGCTGGGACGGCCGCCCGATCCGCTCCCAGACCGACCTCACGGTCGAAATGAACGGCCGACACCCCGGCGACCGGGTGGAACTCGGCTGGACGGACGGCGGCGGGCAGCCGAGGACCGCGACGATCGTGCTCGCGACCGGGACGCCCTGACCTCGCTCAGAGCTTGAAGATCACCGCGCGCTGGACGACGAAGTTGATGACGGTCGCGGTGCCCTGCGCGATGACGAACGCGAGCGCGTTGTAGACGAGGGTGTCCGACCACACCTGCCCGAGGGCGGTGTAGATGCCGACCTGGACGGCGAACGTGACCGCATACAGCGCGACCACGGCGAGGAACCGGGCCCGGCTCGGTGGGGCGTTGAACGTCCACCGCCGGTTGATCAGGTACGCCGTCGTCGTGCCGAGGACGAACCCGATGGACTTGGCGGCCGCGCGCGGCACCCCGAGCCCGAGCTGCAGCAGCATCGTGATCGAGAAGTCGACGACCGCGGACAGCGCACCGGTGATCACGAACCGCACGATCTGCGTCTTCAGGTCGACGCCCGGCGTCCCCGTCTCGTCGCGAAGCGGAAGGTCGACCGCGGTCGGCAGGTGCGGTTCGTTGGTTTGCGGAGTTCCGGGCACGCGTCGAGGGTAGGCGACGCGGCTCGGGTCCCGACACGGACAGTGCCCGCGCGAGTAGCCTCTGTTCCGATGTCCACGACAGCAGACGAGGCCCCGGCCGTTCCCGCGGCGCCGCAGCCTCTGACAACCCAGACCCGAACCCTCACCGGGTGGGGGCGCACCGCGCCGACCACCGCGGAGGTGCTCTCCACTCCCGACGTCGAGGTGATCGCGTCCGCGGTCGCCCAGGTGGCGGAGAGGAACGAGGGCAAGCCATCGCACCTGCGCCGCGGCGTCATCGCCCGCGGCCTCGGCCGTTCCTACGGCGACCCGGCCCAGAACGCGGGCGGCCTGGTCATCGACATGAACGCGCTGAACAAGATCCACCGGATCGACGCGGCCACCGGACTCGTCGACGTGGACGGGGGCGTGAACCTGGACCAGCTGATGAAGGCGGCGCTGCCGTTCGGGCTGTGGGTTCCGGTCCTGCCCGGCACCCGGCAGGTCACCATCGGTGGCGCGATCGCCCACGACATCCACGGCAAGAACCACCACAGCGCGGGCAGCTTCGGCAACCACGTCGTGTCGCTGGACCTGCTGACCGCCGACGGCAAGGTCCGCACCCTGACCCCGAAGGGCGGGCGGCAGGATCCGAAGGGCGCGCTGTTCTGGGCGACGGTTGGCGGCTGCGGCCTGACCGGCATCATCCTGCGGGCGACGATCAAGATGACGCCGACCGAGACGGCGTACTTCATCGCGGACAGCGTCCGCACGGAGAGCCTGGACGAGACCATCGCGCTGCACAGCGACGGCTCCGAGGACAACTACGACTACTCGTCGGCGTGGTTCGACGCGATCTCCGCGCCGCCGAAGCTGGGCCGGGCGGCGGTGTCCCGCGGTTCGCTGGCGACGCTGGATCAGCTGCCCGCGAAGCTGCAGAAGGATCCGCTGCGGTTCAACGCGAAGCCGCTGATCACGTTCCCGGACGTGTTCCCGAACGGCCTCGCCAACAAGGTCGACTTCTCGATCGTCGGCGAGCTGTACTACCGGAAGACCAAGAACGCGACCGGCCAGATCCAGTCCCTGACCGCCTTTTACCACCCGCTGGACCTGTTCGGGGAGTGGAACCGCGCCTACGGCTCGCACGGTTTCCTGCAGTACCAGTTCGTGGTGCCGCCGGAGGCCGTCGACGAGTTCAAGAAGATCATCGTCGACATCCAGCGGTCCGGTCACGTGTCGTTCCTCAACGTGTTCAAGCTGTTCGGTGAGGGCAACCAGGCGCCGCTGAGCTTCCCGATGCGCGGCTGGAACGTGTGCGTCGACTTCCCGATCAAGGCCGGCCTGAACGAGTTCGTCACCGAACTCGACAAGCGGGTCCTCGAATTCGGCGGCAGGCTGTATACCGCGAAGGACTCCCGCACCACCGCGGAGACCTTCCACTCGATGTACCCGCGGATCGGCGAGTGGATCGCCACCCGCCGCAAGTACGACCCCACAGGCGTTTTCGCCTCCGACATGTCCCGACGACTGGAACTGAGCTGATGATCAACGCCGTGGGTAACCCCCAGACCCTGCTGCTGCTCGGCGGCACCTCCGAGATCGGCCTCGCCATCTGCGAGGAGTACCTGCGCAAGGCGCCGATGCGCGTCGTGCTCGCCGCGCTGCCCGGGGACCCGCTCCGCGAGGACGCCGTCGCGCAGATGAAGGCCGCGGGCGCCACCGAGGTCGATGTGATCGACTTCGATGCGCTGGACACCAAGGCACACCCCGCGGTGATCGACACCGCCTGGCAGAAGGGTGACGTGGATGTCGCGATCGTCGCGTTCGCGCTCGACGGCGACTCCGAGGAACTCTGGCAGAACCAGGCCAAGGCCGTCCTCGTCGCGAACGTCAACTACACCGCGTCGGTGTCCGTCGGCGTGCTGGTCGGCGAGAAGATGAAGGCGCAGGGCTACGGCCGGATCATCGCGATGTCGTCGGTGGCAGGTGAGCGCGTCAAGCGCGCCAACTTCGTCTACGGCTCAACGAAGGCCGGCCTCGACGGCTTCTACCTAGGCCTCGGCGAGGCGCTCGCCCCGTTCGGCCCGAAGGTCACCGTGGTTCGGCCGGGCATGGTGCGCACCCAGTTCAGCGCCCACGTCAAGGAGGCCCCACTGACGGTCAACAAGGACGTCGTCGCGAGGATGGCGGTGTCCGCATCGGACGCGGGCAAGGAGATCGTCTGGACCCCCGGCCCGTGGCGCTTCGTGATGATGGGCCTGCGGCACGTCCCCCGCGCTGTCTTCCGCAAGCTCCCCATCTAGGCGGCTGCGCCGCCCGTGAGTCCTTTTGGTCCCCTGACGGACCGAAAGTACTCACGGGCGCGCAGCGCCTAGACTCCGAAATCGTGACGCCGACGACCGCCAGCACCGATTCCCCCGACCCCGTCCGACCCGCCCGCCGGGCGATCGGGGCGCTCGGCGAGATGGCGTCGGCGGTCGTCGTCGCCGCGGTGGTCGCCGCCGTCGGGCTGGTCGCGTTCTCGGTGGTCGACTGGCCCGCGTTCAACTCCTCCAACGTCACCCGCGCACTGACCACGGTCGGGCAGGTGGCCACGCTGGCGCTGCTGGCGGTGTCGGTGTGGCTGCTGCGGGCGGGACGTGCCCCGCTGGTCGCGAAATTGGCATCCTGGGTGGGGGTTTCCGGGTTCGTCACCGTCACCCTGGGCATGCCGCTGGCCGCGACCAAGCTGTACCTGCACGGCGTCTCCGTCGACCAGGAGTTCCGCACCGAGTTTCTCACCCGGCTGACCGACACCGCCCGCCTCGACGACATGACGTACGTCGACCTGCCGTCGTTCTATCCGGCAGGCTGGTTCTGGATCGGCGGACGCCTCGCGAACCTGCTCGGCATGGACGGCTGGGAGATGTTCAAGCCGTACGCGATCGGCTCCCTTGCGGTCGCCGCTGCGGTCGCGCTCGTGTTGTGGTCCAAGCTGATTCGCGGTGACCTCGCCGTCGTCGCGACCGCCGCAACGACCGCGATCGCCGTCGCGTTCGCCTCCCCCGAGGCGTACAGCGCGGTCCTGGTGGTCCTGCTTCCGCCGGTGCTGGTGCTGGCCTGGGGCGGGCTGCACCGCGTCGGCCCGACCCGCGGCGGCGGCTGGGGCGCGGTGGTCGGAACCGGCCTGTTCCTCGGCCTCGCCGCGACCTTCTACACCCTGTATCTCGGGTACGCCGCGTTCGCGGTGACGCTGATGGCCCTGATCGCGGCCGGGGTCGCGGTGCGCGCGAACGGGATTCGTGCGGCCCGCGACCCGCTGCTGCGGCTTGTCGCGATCGCGGTGATCGCCGGTCTGATCGCGCTGATCGTGTGGGCACCGTTCCTGCTCGCGCTGCGCACCCACACCCTCGCCGGGTCCGGCACCGCGACCCACTACCTGCCCGAGTCCGGCTCGACGCTGCCGCTGCCGATGTTCGACGCCTCCCTCGTCGGGCTGCTGTGCCTGCTCGGGACCGTGTGGCTGGTCGGCCGCGCGTGGTCGTCACGGCGCGCACAATCCCTCGGTATCGGCGTCATTGCCGTGTACCTGTGGTCGCTGCTGTCGATGGCGTTCACCGCGGCGGGCAGCACGCTGCTCTCGTTCCGGCTGGAGCCGGTGCTGCTGGTGCTGCTCGGCGCGGCGGGCGTGTTCGGTTTCGTCGACGTCACCCGGTGGATCCTGCTGGCGAGCAGCGACAATCCGCGGATCAGGGCGGCGGCGGTCGCGGTCGGTGCCCTCGGCGCGGTCGCGTTCAGCCAGTCGATCCCGCATCACCTTGCCCCCGAAATCACCACCGCCTACACCGACACCGACGGGGACGGGGTGCGGGCGGACCAGCGTCCCGCCGGGGCCGCCGCCTACTACGCACAGGTCGACGACGAGATCCTCGCGCAGCGGCCCGGACCGCGGTCGGGCACCGTCGTCCTCACCGCCGACACCGGCTTCCTGTCGTTCTATCCGTACTTCGGGTTCCAGGGGTTGACGTCGCACTACGCGAACCCGCTCGCGCAGTTCGACGAGCGCGCCGCGGCGATCGCCCGCTGGGCGGAGTCGGACTCCCCCGACGCCCTGATCGCCGCGATGGACGAGGCCCCGTGGCGGGCGCCGGACGTGTTCGTGTTCCGGTCCGCCGACGATGCCTACACCCTGCGACTGGCCGCGGACGTCTACCCGAACGATCCGAACGTCAAGCGGTACACGGTCGAGTTCCCGAAGGCGCT
This sequence comes from Rhodococcus sp. NPDC054953, assembly GCF_053609225.1. Lineage (NCBI taxonomy): Bacteria > Bacillati > Actinomycetota > Actinomycetes > Mycobacteriales > Nocardiaceae > Rhodococcus > Rhodococcus sp. NPDC054953. The sequence goes on along the minus strand of NZ_JBSGXD010000003.1, from coordinate 100,608 downwards.
GTTCGACGATCCGCGGTTCACCGCGACCGAGGTCGGCCCGTTCACCGTCGTGACCCGGCACTGACCCCCGGCCGGGTCACCCACCCGGCGGAAACCTGGCCCACCCACACGCCGATTCTCCACACCCCTTGCCATACCCCCTGGGGGTATGTATGTTCGTTCCTGGGACCACCCCGCGACGAGAGGAACGACGATGAGCACCCACACCCACGACCAGCACGCCCACGGCGGCCACGCCCACGGCGGCCACGCTCACGCTGCCCACGCCGGTCACGGCGACCACGCCCACGCCGGTCATGCGCACGGCGGCGGTGACCATCCCGCGGGCCTGCCGGGCGGACTGCAGATCACACAGGACGGCTACACCCTGGACCTGGCCGAGACCGTCGTCCGGCCCGGCGACCTCGACCTCCGGTTCCGCATCCTCGGCCCCGACGGCCGCCCGGTCACCGACTACACCTCGATCCACGACCGCGACCTGCACCTGATCGTCGCGCGGCGCGAGCTGACCGGCTTCTGGCACGTGCACCCCGTGCTCGCCGACGACGGCACCTGGTCGGTGCGCCTGCACCTGCCGGAGGCGGGCGCCTATCGGGTGTTCACCGACATCGCGCCGACCGCGCTCGGACGCACCATCACGCTCGGCGCCGATCTCGCCGTTGCGGGCGCCTACGACCCCCGGCCGACGCCCGCCCCGAACCGCACTGTCGTCGTCGACGACTACGAGGTCACCCTCGACGGGGACCTGACCACCGGGGCGGGCGGCCTGCTGACCCTCACCGTCCACCGGAACGGCGTGCCCGTCACCGACCTGCAGCCGTACCTCGGCGCCTACGGACACCTGGTGGTGCTGCGCGCGGGCGACCTCGCCTACGTGCACGTCCACCCGAACGGGGCGCCCGGCGACGGGGTCACCGCACCCGGACCGGCCGTCACCTTCCACACCGCGGCACCGGGTGTCGGAACGTACCGCCTGTTCCTCGACTTCAAGCACGGCGACACCGTCCGCACCGCCGCGTTCACCCTCACCGCGGCCGCACACCAGCACCACTGACACCCACCGGAGGCGACCCGATGTGCGACTGCTGCTGTCCGCGCACCCGCGACCCACCCCATCGACGAAGGAACCCACCACCGTGTCCGAGTCCACCCTCACGTCGCTGTTCGCGAACCGCGACTACCTCCGGCTATTCACCGCCCAGGTGTCGGCCCTGTTCGGCACCGGCCTGACCACGGTTGCGCTCGGGCTGCTCGCCTACGAGCTCGCCGGCGCCGACGCGGCAGCGGTGCTCGGCACCGCACTGACCATCAAGATGGTCGTCTATGTCACCGTCGCCCCGGTCGTCGCCGCCTACGCGGGCCGGCTCCCCCGACGACCGTTCCTGATCTCGCTCAACGTGATTCGCGGGGCGATCGTGATGGCGCTGCCGTTTGTCGATCAGGTCTGGCAGATCTACCTGCTGATCGCCGTCCTGCAGACCGCCTCCGCCGCGTACACCCCGACCTATCAGGCGATTATCCCGGACATCCTCCCCGACGAACGCGAGTACACCCGCGCGCTGTCGGCCGCGCAGCTGGCCGCAACGATGGAGACGCTGCTGAGCCCGATGCTGGCCGCGGTTGCCCTGACCCTGGTGAGTTTCCACTGGCTGTTCGTCGGCACCGCACTCGGATTCGTTGTCTCGGCCGCCCTGGTGATCGCCACCCGCATCCCCGACAGCACGGCACCCACGGAGGGCACGTTCCGGGAACGGATCACGGTCGGCCTGCGCATCTTCGCGGCCACCCCACGCCTGCGGGGACTCCTCGGCCTGAACCTCGCGGTCGCGGCGGCCGGGTCGGTGATCATGGTCAACACCGTCAACTACGTCCGCGATACCCTCGGGGGAACCCAGTCTGGTGTGGCGGTTCTGCTGGCCGCCAACGGATTCGGGACGATGGTCGTCGCGCTCACCGCACCACGGGTGCTGGACCGGGTCGGGGCCCGGCCGGTGATGTTGGCAGGCGGCGGTACGCTGCTCGCCGGCCTCGGGGCGGCGATCCTGCTCTCGCTCGCGGACGGTGGCGACTGGCGCTGGGCCGCCGCGGTCGGCGTGTGGGCGGTCGTCGGGGCAGGCACCGCCGCGGTGCTCACCCCCACCGGCCAGGTGCTGCGGCGGTCGTCCGGCCCGGCGGACCGACCCGCCCTGTTCGCCGCACAGTTCTCGCTCTCGCACCTCGCGTGGCTGGTCACCTACCCGATCGCGGGATGGCTCGCGGCCTCCGGGCTGACCGCTACCTGGGTGACGCTGTCGGTGATCGGTGCCGCCGGACTCGCTGCGGCACTGTGGATGTGGCCGCGGCACGACCCGGAGGTGATCACGCACCTGCACGACGCGGGGTCGCTCACCCCCGCCGAGCGGGCGGCGGCCGACCTCGTCGGGGATGACCTCTACCGGCACACCCACGCGGTCGTCATCGACGCGGCGCACCCGCGCTGGCCGCGGGCGGTCCCGGTCGGCTGATCCGTCTACCTCACGCGGGCAACAGCATCCACAGCGCGAGGTAGACGAGGACGGCGGTGCCACCGGTAGCGAAGGCAGCGAGGACGGCGCCGGCCCGGACGAGGTTGGCGTCGACCCCGAAGTACTCGGCGACGCCGCCGCACACGCCGCCGAGCATGCGCTGCGAGGTCGAGCGGGCGAAGGGCTTGGTGGTGTTGCTGTCGAAGGTCATGTCGACATCCTGTCGCCCGGACCGGGTTCGGCGCATCAGGTGTCACCCCGATTTCGACCCTGATCTTCGCCCGGAGCCCCGCCCCACGTACCGAATGGGCCATTTGGTCAGTTGAACTGACCAAATGGCCCATTCGGGACGGTGGCCCGCGCGGCGCGGCGTCAGCGGCGCAGCGGCATGATCCGCCGGACCTCGGCGTCCCGCAGGAACAGCCCGCCCCAGACCAGGATGCCGACGTACACCGGCGACAGGATCGTGGACAGCAGCGGCTGCTCGGTGAGGATGTTGCTGGTGACCGCGCCGCCGAGGTAGCCGGTGAGCAGCACCGCCCCGAGGAGCGACGTGACGGGCAGCAGGTACAGCGCCAGGCACACCAGCATCACGATGCCCATCACGTACGGCGCGTAGTCGGGGAATCCGTACTCGGCGATCGACTCCCGCACCGGCTCGATGTTCGCGAGGTGGATGACGGCATCAAATAGCAGGAACGCGACCACGAGGGCGGTGACCACGAGCCCAGCCAGTCGGGAGCGCGGGGACACCGCGCCGGTCGGGGCGGACTGGACGGCGATCGGAGTGGCGGTCATGGGGACTCCTCGGATCCGGTGCTCCGCGCGGGGTGCGTGAAGCCGTTGTCAGATAGACACCGCACCGCACCCAAACTCATCGCCCGCGGGTTCCGAAGCGGCAGTGGCACTCCTGCCGGTGGCCCGGACCGGCAAGGGCGGTCAGCGGCCGAGGAAGGCCAGCAGTCGTTCACCCGGGCCCGCCGACGCCGACACCCGGCGGGGCGCCGCGAAGCGTCCCGGCCGGTCGGCGTCCGACACCAACAGGCGGGCGCACCACAGCAGTTCATCGGCCAGTCCGCCGGGGATCTCCCGCGGCACGCCGCACGCGGCGGCCACGTCCCAGCCGTGCACCGCGACCTCGAGGGCGCCCGCCGCGGCCGCGATGTCGGACGGCAGGGGGACGCCGCCCACCCGGATCGCGCCCCGGTCACCGGACCCACGCCACGCGCTCATCATTCGGCAGGCCCGATCATGCAGCGCGGCAACGGGGTCGGTGCCCGCATCGGGGATCGACGCGGGCACCAGGACCACCGCCCGATCCAGCACGACCTCCTCAAGCACGGTCAGCGACTCGTTCATGTGCGCGAGCAGCATCCGCAGATCCCACCCCGAGCACGGGGTCGGCCGGTCCAGGTCCCGGTCCGTCACGCTCCGCAGCGCGCCGTCCGTGTAGGCGATCGCGCGTTCGAGCAGCGGCACCGGGTCGGCGAGCGGCCCGGTGGTCCACTCGGCCGTCATGTCGCCGGATCCGGGGCTGGCAGGACGTCCGGCAGCCCGAACTTCGCGAACAGCGACAGGTCGAAGAACACCGTCACATGCCCGATCCCGGACGGCCCCAGGGAAACCACCTGCAGTTGGAACGCCCGGTGCACCCCGTCCTCCGCGCGCATGTAGAGACCGAAGGCTGGCTGCCCGTTCGACACCGTCGGCACCAGCCGCATGTCACCGGAACCCGTGGCGGGACAGTTGTTCTCGATCAGGGACCGGATCGCGGCCGGCCCCTGGTACCAGCCGTCGAACGGCGGCATCTCCCACACCGCGTCCTTCGTGAACAGGTCGGTCAGCGCCGCCATGTCGTAGTTCTCGAACGCGGCCATGTACCGGTCCAGCAACGCCCGCTGCTCGGGGTCGACCGGTTCGACGACGGCGTCCTCCGCCGGGGCGGCCTGCGCGAGCTGGGCCCTGGCCCGCTGCAGCGCGCTGTTGACCGCGGCGGTGCTGGTGTCGAGTAGCTCCGCGACGTCGGCGGCGGGCCAGGCCAGCACTTCCCGCAGGATCAGCACCGCCCGCTGCTTCGGCGGCAGGAACTGCAGCGACGCGATCAACGCCAGCCGCAGGCTTTCCCGCGAGGTCGCGACGGTCGCCGGGTCCGCGGCGGCGACACCGAGCATCTCGTCGGGGATCGGCTCGAGCCACGGCACCTCCTCGCGGGTGACGAGGTCGTCGGCGGGGTCGGAGCTCGGCGCGCCGAGCCCGGTCGGCAGCGGGCGCCGCCCCTTGGACTCGAGCGCGGTGAGGCAGGTCGTGGTCGCGATCCGGTACAGCCAGGTGCGCAGCGAGGACCGGCCCTCGAATTTGTCGTAGGCGCGCCACGCCTTCAGGTACGTCTCCTGCACCAGGTCCTCCGCCTCGTGCACCGACCCCGACATCCGGTAGCAGTGCGCGAGCAACTCGCGCCGGTACTGCTCCGCCTGCGGTGTGAACTCATCCCGGACTGTCGTCGCGTCGCTCATGCACCCACCCTTCCTCGATCGGCCATCGGAGTACAGACCGGCGGGCGGGCGGAAACTCATCGGCCGGTGTCAGGGCAGTGTCAGCACCACCGGCCCCGATTCGGTAATCGCGACGGTGTGCTCGCTGTGCGCGGCCCGCGACCCGTCAAGGGTGCGCAGCGTCCACCCGTCGGGGTCGTGCCGATAGTCGCCGGTGCCACCGCCGATGAGCATCGGTTCGAGCGCGAGCACCAGCCCGGGTCGCAGCCGCATTCCGCGGCCGGCACGGCCCTCGTTCGGCACGTCCGGGTCCTCGTGCATGGCGCGGCCGATGCCGTGTCCGCCGTGGTCCGCGAGCACCCGGCGGCCACGGGCCCGCGCGCACGTTCCGATGGCGGCGGCAATGTCGCCCATCCGATTGCCCGCGACCGCGGCGCTGATGCCACGGGCCAGCGCCTCGTCGGTGTCCGTGATCAGGCTCAGATCGTCGGGGTCTGCGTCGCCCACCACGAAGCTGATCGCCGAGTCGCCGCACCATCCGTCGAGGTACGCCCCGCAGTCGAGGCTGACGAGGTCCCCGTCGGCGAGCACCGCATCCGTCGGAATGCCATGCACGACCGCATCGTTGACGCTGACACACACCACGCCGGGGAAGGGGGTGGGCGCCCAGTTTGGGTGATAGCCGAGGAAGGCCGGACGCGCCCCGGCCTCCGCGATGACCGCGGCCGCAGCAGCGTCCAGTTCGCGCAGACTCGCCCCGACGGCGGCAACCTCTCTGGCTGCCGCCAGCGCGGCGGCGACGACCCGGCCCGCCTCCCGCATCGCCTCGATCTCGCCCGACGTCTTCAACTCGACCACGACCACCTCCGACCCAAATAACAATACCGGTATTACTATATGCACATGGTGCGCGTGCCGCTGACGGCGGAGGAACTGGAACGAGGCCGACGACTCGGCGAGCTACTGCGCACCGCGCGCGGACCGGCCAGCATGGTCGACGTCGCCACCGCGGCCGGGATCTCCGTCGAGACGCTGCGCAAGATCGAGACCGGCCGGATCGCCACCCCCGCGTTCTTCACCGTGTCCGCGCTCGCCCGGGTCCTCGGCCTGTCCCTCGACCGGGTCGCGCACGTTCTCGCGGACCCACCGGTCGAGCGCGACGTGGCGTCCTGACCAGGACGCGCAGGCCTCACCAGGCTCCCGGTCTCCCGCGACGCACCCCACAGCGCCGCGTCGACCCCGTATCTTCCCCGCCGTGACCTCCCCCTCGACACCACACACCGCCAACCGTCGCGCCGTGCTGCGCGGTGCCGCCCTCGGCCTCGGCGCGCTCGGCCTCGGCGGACTCGGGCTCGCCGGGGCCGCCGCCGCGCAGGCCGGACCCGCCCCCACCGCGCTGCGCGGCCGGACCGCGATCGTCGTCGGCAGCGGATTCGGCGGCGCCGTCGCCGCGTTGCGCCTCGGGCAGGCCGGTGTCCGCACCACCGTCCTCGAACGCGGTCGCCGCTGGCCGATCGACCCCGCCGGCAACACGTTCAGCACGATCAACCAGCCGGACGGCCGCTCCGCCTGGTTCTCCGACCGGCCGCACCTCAACCAGGCGACCAAGATCCTGACCATCCCGCGCTACCCCGGCATCGTGGACCGGGTCCGCGGCAACGGCATCGACGCCCTGTACGGCGCCGGTGTCGGCGGCGGCTCGCTCGCCTTCGGCGCGTTCACCCCGCAGCCGCGGCGCCGGGACTTCGAGCAGGTCTTCCCGACCCAGATCGACTACACCGAACTCGACCGCGTCTACTTCCCGCGGGCCAGGGCCATGCTCGGCACCTCCCCGCTGCCCGCCGACCTGCTCGCCCACCCGTCCTACCGGGGAGCGCGGGCCTGGCTCGACGACATCCGCGACTTCGGCGGCGAACCGGTGCTGCACGACTTCTGCGTGGACTGGGACCTCGTCCGCGACGAACTCGCCGGGCGCAGGCCCGCGTCGTACTCGATCGGCGAGGGCCCGTACGGCTCCAACTCGGGCGCCAAGAACAGCGTCGACCACAACTATCTGCCCGCCGCCGAGGCCACCGGCAATGTGACCGTCGAACCGATGCACGAGGTCACCGAGATCCGTGAGGTGTCCGGGCAGGACCGGTTCGAGGTGGCGGTCCGCGTCATCGACGAGACCGGTGCCGCCGTCGCACACAAGACGCTCGTCGCCGACTACGTGTTCATGGCCGCGGGCTCCTTCTACACCTCGGCGCTGCTGGCCACCGCGAAGGCGCGCGGCACCCTGCCCCGGCTCGGCGACCAGGTCGGCAAGGGGTACGGCAACAACGGCGACTTCCTGATGGCCCGCACCCTGCTGCGCCGCGACTACGGCGCCAGGCAGGGCGGGCCGGGTGTCGCGGTCATGTACGACGATGACAATCCGGACGGACCGATCTCCATCTCGTGGGAGGCGTCACCGTTCCCCGACGCCGCGGGCGGCATCACGTCCGCGAACCTGATCCAGGTGATCAGCGACGAACGCGGCTCGGTCGACTACAACCCGGCGACCGGGCGGGCCGAGCTGAACTATCCGCACAGCGAGGAGTCCAGCGACGTCGACGCCCGCGCGAAGCGGTTCGCCAGCCGGTTCCACGACCGGACCGAGGTGCGGTTCGGTTCGCCTGCCACCGGCGTCCCGGTCTACAGCCGGCTCGTCGACTTCGGGTCCGGCTGCACCTGGCACGGCCTCGGCGGCATGGTGATGGGCCGCGCCTGCGACCACGACGGGAAGGTCGACGGCTACGCCAACCTGTTCGTCGTTGACGGCGCGCTGCTGCCCGGATCGTCCGCGTTGGTGAACCCGGCGCTGACGATCACCGCGATCGCCGAACGCTGCCTGGACCGGTTCGTCGCCGCCCGGGCCTGACCCGGTCGGCGCGGGCGGTCCCCGACGCCGGTCGGTAGCGTGATCGGTTGGTGCCCGCTCCGGGTGCCAACCGATCGAAGGGACGGTGCATGACAGCGGACTCGACATCGACCGTGGTCGCACCGTCGACCACGCGGGCCGCGACGCGTCGCCGCGGCCCGCGACCGGCCCGCCCCGATCTGCTGGTCGCGGCCGGGTTCACCGCGCTCGCCGTCGTCGTGATGGGCAACCAGTGGCGGCAGCCCGCGTCCGGGTACCTCACCGGCAGCGGCCAGGATCAGCGAATGTGGGAGTGGTTCTTCGCCCTCGCCGCCCGCTCGATCACCCGCCTCGACAATCCGCTCGGGTCACTGCTGCAGAACTATCCGCAGGGTGTGAACCTGATGGCGAACACCGCGATGTTCGGGGTCAGCGTCCCGCTCGCGCCGATCACGCTGCTGCTCGGCCCGACCGTCACCTGGACGCTGGTGTTGACGTTCGGGCTCGCCGCCACCGCGTACGCCTGGTACTGGTTCCTGCGCCGCTACGCGGACGTGTCCCGGGTCGCGGCGACCGTCGGCGGCCTGTTCTGCGGCTTCGCGCCCGCGGTGATCTCGCACGCCAACGGGCACCCCAACTTCGTGGTGCTGGCGCTGCTCCCGGTGATCCTCGGCTGCGTGATCCGCCTCTCCCGCGGCGCCGGAACCCGCACCGCCGTCTGGCTGGGCCTGCTGGTCGCGATGCAGATCGCGCTCGGTGAGGAGCCGCTGCTGATCACCGCCCTCACGTTCGGGGTGTTCACCGCCGCCTACTACGCGGTCCGGCCCCGGCTGTTCCTTCCCGCGGCACGGCGCGCGACGAAGCCGCTGCTGCTCGCCGCGCTGATCGCGTTGATCCTGACCGCGGGGCCGCTGTGGTGGCAGTTCTTTGGCCCGCAGAGCTACCGCTCCATCGACCACGGCCCGATGGGTAACGACCTCAAGGCGCTGCTGCAGTTCCCGCGCCAGTCCGTCGGCGGCCGCGTCACCCCCGGTCAGGACGTCGCGATCAACGCGACCGAGGAGAACGCCTACTTCGGCTGGCCGCTGCTGGCCGTCACGCTCGCCGCCGCGGTGTGGCTGCGCCGGGTCGCGATCGCCCGCGCCGCCGCGATCACCGTCGTCGCGCTGTGCACGCTGTCCCTCGGCGCCGAGCTGACCATCGGCCGGGACGGCACCGGTATCTGGCTGCCGTGGTCGCTGCTTGAGCGGCTGCCGTTGCTCGAATCGGTCCTCGAAACCCGCTTCGCGATGGGGGCGATCCCCGCGATCGCGCTGCTGCTCGCGTTGACCATCGACCGGGCCCGCCGCGAGCGGGCCACCCTGGCGCCGTGGACGGCGGCGCTGGTCCTCGCCCTGCTGCCGCTGACCCCGCTGCCCCTGCACGCCGTTGAGCGCGCGCCCGCGCCCCAGTTCTTCACCGACGGCACCTGGCGGCAGTACGTCGGCGGCGGCTCCGTCGTGACCATCCCGCTGCCCCGCCCCGAGGACGCCCGCGCCCTGACCTGGCAGGTCGAGGCCGGCTTCGGGTTCCCGCTGGCTGGCGGCTACTTCGTCGGCCCGGTCGGCCCGGACAAGAAGGCCAAGTACGGCCCCGACGACCGTCCGACCGCGAGCCTGCTCGCGCGGGTGCAGAAGGACGGCGTCGTCCCGCACGTCACCGACGCGATGCGCGCCGAGGCCGCCGCCGACCTGGCGTACTGGCGGGCCGACGTTCTCGTCATGCCGCACGGCAGCAACGAGCGGGCGCTGCGGCTGACGGTGCAGGACCTGCTCCGGGACCAGGGGCACCGGGCCTCCGACGTGTGGGTGTGGGACCTGCGGGCACGCTGAGCCGCCGTCGCCGGGTGGCGCGAACCGTTCAGGTCGGGAGCGGGCGCGGCACCCCCGCCCTGGCCCGGACCAGCATCCCGTAGCCGACCCAGGCGAGGGCACGGAGCGCCAGGAACGCCACGATCACCAGCACGAGCACGGTGACGTCGGGCAGCGCACCGAACGCGACGGCAATCGACACCGGCCCGCCGAAACCGAGATACCCGACCCCGACGAACACCGCGACATACACCGCGACCGCGGCTGCGAGGTCGCGCAGGCCCGGCAGCAGCGCGCCCGCGACGAAACCGTTGTCCCGCAACCGCCGCGGCAGGGTGCGTGCGCGCCGGACCTGTCCCCGTGTCGCCAGCACCATCGCCAGCAGGGCCACCGCGGCGACCGCGCCGACGACGACGTAGGTGACGGTGAAGGCGTTGCTGATCGACGGTGCGCCATCGCCCGCGAGCATCGCCATCGCACCATCGAACGCCGTCCCGCTGTCCACCAGAACCGGGTTGGCTGCCGTGAGAACGACCAGTCCGACGCCGCGGTCGGGAAGGAATCCCAGATTGGAGTGGTAGTTGGCCAGGTCGCCGTCGTGCCGGACGACCGGCTGCCCGGCCACCGACCCGGCACCCCAGCCGAATCCGTAGTGGTCGACGCCGGACAGCGCGCCGTCGTCGGCGATCGGGACCGCGGGGGCGTGCATGAGCGCGAGGCCGGCCTCGGACAGCAGGCGGACGCCGTCGAAGCTGCCCGTCATCTGAAACTCGAGGTAGTGGCCGAGATCGCCTGCGGTGGAGATCAGATAGCCGTCGGGGAGCGCGCCGGGAAAGGCCGGGGTGTCCCGTTCGACGGACGCACCGAAGACGGTGGTGGTGCCCTCGACCAGTCCGGCCTCGCGCGCCGCATCGAGGTCGGTGAAGCTGCGCGTCATCCGGAGCGGATCGAAGATGTGCGCCTGGACGTAGTCGGCGAAGGCCTGCCCGGACACCGTCTCCACCAGCAGGCCGAGGGTGGCGTAATTCTTGTTGCAGTAGTGGAATTCGGCGCCTGGTGTGCTGACGAGTTCGACGTCGGCGAGGGCTCGGACCCGGTCCTCCAGGGTGACGGACGGCTCGTACAGGTCCACCGTTCCGGCAGCGGTGGGCAACCCGCTGGTCTGCTCGAGCAGGTGCCGGACGGTGATCGGCTCGCTTCCGCCTGCGGTGCGGAACCACGAAATGTACTGGGTGATCGGCGAATCGAGGGCGATCCTGCCCTGATCGACCAGCTGCATCACGGCGAGCGCGGTGAACGATTTACTCAGCGAGCCGAGCAGGAACGGCGTGTCGACCGTGACGCCGGCACCGAGCGCTCCCGAACCTGTCACCCCACCGTCCGCCACGATCGCGTACGCCGCGGACGGAACGTGGGACGCGCGCAGTTGCGCCTGCAGGTACCCGAGCACGTCCTCGTCGGCGGTGGACCCCGACGAGGGCTGCGCCGCAACCACACCCGCCCCCGCCGCGAGGGCAACCGTCACACAGACGAGACCGGCAACGACCAGTCGGACCAGGTACGGAAGACCACGGTGGCGCCCCGCCATCGATTCTCACCTCGCTTCGTCGGGGGGCCAGTACATCAGACGCGGCACCCCCGGGAGCGCCGCCCCGGGGCGCACATAGGGGGTCGGGGATGTCCGATCTGCCCCCCACCGTCCCCTAACCTGCCGCCGAATCGCGGCGGGAGCCGCCAGCACCCGGTCGAATGGCAGCAGGCACCGACCGGTGCCGGACCGCGACATCAGGAGCTCCCATGTCCTTCTCGACCATGTTCTCGCTGATCGCGTCGCTGCTCGGACCGAGTGTCGGCAGTGCGGCCGGCGGCGGCGCCGAGGGCGGAGGAGGTTTCGCCTTCGACTCCTGACCCCGGCCGACCGGGCCACCGCTCCCTCGCGGCGTCGTCCGGCCCTCGACCCGCCGCCGGTGATGCCGCCCCGCATCACCGGCGGCGTTTCCACTGATGGGCCACGCTCGCCTGCGACGGCCCGCCCATCCCATACGATCGATCCCTGTGCCAGCCGAGTCCGACGCCCCCGCCGTCCCCACGTCCCCGCAGGCGCCGGATCAGCGTGCCTCCCGCACGGTGCGGCTGATCGCGACCGTCGCCGGACTGCTCGGCTTCCTCCTCGCGGTCGCGACGCCGCTGCTGCCCGTCTCGCAGCAGGCCGCGACCCTGTCGTGGCCGCAGAACGGCGAGCTGACCGGCGTCGAGGCGCCGCTGGTGAGCTACGAGCCGCTCACCCTCGACGCCCACATTCCCTGCCCGGTGTTCGCGGACCTCGGCGCGGACGGCGGCACCGTCCTGTCCACCGTCCCTGCCTCCGCGCCCGACGCCGAGACGGTCGGCCTCACCGTCGCCGTCGGGACGGACGAGGACCGCACCGTCTCCGTCGTCCTGCGCGGCGGACGGATGGTCGCGGCGCCGCTGGCCGACCTGACCGGGTGCAGCGCCCTCGTCCTGCACTCCGACGCCGACGGAACCACCGCGACGTTCGCCGGGCTGGACGCCGCCGACGGGACCGGGCCGGTGACCGCCGAGGTCACCGGCGACCAGCGCCCCCAGCTGGTGGGGCTGTTCACCGACCTGACCGGGCCCGCCCCGGGCAATAGTGAGGGCACCGCCCCGGGCACGAGTGAGGGCACCGCCCTCGCCGGCCTCGAGGTGCACGCCGACCTCGACTCCCGCTTCTCGTCGAGCCCCACCGCGTTCAAGGTGATCGCGATGATCGTCGGGGCGGCGGCGACGCTGCTGTCGCTGGCCGCGCTGCACCGGCTGGACCTCGCCGACGGGCGCCGCGCCCGCCGCTTCCTGCCGCGGCACTGGCTGCGGTTCGGCGCCGTCGACGCCGTCGTGATCGGGACCCTGGTGGTGTGGCACTTCATCGGCGCGAACACCTCCGACGACGGCTACCTGCTGACGATGGCCCGGGCGTCGGAACACTCCGGCTACATGGCCAACTACTACCGCTGGTTCGGGGTGTCGGAGGCGCCGTTCGGCTGGTACTACGACGTCCTCGCCGCGCTGGCGAAGGTGTCCACCGCCAGCACCTGGATGCGGCTGCCCACCCTGGTCGCCGGGATCCTGTGCTGGCTGGTGATCAGCAGGGAGGTGATCCCCCGCCTCGGCCGCGCGGTGCGCCGCAACCGGATCGCGGTGTGGACCGCCGGGCTGGTGTTCCTGTCCTTCTGGTTGCCCTACGACAACGGCCTGCGCCCCGAACCGGTGATCGCGCTCGGCGCCCTGCTCACCTGGTGCTCGATCGAGCGGGCGATCGCCACCGGCAGGCTGCTGCCCGCCGCGGTCGGTGTGCTGCTCGCCGCGTTCTCGCTCGCCGCCGGGCCGACCGGACTGATCGCGGTCGCCGCGCTGATCGTCAGCCTGCGGCCGCTGGTGAAGCTGGTCGTCACCCGCGCCAGCGGCACCGGGGTGCTGCCGCTGCTCGCGCCGGTCCTCGCGGCGGGCACGGTGGTGCTGATCGCGATCTTCGCCGACCAGACCCTCGCGGTCGTGTTCGAGGCGATCAAGGTCCGCACCGAGATCGGGCCGAACGTGTCCTGGTTCGGCGAGTACCAGCGGTATGAGGCGCTGCTGAACATCTCACCGGACGGGTCCCTCGCCCGCCGGTTCGGGGTGTTCGCGATGGTGCTGTGCCTGATCGTGTGCGCGATGCTGCTGCTGCGCGGGCGCGGCCGGATCCCCGGCGCGGCGGCTGGCCCGTCCCGCCGCATCCTCGGCATCGTGTTCGTCTCGCTGCTGCTGATGATGTCGACGCCGACGAAGTGGACGCACCATTTCGGGGTGTACGCGGGCCTCGCCGGGTCGATCGCCGCGGTCACCGCCGTCGGGATCGCCGCGGCCACCGCCCGCTCCCGCCGCAACCGCGCGCTGTTCGCGTCCGGCGTGCTGTTCCTGCTGGCGCTGGCGTTCACCGGATCCAACGGCTGGTGGTACGTCTCCAGCTACGGCGTCCCCTGGTGGGACAAGCCGCCGTCGATCAGCGGCAAACCGTTCTCCACCGCGTTCCTCGCGCTGAGCATCCTGGTTCTGCTGTACGCGGGCTGGCAGCACCTGCGCGAACCGTATCGGGGGCCGGAACAGCCGGTGCGGCCCGGGCTGCGGACGCTGATCGCGTCGCCGCTGACGCTGGCCGCGGCGTTCATCGTGCTCGTCGAGGTGCTGTCCCTCGCGAAGGCCGCCGTCGGCCAGTACCCGGCCTACTCGGTGGCGCGGTCCAACCTGGACACCCTCACCGGCGACAGCTGCGCGCTCGCAAACGACGTGCTGATCGAACCGGACGCCAACGCGGGCATGCTGGCCCCGCTGACCGCCGGACCCGACCCGTTCGCCGCGGCCGAGAACACCGGGTTCACCCCGAACGGGGTGCCCGTCGACCTGACCGCCGACGAGGAGGCCAAGGCGGCGGGCGGCGCCAACACCGTCGACACCGGGTCGACCACCACCACCGGAACCACCTCCGCCGGGACCGGCGGCGGCACCGGAAGCACCGGTGTCAACGGCAGTTCCGTCGCGTTGCCGTTCGGCCTGGACCCCGCGACCACCCCGGTCCTCGGCAGTTCCGGCAGCGACGGGCCCGCGCACCTGACCACCGGCTGGTACGCGCTGCCCGACCGCAGCGACGCGACCCCGCTGCTGGTGGTCACCGCCGCGGGCCGGATCCGGTACGTCGACCCCGACGGCATCGAAACCCACGGGCAGGACCTGCACGTCGAGTACGGCACCCGAAACGCGGACGGCTCGGTCGACGTGCTCGGCGCGGTCGCGCCGATCGACATCGGCCCGTCCCCGTCGTGGCGGAACCTGCGGGTGCCGATGGACGCGATCCCCGCCGACGCCGACGCGGTCCGCCTCGTCGCCGACGACCACGACCTCACCCCGAAGCAGTGGCTGGCGGTCACCCCGCCGCGGCTGCCGCAGACGCGGACGCTGCAGGACGTTGTCGGGTCGCAGGCGCCGGTGCTGCTGGACTGGTCCGTCGGGCTGTCCTTCCCCTGCCAGCGGCCGTTCGACCACCGCTACGGCGTCGCGGAGGTCCCCGAGTTCCGGATCCTGCCCGACCGGGTCGGGGCCGACTCCACCAACGCCTGGCAGGACGCGTTCGGCGGCGGCCCGCTCGGCTGGGTGAACCTGCTGCTGACCGCGGAGACCATGCCCAGCTACCTGAACCACGACTGGGCGCGGGACTGGGGCTCGCTCGAGCGGTACACCCCGCTCGACCCGACGGCGGGCACCGCCACCGTCGTCACCGAGACGGTGACCAGGTCCGGCCTCTGGTCGCCGGGCCCGATCGCGGCCCGCTGACCCCCGGCGCCGGTTCGTCGATGCTGTGAGGGCCACTCAGGTGGCTGTCATACCATCGACAACCGTGTCCGACGCCCTGACCGCCACCGCGCCCGCCCCCGCGCCAGCACCGTTACCCGACCCGCGCACCCAGTACCGGACCGCCCGGCTGGTCGCGATCGTGACCGGTCTGCTCGGGTTCGTGCTAGCGGTGGCGACCCCGTTCCTGCCGATCACGCAGACCGCGGCGACCCTGAACTGGCCGCAGGCCGGCACCGTCGGCAGCGTCGAGGCGCCGCTGATGGCGCAGGTGCCGATCGACCTGCGGGCGTCGATCCCCTGCCGCCTGGTCGACGACCTGCCCGCGTCGGGTGGGCTGCTGCTCGGCACCGCACCACCGGACGGCAGCGGCGCCCCGCTGAACGCGATGTCCGTCCGGGTCACCGAGACCAGCGTCGACGTCCTCGACCGGAACGTCGTCGTCGCCTCCGCGCCCAGGGACGCGGTCGCGGGCGGCGGCTGCACGACGATCGCCATCAGCTCGGACATCGACGCCACCACCGCCACCTTCGAGGGCCTGACCGTCGACGGCAACCCGGTCACCGGCACCCTCACCGGCGACCTGCGCCCGCAGGTCGTCGGCGTCTTCACCGACCTGACCGGTGCCGCCCCCGACGGCCTCACGTTCACCTCCAACCTCGACTCCCGGTTCTCGTCGTCCCCGACCCTGGTCAAGCTCGCCGCGATGGTGCTCGCGGTGCTGCTGACGGTCAGTTCCCTGGTCGCGCTGCACCGCCTCGACGGCATCGACGGCCGCCGCGCCCGCCGCTTCTTCCCGTCGCACTGGTGGCGGGTCCGTCCGCTGGACGGGGTGATCGTCGGCACCCTGGTGCTGTGGCACTTCATCGGCGCGAACACCTCCGACGACGGCTACCTGCTGACGATGGCCCGGGTGTCCGAGCATTCCGGCTACATGGCGAACTACTTTCGCTGGTTCGGGGTCCCCGAGGCGCCGTTCGGCTGGTACTACGACGTCCTCGCGGCGATGGCGAAGGTCTCCACCGCCAGCCCCTGGATGCGGCTGCCCGCCCTGATCGCGGGCATCGTGTGCTGGCTGGTCATCAGCCGGGAGGTGCTCCCCCGGCTCGGCCGCGCCGTCCGCCTGAACCAGGCCGCGGTGTGGACCGGCGGCCTGGTGTTCCTCGCGTTCTGGCTGCCCTACGACAACGGCCTGCGCCCCGAGCCGATCGTCGCGCTCGGCGCCCTGCTCACCTGGTGCTCGGTCGAACGGTCCATCGCCACCGGCCGCCTGCTCCCTGCCGCCGTCGCGATCATGATCGCCGCGTTCTCGCTCGGCGCCGCCCCCACCGGCCTGATGTGCGTCGCCGCGCTGCTCGCGGGCGCCCGGCCGATGGTCCGCATCGTCGTCCGCAGGCACCGCGCCGTCGGCACCTGGCCGCTGGTGGCGCCGCTGCTCGCGTCCGGCGCGGTGGTGCTGGTCGCGGTGTTCGCCGACCAGACCTTCGCCGGGGTTCGCGAGGCCACCCGGGTGCGCACCCTGATCGGCCCGAACATGCAGTGGTACGAGGAGTTCCTGCGCTACTACTACCTGTTCGTGCAGACCGTCGACGGTTCGGTCTCCCGCCGGTTCGCGTTCCTGGTGATGGTGCTGTGCCTGTTCACGACGCTGTTCGTGCTGCTGCGCCGCAAGCGGGTTCCCGGCGCCGCCGTCGGGCCGTCGTGGCGTCTGCTCGGCGTCGTGTTCGGCACCGTCTTCTTCATGATGTTCAACCCGACGAAGTGGACCCACCACTTCGGCGTGTACGCGGGTATCGCAGGCGCCCTCGCCGCGCTGACCGCGGTCGCGGTGTCCGCGACGGCGCTGCGCTCGCGTCGCAACCGGACCATGTTCGCGGCCGGTCTGCTGCTGGTGCTCGCCTTCTCGTTCTCCGGCATCAACGGCTGGTGGTACGTCTCCAGCTACGGCATCCCGTGGTTCGACAAGACCGTCTCCCTGGCCGGGATCCAGGTCAACACCGTGCTGCTGGTGCTGTTCGTGGCGTGCGTGCTGCTGGTCGGCTGGCAGTACTTCCGCGAGGACTTCATCGGCAAGCAGGTGCGGGCGTCGGGCAGCCGTCGACGCCGCATCACGGCGTTGGCCGCGATGCCGCTGACCGTCGTCGCGGCACTGATGGTGCTGTTCGAGGTGCTGTCCCTGACGAAGGGCGCGGTCGCGCAGTACCCGGCGTACTCGTTGGCGCGCTCCAACATCGACGCCGTCACCGGGTCGCCGTGCGGGCTCGCCGACCACGTGCTCACCGAGGCCGACCCGAACGCCGGTCGGCTGCAACCACTCCCGGAACCCGGGGTCACGGATCCGCTCGCAGGCGTGAACGCCGTCGGCTTCGGCCCCGACGGGGTTCCATCCGACCTCACCGCCGACTACACCGAGGTCAAGCCCGGTCAGGCGAACACCGACAACCAGTCCGTCGGACCGGAATTCGTCACCGGCGCCAGTGCCGGCACCGAGGGCGGCACCGGGGCCCGCGGCGTCAACGGATCGACCGCGAAGCTGCCGTTCGGCCTCGACCCGGCCACCACCCCGGTCCTCGGCAGCTACCAGACCGGGGTGCAGGAGCCCGCGCTGCTGACGTCGAGCTGGTACGCGCTGCCCGCCCGCAGCGACGACGCCCCGCTCGTCGTGGTGACGGCGGCGGGCCGCATCTGGTCGGAGTCGAAGGACGGCGAGGTGACCTACGGGCAGGCCCTGCGCCTTGAGTACGGCCATCGGGAGGCCGACGGCACCGTCACCATCCTCGGCAGCTACCTGCCCAAGGACATCGGGCCCGCCCCGTCGTGGCGGAATCTGCGGATCCCGTTGGACGAGTTGCCCGCCGAGACCGACACCGTCCGGATCACCGCCAACGACCCGAACCTCTCCGGTGACCAGTGGCTGGCGTTCACCCCGCCGCGGGTGCCGCAGCTGCAGACACTGAACACCTATCTCGGCTCCGAGCAGCCGGTGCTGCTGGACTGGGCCGTCGGGTTGCAGTTCCCGTGTCAACGCCCGTTCGACCACCGCTACGGCGTCGCGGAGATGCCGGGCTACCGGATCCTGCCGGACCGGCCGCTGGCCGTCAGCTCCACCGACACCTGGCAGGCCGCGGAGAACGGCGGCCCGCTCGGCTGGACCGAAATGCTCGCCGAATCCTCCACCGTCCCCACCTACATGAAGGACGACTGGGGTCGGGACTGGGGCGCGCTGGAGCGGTACACCCGGCACTTCCCCGACGCCACCCCGGCCACCGTCGACACGGCCACGGTGACCCGCTCCGGCTTCTGGAGCCCCGGCATGATGCGCGTCTACCCATAGCCCGAGGTTCCCTAATGTCACATTGACTCACTCCACGATCCTGAATGTGACATTAGGGAACCTCCGGTGTGGAGGAATCTCAACTATCCACAGGCCGGAGATTCATCCACAGAACGCCAGGAGTCGGGGCTCGGACGGAACCTCCCGCGCCGGCGACCACCCACACTGACGGCATGCGACGCGGAAAATGGGCCGACGACTACAACACGCTCGTCGGGTACAGCACGAACCTAGCCATCCGGTCGAGCACCCTCCGCGGTCTCGGCGTCGCACCGAAGACCCTCGCCCGCTACTGCCTTCCGGGCGGTCCGTGGCAACGGATTCTTCCCGGGATCATTCTGCTGCACAACGGGGTCCCCAGTGCACGACAGCGTGCGACCGCCGCCCTGATGTACGGCGGACCTGACAGCGTCCTGTCCGGTCACGCCGCACTCGCTGAGCACGGATTCCGTCGTTCGGCGACAATGTCGGACGTCCTGCTCCTCATTCCCGCATCACGGCACCGGGCACCGACCGGGTACGTCAAGGTCGAACGGACCTGGCGCATGCCGGACGCCAGCGAGATCAGCGACCGTGGACCCGTTCGCTACGCCTCGGTCACCAGGGCAGCGATGGACGCGGCGCGGCGAATCGGTCGGCGCGACGACTGCCGCGCACTGCTGGCCGAGGTCATCCAGCGCGGCGACACCTCGCTCGAGGAGCTCGCGATCGAACTCGCCGAGGGCTCCCGTCGTGGGACCGCCCTGGCCAGATCCGTCCTGAGAGAGCTTGCCGACGATGCGCATTCCGTCGAGGAGATCCACGCCCAACGCATCTACAAGCGGAGCGGGCTGCCCACGATGGTGCACAACCGCGAGGTCGAAAACCACAACGGGGAATTCGTCGCGTCGCCGGACGGTTGGATCGACGATGTTGCGATGGCCTGGGAAATCGACTCCCTCAAGCACCACCTGACCCTGACCGATCACGAGGCAACCGTGCTCCGTCGGGCGCGCATGCAGGCGGCGGGGATAGTCGTGCTGTGCCATCTGCCGAAGACGCTGCGCCAGAACCCCGCACTCGCACTGCAAGACCTCAGGGACAATTACGGGCACGCTGCGTCCCGACCACGCCCAAAGGTTCGACTCCGCCCCAAGGTTCCCTAATGTCACATTGGGGATCGTGGAGTGCGCCAATGTGACATTAGGGAACCTGTATGGGGGTCAGAACGGCAGCAGGTGATGCTTGCGCGGATTCTTGAAAACGGTCTTGTCGCGGAGCACGGTGAGGGCCTTGCGGATCTCGAGGCGGGTGGTCGACGGATCGATCACCGCGTCGACGTAGCCGCGCTCGGCGGCAATGTACGGCGTCGCAACGTGCTCGTTGTAGAAGTTGATCAGGTCCCGGCGCACCGCGGGTGCGTTCTCGCCAGCTGCCTCGATCTGCCTGCGCCCGATGATGTTGACCGCGCCCTCCGCGCCCATGACCGCGATCCGGGCGGTCGGCCAGGCGAAGTTGATGTCGGCGCCGAGCTGCTTGGAGCCCATCACCGCGTAGCCGCCGCCGTACGACTTGCGCACCACGACGGTGACCTTCGGGACCGTCGCCTCGACGAACGCGAACAGGAACCGGCCACCGCGCTTGATGACGCCGATCTTCTCCTGCTCCACCCCGACCAGGAAGCCGGGGGTGTCGACGACGAACACCAGCGGGATGTCGTAGGCGTCGCAGACGCGGACGAAGTGGGCGGCCTTGTCGGAGGAGGCGGCGTCCAGCGCACCGGACAGGTGCATCGGCTGGTTCGCCACGACACCGACCGGACGGCCGTCGACCCGCGCGAAGCCGGTGATGATGTTCTGCGCCGTCTGACTGCGGACCTCGTGGAAGTCCCCGTCGTCGAAGATCTTCACCAGGATGTCGTGCATGTCGTAGCCCGCGTTGTCGGCGTCCGGCATGAACGTGTCGAGCTCGAGGTCGTCCGGGGTGATCTCCGGCTCAAGGCCGGGGTTGATGATCGGCGGCTGCTCGGTGCAGCTCGACGGCATGTAGCTCAGGTACTTGCGCGCCCACTCGAACGCGGCCTTCTCGTCGGGCGCGACGTGGTGAATGTTGCCGTACTCCACCTGATTCCGTGCGCCACCGAGCTCGTCGAGGCTGACGTCCTCGCCGGTGACGGACTTGATCACGTCGGGTCCGGTGACGAACATGTACGACTCTTCGGTCGCGATCACGACGTCGGTGTTGATCGGTGCGTAGACGGCACCGCCCGCGCACTTGCCGAGGATGATCGAGATCTGCGGGCACATCCCCGACAGCGGTTCCTGCCTGCGACCCATTTCGGCGTACCACGCCAGGGACGTCACCGCGTCCTGGATGCGGGCACCCGCCGACTCGTTGATGCCGACAACGGGGCAACCGATCTTGATCGCAAAGTCGTTGACCGCAGCCACTTTTCGGCCGAAGATCTCGCCTGCCGCACCGCCGAAAACGGTCTGGTCGTGGGCGAACACCGCGACCGGGCGGCCGTCGACGAGCCCGTGACCGGTGACGACGCCGTCACCGTAGGGGTTCGACGGGTCGCCGGGCTGCCTGGCGAGCTGCCCCAACTCGACGAAGGTGCCGGGGTCGAGCAGCATGTCGATGCGCTCGCGAGGCGTCGGGAGGCCCTTCACCCGACGCTTCTCGATCGCCTTCGGGTTGCCGGGGGCCTTCGAGACCTCGAGCTTCTCCCGCAGTTCGGCCAGCTTCTCGGCGGTGGTGGTGCTCACTCAGTTACTCCGGTTCTCGGCTTCGATGGCGGCCAGCCGTTCGGTCAGATCGGCACCCACCTTCGCGATGTACGGTTCGTCGACGATCTGGACGTGGTCACCGCCGACGTAGACGACCTCGAGGTCCTCGGCGACCTTCGCCCACCCGCCGTCGGGGGTGCGCGTCCCGAACGCGGGCTCGAGCGCGATCGCGTCGTCGTGGTACTTGTCCGCCATGTACAGGACGACGTGGCCGTCGTAGCGGTCCGGCCTGACGGTCTGCAGCGCCCGGTTGTCGAGCCACGAGGTGCGCTGGTGCTCGATGATCCCGCCCGGGATCTTCGCGCCGCTCACCTTGAGCAGGTTCATCAGGATCTCGATCTGCTCCTCGTCGGACTCCGCCGCCGCGAGCTTGTCGTACGGCAGCGGCGCGTCGACGTTGTAGGTCTTCTTCGCGAATGCGGCGTACCGCTGCCAGCGCTTGCGGATCTCGTCGGGGGTGTCCTCGACCTCCTCGCCCGCCATCACGGTATCGATCAGGCCGACGACCCGGACGTCCTTGCCCTGCTCACGCAGCAGCTTCGCCACCGCGTAGGACAGCGCGCCGCCGAGTGACCAGCCGTACAGCACGTACGGTCCGTCGCCCTGGATCTCGGTGATCAGCGGCAGGTACTCGCGGGCCCGGACCTCGATCGGCCCCTCGGTGCGTTCGAAGCCGTACATCGGGGTTCCTGCGGGGAGTCGCTTGAGCAGCGGCTCGTACGCGACGGTGGATCCGCCGGCCGGGTGGAAGACGAAAACCGGTACGGCTGAGGAGCCTTCGGGACGCGCTCGGAGCACCCGGACGAGTCCGTCGATCTTGCCCTCGTCCTCGAGATGCGGCCGCACCTTCTCGGCGAGTTGCTCGATCGTCTCGCAGTCGAGGACGTCATCGAAGCTCACGTCGCCACCGGCGCGGTCGCTCAGGCGCGCGGCCAGCTTCTCGGCGGTGTCGTCGTCGAGGACCGGGAGAATGTTGAAGATGCCCTTCGCGGACTTGCCGGTCACCACCGCCCAGGTGGCGAACGTCAGGCGTTCGGCTGCGTCGCGCGGCGGCACGTTGACGTCCTCGTCGGAGGCGTCGCCGACGCTCGGGGCGGCGACGGCAGCGCCGTCCGGTGCCTCGGCGGAGAGGATCTCCTCCGCCTCCGCGACCGGACTGGTGGTCTCCGCGCCGAGCACGGAATCCATCGCCTCGGAGGCAGTTTCGGCCTCCTTCTCCGCCTGCTGCTGCGCGGCGAGCGCCGCGACCTCGTCCCGGTTCTCGACCGCGTAGCGCAGGTACTTCTCGACCTCGCGCAGGTTCGCGTCCTTGACCGCGGTGAGCTGCAACTGCGGGATATCGAACTCGTACTCGACGCGGTTCTTGATCCGCACCGCCATCAGCGAATCCAAACCCAGTTCGATCAGCGGGATCTCGGCGGGCAGGTCCTCGACCGCGTAGCCCATCGACTCGGCAACAATCAGCGCCAGCCGATCCTCGAGGGACTGGCTTCCGTTCGGATCCCACGTGTCGCCGAAGGATTCGACGACCTCCGGCAGCTCCTCCATCGGCGAACTGGACCGTGCCGCGGGTGCGGCGATCACCGGTTCGGGCAGCGCCTCACCGGAGCTGACGACCGCGTCGAACAGCAGCGCGAAGGAACCGTCCGTCTTCGAATGCACCTGCAGCGCAGCGCCACCCGGATGCGGGCTGAGCGTCGTGGTCAGGGTGCCGGACTGCGGAAGCTCCCCGCGCGCAATAGCGGCGGTCAGCGTCACATCCGAAAGCACCTGCGTGGCAGCAGAAGTCGCGAGCTCGTTCAGGTCGGTGACGGCGGTCGCCGCAACCTCCCACACGTGCCTGCCGTCGGGCAGCGACACGTGCGCACCCGGCGCGCGGGTGGTGCCGCCCGCGCTGACCTGGACGTCGAGCCAGTGGTCCTTGCGCAGGAACACGGTCCGCGGCGGGTTCGCGAAGCCGCCCGCGGGCAGCAGCGACGACAGGTTCACCGGCTGCCCGTGCACATACAGCTGCGCGAGCGCGGTGAGGACGCCGACCTCCTCGTCCTCCTTGCGCTTGAGCGTCGGGATCAGCTGGGCGTCGTGCACGCCCGCGTCGAACACGGTGGCGGCCACCGACATCAGCGTCGCCGGGTTCGGTGCCAACTCGACGAACGTGGTGTGTCCGGCGTCGACGGCCATCCGCACCGCGTTGGTGAAGTACACGCTGTGCCGCATGCCCTTGGTCCAGTACTCGACCGGGTGGATCGGGCCGTGGCCTGCCCGGTAGAAGGTCTCCTTGTCGACCGACGAGTACAGCCCGACGGTCAGCGGGTGCGGCTCGATACCGGCGAGTTCCGCGGCCAACTCACCGAGGATCGGGTCGACCTGCGACGTGTGGCTGGCGCCCTTCGTCTGCAGGATCCGGCCCATCTTCTCCTCGGCCTCGGCCCGCGCGACGATCGCCTCGACCTCGGGCTGGGGGCCGCCGATGACGGTGTGCGTCGGTGCCGCGTACACGCAGACCTCGAGGTGCGGGAAGTCGCCGAGCACGCCCTCGATCTCGGCGGCGCTGTACTCGACCAGCGCCATCAGCCGGATGTCGTCGCCGACCAGCGCGGACTCGCCCTCACCCATCAGCCGGGAACGGGCGGTGATGACCCGGACCGCATCCTCGAGGGAGAGCCCCCCGGTGACATACGCCGCGGCGGCCTCGCCCATCGAGTGCCCGACCGCGGCCTCCGGCTCGGCGCCGTGCTGCCGCAGCAGTGCGGCCAGGCCGATCTGGATGGTGAAGATGCCGACCTGGGAGGTCTCGACGTCGTAGTCGACGGCGTCGTCGAGGAATTTCTCGGCCATCTTGTAGCCGGTCTCGAACTCGATCAGCTCGTCGACCTGGTCGACGGCGGCCCGGAACACCGGATTGTTCAGGTACAGCTGCTTGGCCATCTTGCGGTGCTGCGACCCGAACCCGGAGAACACCCACACCGCGCCCTTCGCGGCGGGCGCGTCGGCGGAGAAGACGCCGGGCCCCGGCTTGCCCGCCGCGACGGCACGCAGTCCGGCGATCGCCTCGGCGTGCGTGCGGGCCAGCACCACCGCGCGGGAGCGGCCGTGGTTGCGCCCGGCGAGGGTGCGGGCCAGGTCGTCGAGTCCGGTGGTGCTGCCGATCTCCGTCTCGAGCCAGTCGGCGAGGTCGGACGCGGCGCGGCGGCGGCGGGATGGCATCGACGCCGACACCGGCAGCAGCACCGGCAGCTCCGCTGCCTGTGCGTCCTTTTGGCCCGCCTCGAGACCAGAAGGACTCACAGGTGCCGCAGGCGCCTCGATGCCCATCGACTCGGCGGCGTCGGCCAGGACGGACTCCGCCTCGGCCGCGACGTCGAGCGGCTCCGCCGCCTGTGCGTCCTTTTGGCCCACCTCGAGACCAGAAGGACTCACGGGCGCCGCAGGCGCCTCGTACTCGCGCACCACGACGTGGGCGTTGGTGCCGCCGAAACCGAAGCCGGAGACGCCCGCGATCGCGCGGCCGGTGTACCGCGGCCAGTCGGTGGCCTCGGGGATCACCTGCAGGTGCGCCCCGGCGAAGTCGATGTACGGGTTGGGGCCCGCATAGTTCAGCGACGGCGGGAGCTTGTCCTCCCGCATCGCCAGTACGACCTTGATCAGCCCGGCGGCGCCCGCCGCGGACTCGAGGTGGCCGAAGTTGGTCTTCGCGGAGCCGAGCAGCGCCGGCTTGTCGGCGTCGCGGCCGCGGCCGACGACGCGACCGAGGGCATCCGCCTCGATCGGGTCGCCGAGGATGGTGCCGGTGCCGTGCGCCTCGATGTAGTCGACGCCGGACGGCACGATGCCCGCGTCCCGGTAGGCGGCGCGCAGCACGTCGGCCTGCGCGTCCGGGTTCGGGGCGACGATGCCGTTGGAGCGGCCGTCCTGGTTGACGGCGGATCCGGCGATGACGGCGAGGATCGTGTCGCCGTCGCGTTCGGCGTCCTCGAGCCGCTTGAGGACGACCAGGCCGCCGCCCTCGGCGCGGACGATGCCGTTCGCGTCGGAGGAGAACGCCTTGATCTTGCCGTCGGCGGTGAGGACACCGGTCTCGTCGAAGCCGAGGGTCCCGGCGGGCGCGATCAGCATGTTGACGCCGCCGGCCAGCGCGATGTCCGATTCGCCGGTGCGCAGCGACCGGACCGCCTGGTGCACCGCGACCAGCGACGACGAGCAGGCGGTGTCCATCGCGACGGACGGGCCGCGGAAATCGTAGAAGTAGGAGACCCGGTTCGCGACGATCGAGGTGGAGGTGCCGGTCAGCGCGTACGGGTGCGCGTGCACCGGGTCGCTGACCGCGAGCAGCTGGTAGTCGTTGGCGGAGCTGCCGATGAACACACCGACCTGCTCGCCCTTGAGCTCGTTGGCCGGGATGTGGGCGTGCTCAAGCGCCTCCCACGCCAGTTCCAGCGCGAGCCGCTGCTGCGGGTCGACGTTGCGGACCTCGAGCGGCGACATCGCGAAAAACTCCGCGTCGAAGCCCTTCACGTCGTCGAGGTAGCCGCCCTTGGTGTTCGCCTTCGCGATGGCGTCCGCGATCTGCGGGTCGGCCGCGAACTCCGACCAGCGTCCCTCGGGCAGGTCGGTGACCGCGTCCCGGCCCTCGATCAGCAGCCGCCACATCTCGTCGGGGGTGTGCCCGGTTCCGGGGAACCGGGACGCAAGGCCGACGATCGCGACGTCGTGCGCGCCGGACAGGTCGCGCGGCGCGTAGTACCCGGCCTCGTCCGCGCCCTCCGGTGCCTCCGGCTCACCCTCGATGATCCGGGTCGCGAGCGAGGCGATCGTCGGATGCTGGTAGGCGACGGTCGCGCTCAGGGTGACGCCGAGCAGGTCCTCGATCTCCCCGGACAGGGCGACGGCGTCCCGCGACGACAGGCCGAACTCCTCCATCGGCCGGTCGTCGGAAATCTGGTCGACCGGTTGCCCGGTGACCCCGGCAACCCAGTTCCGCAGCCATTCGCGCAGCTGCGCGACCGTCATCTCTGTCTCAGCCATCAGTGCATCACGCTACTCGTCGTCGGAGGGGTCGTCGGGGACGGTTGCGCGTTCAGACGCTGTCCGGGAACGCGGTCTGCTGGTAGCCGCCGCGCAGGGTGCCCTCGATGTACGCGGCCTTGCAGGCGCGTCGCGCAATTTTTCCGCTGGACGTGCGGGGGATGGAACCGGCGGGCACCAGCAGCACGTCGCGCGCGGTGACCCCGTGCCGACCGGAGATCGCCGCCCGCACCGCGTCGGCGACCGGGGCCGGGTCGGCCTTGCCCGCGCCGGGGGCGCGTTCGGCGACGACCACGAGCTGCTCGGAGGCGTCGTCCGCGTCGTAGCTGAGGCCGGCGGCGCCGAACTCGAAGACCTCCGCGGGCAGCTGGTTCGCCGGCACCGCGAACGCGGCGACGAACCCGGGCCGCAGCGCGGTGCTCGACTCCTGCGCCGAGAACTCGAGGTCCTGCGGGTAGTGGTTGCGGCCGTCGACGATCACCAGGTCCTTGACCCGGCCGGTGATGTACAGCTCGCCGTCCACGTAGACGCCGTAGTCGCCGGTGCGCATCCAGTTCGCGTCCGCGGGGGTGCCGTCGGCCTTGCTGCCCTCGGTCAGCCGGTCGGTGAGCTTGTTGTGGAAGGTCTGCGCGGTCTCGTCGGTGCGGCCCCAGTAGCCGATGCCCATGTTGTTGCCGTGCAGCCAGATCTCGCCGACGTGCTCGTCCGCGACCTCGGCACCGGTCTCGGGGTCGACGATCGCGGCCCACTGGCTGCGCGCGACGTGCCCGCAGGAGACCTGCGCGATGGCGCCGGGCGCGTCCTGCGCGACCTTGACCATCCGGCCCTGCCCCAGCCGGTCCCGGTCGACGTAGATGACCCTGGCCTCGTCGGCCTGGTCGGTGGTCGAGACGAACAGCGTCGCCTCGGCCATGCCGTAGGACGGCTTGATCGCGGTCTTCGGCAGCCCGTACGGCGCGAAGGCCTCGTTGAACTTGCGCATCGACGAGGTGGTGACCGGCTCGCTGCCGTTGATCAGGCCGATCACGTTGGACAGGTCGAGGGTCTCGCCGCTCTTCGGCAGGCCGCGGGCGGCGGCGTGCTCGAACGCGAAGTTCGGCGCCGCCGCGAACGTGCCGGCACCGTCGGCGACCGCGGCGAGTTCCTTGATCCAGCGGTACGGGCGGGCGACGAACGCCCGCGGGCTCATGATCGTGATGTACTTGCCGCCCAGCGCGGGCAGGATCACCGTCAGCAGGCCCATGTCGTGGAACAGCGGCAGCCAGGTGACGCCGCGGGAGTCGGTGCTCAGCCCGATCGCGTCGGCCATCTGCAGCGCGTTCGTGCCGACCGCCCGGTGGGTGATCTCGACACCGGCGGGGACGCGGGTCGAGCCCGACGTGTACTGCAGGTAGGCGATGTCGTCGAGGGCGGGATCCGGGTTGCTCCACGTCTCGCCGACGGTGTCCGGGATGGCGTCGACGGCGATGATCCGGGGCCGCTGCGGCGCGGGCAGCGACCGGAACAGCTGCCGGACGCCCGCGGCCGACTCGGACGCGGTGAGGATCGCGGCGGGTTCGCAGTCGCCGAGGACCGCGTGCAGGCGGTCGGTGTGGCCGGGCTCGTCCGGGTCGAACAGCGGCACCGCGATGGTCCCGGCGTGGATGGCGGCGAAGAACGAGATCACGTAGTCGAGGCCCTGCGGGGCGAGGACCGCGACCCGGTCGCCGGGCTTGGTCACCTGCTGCAGCCGGGCCGCGACCGCGCGCAGCCGGACCCCGAACTGGTTCCAGGTGAGCTCGTGCACCTCGCCGTCGCGTTCACGGGAGTAGTCGATGTAGCGGTATGCCAGCTCGTCGGCGTTGTCCCGAGTGTGCTGCTCGACGTAGTCGACAAGGGTGTTGCCCGGCGTCAGAACGATCTGGCCGGATCCGTCGACGTAGTCATCGAAGTTCTTCATACCTTCTCCTCCAAGGCAAGCCCCGGCGCCAGGATCGCGCACCGGCGGGCTTCATTCCCTGCTCCCGCGAGGGGATCATGCAATCAGTGTCTAGTGGCAATAGTCAGATCGCGTCTTGACAACGACCTGTTTCGCACCCCAAACCAACGGAATATTACAGTCCCACGCCGGTCATTCCCCCTTGAGCTGGGCAATGACTGGCGCGAACGCTTCCATCTGGGTCGGGAAGATGCCGACGTACGACATCGACGTGCGCGCGCGAACGGCCCTGATCTGGTCGGCGATCTCCTCGTAGGTGCCGATCGCCAGGTACGGCGAGTTGAGGATCTCCTCGACGGTCAGCGTGACGTCCGCCTCGATGTTCGGCGGGTACCCGTTCGCGATCGCCGCCAACGCCATCTCCGCCATCGCCTCCCGATCATCGGTCGGCATGATCGTGGTGATCGTCCAGTTCAGTTCGATGTCGTCGAACCGGTCCCCCGCCGCCTCCCGGATCCGGTCGACCCGGGCCGCGGTGGCCTCCATCGTGATCCCGGAGAGCAGCATCCGGCCCTCCGCGTTGCTCGGCGGGGCCAGCGACACGATGTCCGCGTACTTGGCGGCCAGCGCGAGCATCTTCGGGCCGCCGCCGCCGATCGCGATCGGGGGGCGCGGACCCTGCCGCGGTCGCGGGCTGCCCTTGAGTCCGTTGATCGTGAAGTACTTGCCCTCGAAGGTGCATTCCTGGCCGCGCAGCAGCGTGTCCAGGATCTGCAGGGACTCCTCAAGCTTGGCGATCCGGACACCGGGCCGGTCGTACGCGATCCCGGCCTTGTCGAACTCGTCCTTCATCCACCCCGCGCCGATGCCCAGCTCCAGGCGTCCCCCGGACAGCACATCGATGGTGGCTGCATCCTTCGCGAGGACGGCGGGGTGACGAAAACCGTTGGCCAACACTGCCGTTCCGAGCCGAATCTTGTCGGTGGCGACGGCGAGGGCGCCGAGGGCCGCGATCGGGCCGACCTGGTTGCCGAGGTGGTCCGGGATCATGAAGCTGTCGTACCCGAGTTCCTCGGCCTGCTGGGCCAGTTTGACGAAGCGCCGGGCCCCGCCTTCGTCGGCGTTACCCTCGCCACCGGCCGCGAACCGGAACTTGCGCGGCGCGGGCGCGTCGGCGGAACTCATCGATCGATTCTCCTGAAAGCTGGCAGTGCGGAAACGGCTGGTGACCGGTTGGTCACTCTATCGGGTACCGACGCCCACCCCTATTCGTGCACAGGGACTCCCTCACTCATGAGCAGGGGTGGGTGCCGTACGCACCTTCTCAGCGGCCCAGTTTGTCATCCACTGGGTCGCCGTGGTGCCGTTTCCATCAACGACGAAGCTGTTATACAGCGCGTGCACAGGATTGTTGACGTATTCGAGGAGCCGGGACAGGCTCCCCATCCAGTTCCCCGGCTTGAACGCCTCGGAAGGCGCATCGCAGATGCCGTCCGTCGGCGCACAGATCTGCACGGCCCGATCGTTGAGCGCGCCGAATCCGCCGGGGCGGGCGCCGGTCATCGTGATGCCCGGCAGCTTAATCCCGGCCAGCGACAACTCCGCGCCGACACCCGCGACCGGCGGGCCGACGGTCACACCGGCCGCCGGGTCACGCCTGCCGTCGGCGATCAGCCCGACCCCGAGCACCAGGTCCGCCGGGACCGGCCCGGTTCCGGCGCCGATGCTCGCCGCGAGGTCACCGGCGATCACCGCACCCTGCGAGAACCCGGTCAGCACGAAACTGGTCAGCGGGCACTCCGCGTGCATCGCCGCCAGCACGTCGGTTGCCTTCGCGGTGCCCTCACCGCGGCTCTTGTTGTAGGACATCTGCCCGTCCGGCGGCAGCGCGACCGGGTTCGAGAACTGCGCCACGTACGGCACCGTGTACACCTGCACCCGCTGCGGATCGAACTCGGCCTGCAGCGGCCTGGTGATGTTGAGCATCAGGGAGTTCGGGTTCGCGGTCGGGGCGAACGGGTCGTCGGCGGCACTGGACTCCCAGGTTCCGGGAATCGCGACCACCTGGACGTCGGGGCAGCTCGCCGGCTGCGCCGACGGCCGCTCCGGCCCCGGCGGGGTCACCGGCGGCTTCGGGACCCGGCCCGCGAGCAGGTACCAGGCCACCAGCGCGACGAGCGCGACCAGCAGGACCACGATCAGGGCCACCAGCGTCCGCAGCAGGCGGCTGCGGGATTTCCGTGCGGCAGACATGGCTTACTTGCAGTAGGTGGACTGTGCGGCGTCGATGTAGACGCGGGCGGCCTTGGTGGCGTCCTCGTCGGTCGGCGTCCCGCCGGCGAGCCCCGCCTCGACACCGGCCATGCCGGTCACGTACGCGAGAATCTCGTCCTCGGCGACGTTGCTCTCCTTCGCCGCGCAGATGTAGTTCGCGGTGGAGATCGCGATGTCGCCGTTGTCGGCCGGGGTCACCCCGCCCTTCTTCAGCGCCTCCAGGTACGCGCGGCCGCGGTCGTCGAGGGCCGGGGCCTCGGTGGGGCCGGGGAATCCGCTCGGCACCGCCTCCGGGGTCTCGGGCGGCGCGGTCGCCGCGACCGACGGCGTCGTGTACGCGGGCACCTCGATGCCGGTCGCCAGCGGCGGCACCGTCGGCGACCCCGATCCGGCCGCCGTGGTCAGGGTCGGCGTGCTCGACGCCGTCGAGTCGTCGCTGCCGCAGCCGGCGAGGACCCCGACGGACAGGGCCGCGAACGCGCCGACGGCCAGCACCCTGGCGAACGGGGAACGGGAAGAAACGAGCATGTGGGTCACAGTCCTCTGTGTGGTCGGCGCTCGGAACGCCGCGGGTGATCGCTGTCGAGGGTACCGACGTCGACGGGCCGGGTCCGCTCTACGCAACCCGGCCCGCCGACGTCGATTCGCTATCCGAGCTGGGTGTTTCCACCCTTGGCGGTGATGGTGCCGAACTGGAAGTTCTGCCGGACACCACCCTCGAAGGGATATTCGTCACTGATCGGGTAGCCGAGCCGGCCGCCCTCATAGTTCTCCCTGGCCCAGGCGTCGAAGATCGGCCCGTTCTTCACCGACCACGCGCCGCTCGCCGGGCTCCAGTAGATGTTGCCGTGCTCGAACTCGTTGAACCGGCCGTTGTCCCGGATCGGGCCCCGCTCACTGGACCGGGGGAACCCGAGCCAGCTGTTCTCGTACCCCAGCTCGGCGTACTTCTGCATGATCAGCCCCTGCACCGCGTTCGCGCCGGTGGTCGGGCTCCAGTACATGGCACCGATCTCGAAGCCCTGCACCGCGCCGTCCTTGGTCGGGGTGTCGACCTCGTCGCCGACCGGGTAGCCGAGCGGGCCCAGCTCCCAGCCCTGCCGCGCCCACTCGTCGCGGATCGCGCCGCGGACCGCGTGCGCACCGGTCTGCGGGGTCCAGTAGATCGACCCGGCCTGGAAGTGGTTGCCGCGGCCGCGGCCGTCGGGGGTGCCGAACTCGCTGGTGGACGGCAATCCGAGCGGGCCGGCGGGACCGCCCATCGCCTGGTATTCGCCGCCGATCATCCCGGTCACCACCTGGGCGCCGGTGCCGCCCGACCAGAAGATCCGGCCGTTGTGGAAGTCCTGCGCGAGGCCACCGGCGACCGAGTATTCACCGGTCACGCAGCCGCCGAGCCACGGGTTGGCGTTCGCGACCCCGCCGATCTCGCCGTTCAGGCCGCACGCCGGGGCGCTGACCTCGGTTCCGAGCGCGTTCGCGACCTGCGGCCACGCCTGGTGCATCTCGAACTGCCAGTACGGCCACGAGTGGGTGCCGGACGGGCGGTAGTTGACCTGCGCGGGGATCCCCAGCTTGTTCAGCTTCGTCGCGAACGACTGCGAGGTCAGCCGGGACAGAATCTCCAGGCCCATGCCCGCGTAGTTCGTGGACACGCCGGGGATGCCGGACGGCTGGTCATACGGGCCCGCCATGCCGCTGCCGCTGGAGATGTACAGGCTGGTGCCCTTGAGCTTCTCCGCCAGGATGTACGGGTCGTGCTCCTTCCACAGCGGGTTGCTCGGCGGGCCCCACATCTTGTTGACGTTGTAGCCGCCCGCATCGTTCATCGCGTACTGCAGCGCCTGCGGCATGCCGAGCGAGGTGGTGCTCAGGTAGCCGGAGAACGAGCCGGCGAACGTGAAGAAGCCGGGGTTGCGGGCGGCGAGGAACATCGCCGAGGTGCCGCCCATCGACAGCCCGATCACGCCGCGGGTGCCGGTGGTCCGCATGCCGTTCTCCAGCACCGGGGGCAGTTCCTTCGTCAGGAACGTCTCGAGCTGGTAGAACTTGCCGTTGTCCGGTTCCAGCCAGTCGGAGTAGAAGCTGGACTGGCCGCCGACCGGGAGGATGACGTTGACGTTCTTGTCGGCGTAGAAGCTGGCGGCATCGGTCTCGATGGTCCAGCCGCTCTCGTCGTCACGCGCCCGCAGTCCGTCGAGCAGGTACAGCGCGGGGAAGGTGGCGTCCGGCCTGGCGTTCCAGTCCCTGGCCAGCAGGATCTGCACCTGGAACGGTGCGCCCATCGCCGCCGAGTCGACCCACAGCGCGACCCGCCGGTCGGTGATCCACTGCACCTTCGACACGCCGGGGATCGAACGGTCCGGTGCAGGCGCGGACCGCGCCGAGATCACCCGCGGCGCGGCGGCGGGCGGCGGCGTGGTCGGTGCCGCGGTCGTGGTGGTCGTCGTGGTCGTGGCCGCGACGGTCGTGGTCGGCGGCGCGACGGTCGTGGTCGGCGTCGGCTCCGCGGATTCCGTCGCGGTGGCGGACACCGGCGTGGTCGCCGATTTCGGTGCCAGCGTTTCCCGGACGTCCGTCCCGGGGTCCGGCGGCGCGACGGTGGTGGTGGTGGTGGTCGTCGCGGCCGGGCTCGAGGACGGCTCGGCGGAGGCGATGGTGGCGGTGGTCAGGCCTGCCGCGGTCGGCAGCACCAGCGCGGCCGCCAGCAGGGTCAACGCGCGCCCGCGTCGCCGTGGGGAGCCGATGCTCCCCCCGAAACGCGCACCCAACTTTCTCGATGCTGGTCGCATGTGACGGTGACTCTCTTTCTCTGTCGGCCGGTTCCGCGTGGTACCCCGTCGGAACCCGGCGGCTGTCGGCTGGTCCCCGACCCCCGCACGCACCGCTGTGACGCCTGAACACTCGTGTGCCCATTAGTACACACCGGACTGCTGTGACGCCTGTGACGCGCGGTGTGTGTGTCGTTTGTTACGTGTCCGTCAAACGACGGATGCCGCCCGGACCGCCCGGGTGGGCGGCCAGAGCGGCATCCGTGTCATCGCGTTGGAGATCCGGTCACCAGGCGTTCAGGGTGTCCAGGATCTGGCCGCGGGCCTTGAACAGCTCCGCCGACCAGTACGGCCACGAGTGGGTGCCGTTCGACGGGAAGCTGTAGGTCGCCGGGATCCCCAGGGTCGCCATCCGCGCCTGGAAGGCGCGGGTGTTGACCAGGGCCAGGGCCTCGAGGCCCATGCCGTTCGCGGTGTTGTAGTAGTCGATCGGCTTGCGCGGCGCGTCGTACTCACCCGGCAGACCGCTCGCCGACGAGATGTACAGCGACAGGCCCTCGAGCTTGGGGGCGAACACGAACGGATCGTTGCGCAGCCACGCCTTGCTCCACGGCGGGCCCCACATGGAGTCCACGTTGAAGCGGCCCGCGTCGAGCATCGCGACGCGGATGGCCTCACGCATGCCGGGCGCCGAGATGTTCAGGTAGCCGGACAGCGAGCTGGCGAACTTGAACTGGTCGCGGTGGTACGCGGCCAGCGTCAGGGCAGCGGAGCCGCCCATCGACAGGCCGAGGACGCCGTTGTTGCTGCGCGAAACGCCACGGGTGGCGAGGTAATCCGGGAGCTCCTCGGTGAGGAAGGTCTCCCACTTGTAGGTGGTCTTCTGGCCGTTGAAGTTCGACGGCGCGATCCAGTCGCTGTAGAAGGAGGACTGGCCACCGACCGGCATCACCAGGGTGATGTTGTCGTTCGCGAACTGGTCGAGCGCGTTGGTCTCGAACGACCACGCGTTGCGGTCGTCGCGGGCGCGGAGTCCGTCGAGCAGGTACAGCGCGGCGTCGCCGCCCCGCTTCGCCCACTGGATCTGCACCTTGACCGGACCCATGGAGGAGGGAACCATCACCTCTTCGAAGCCGCCCGCCGGTGCGCGGTGCACGGACGGTGCGGCGCCTGCGACGGCGGTACCCGCAATACCAGCAGTGACGGGCAGCACGAGCGCTGCGGCCGAAAGGCCGAGGAGGCGTCGCTTGAGGTTCTGGAACCTCGGTCTGCCAATACGCATGAATATTGCTCTCTTTCTCTCCTGCGGTATCCGCCGAAGCGGCCCGAAAGTCTGGCACGAAGCCACGGCTCTGCCGGCCCAACGCACGCGGGACCGGCAGTGGAACGAATCAAGGTCACACTGCGCTCGCCGCAGCGTATGCGAACGTCCCTGACCTGACAACCACTGCCCCGGCGCCCGAAATCGGCCCCGCGGGGCCGGTACCGGGCAGTTCATCTATCTGTACATCGCATTCCGGTCACGAGCGTTACATGAACGTGACCTTTGTCGCTAGTCGGGGTTTCGCCCGCCCGCGTCTCAGCGCGGCAGCTCCGGCGGCAACTGCAGCCCGCACCGCGCGATCTCGTACTCCGGAACCCGGTCGATGCGGTAGCCCGCGTAGTGGAACGCGCGCTTCACGTTGCGGATGAACAACGCCCGCGTCAGGTCCCCGCGCGACGAGGCCAGCAACTCCTGGGTGTCCGGGCAGGTGAGCGCGACCTGGGCCCGCGCGACCCAGTTCTCGTCCAGGTACGGCGGCAGCCACGGATGCCGGTCCACCATCCCGGTGTCGGCGACGACCCAGTCCGGGTAGAGCGCCTTGTCGTGCCCGATCCGGCCGTCCCCGAGCCGCTCGGTGTGCGCGGCGAGCGGATAGGCAAGGCCCATCTGGTCGACGACCTTCACATTGAGGCCGACGTTCATGCTCGTCATGCCGAGATTCAGGAAGAACACCGTGTGACCGGCGCCGCCCTCCGGGATCGGCGCTGGCGGCGGCACGAGATCCCAGAAGGTGTAGTAGCCGGACGGCAGCAGCAGGCCGCCGTCGGGAGTGTTGTTGATCGTCTCGACCATGGCGCGCATTCGCGGGTAGTCGAGGTAGTCCTCGGCCCGGATCGGGTGCTCGTGCCCGGTGTTGAGGACGTAGAAGTTGCGCTCGTCGACGATGCCGGATTTCCCGACGACGGTGCCGTTCGGCATGCCCTGCGCGGTGGACGCGACGACCGCCCACCCGATCGTCACCAGCCATGCCAGCGAACCGGCGGCGAACAGCGCGGTTGCCGGTGTCCGCCCCCACTGGTCCCGGCGCGGCACCCGCACCGGGAGCACCGCGATCGGCAGGATCAGGCAGAACAGCACCGGCAGCAGCACCCGCCCGTGCATGAAGTCGCCGCCGACCCGGACCGAGTAGACGCCGAGGAGCAGTCCGGTGCCGACGAACAGCAGCACCACCGCGGCGGGGCTGTGCAGCCGGGCCAGACCGGTCGCGCCGACCCGGTCACCGGGCAGCGCGAACCCGCTGCGCCGGTACACCAGCCACCCGACGTAGCCGCCGATGACCAGCAGCGGCAGCCACAGCCAGTACGGTCCGACGAGATTCCACAGATACGTCAGGCCCTGCGACCACTTGGCGCCGCCCGCGTCCTTGGACACCGCCGTGTTCGGATAGGGCAGGCCGTAGTAGCCCATCCGCCAGATCTGGTAGCCGACCGGGGCCGCGCCAGCGACCGCGACGATCGCGGCCCGCAGCCGCCAGGTCCCCGGGCTGAGCACCAGCATCAACAGCACCAGCGCCGCGAGGACAACCATCTCCGGGCGGACCAGCGGCCCGAGCCCGGCGAGGAACGCGAGGACCAGCACCCGGCCGGGGGTCGGGGTGCGGCGGGACCACTGCACCATCAGCAGCCACAGCAGGGCGATCCAGAAGATGACCAGGGAACTCTCCAGGCCGGAGGTCGCGAAGTCGCGGGCCGGGGGCACCGCGACGTAGGCCAGCGCGCCCGCGGGCAGCAGCAGGGTGCCCGCGGCAGCAGCGGAGCCCGCGGAGCGACCCCGTTGGCCGGCACCGCGCCAGAGGGTTCCGGTGCCGACCATCGCCAGCACCACCGCGGCGACCGACAGCACCAGCGCCAGGGTCAGCACCACGTATTCGAGCCGGATCTGCGTCACCCAGCCGAACGCGTAGATCAGGTAGGTCCACAGGGTGCTGGTGTTCGCCTCCACCCGCTCGCCCGCGTTGAACACCGGCCCGTTCCCGGCGAGCAGGTTCCGGACGGTGCGCAGCACGATCAGCCCGTCGTCGGCGATCCAGCGCCGCTCCCACGCACCCCACAGGAACAGGGCACCGGTGACCACGATCCCAGTGAGGTACACCAGCCGCGCCACCGGCGCCGCGACGGTCTCCGACGCGGCGCGGGCGGGTGGCGCGATCTCCTCCGCGCGGCCCGTGTCAGGCGATGTAGACAGCGACACCCACGACTCCGATCCACGCGAGCGCGAGGAACTGCAGCACCCGGTCGTGCAGCGCGATCTCCTCGGGCTCACCGGCCTCGCCGCCGTCGATGTCGACGGCGTAGCGGAGGATCGCGATCGTGAACGGGATCATCGAGATGGCGAACCAGTTGGTCCCGGTCGCCTGATCCCGCTCGAAGGCCCACAGTCCGTAGCAGATCACCACGGCGGTGGCGGCCAGCGTCCAGACGAACCGCAGGTAGGTGGACGTGTAGTACTGCAGCGCCTTGCGGATCTTCGCGCCCGTCGCCTCGGCGAGCTTGAGCTCGGCGTACCGCTTGCCCGCCGCCATGAACAGCGAGCCGAACGCCATGATCAGCAGGAACCACTGCGACAGCGGGATGTCGGCGGCGACACCGCCCGCGATCGCCCGGATCAGGAACCCGGACGAGACGATGCAGATGTCGAGGACGGCCTGGTTCTTCAGTCCGAAGCAGTAGGCCAGCTGGATCACGATGTACACCGACATCACGACCGCCAGCTGCCAGTTCGCGATGAACGAGAGCCCGATCGAGCCGGCGAGCAGCACCGCCGCCATCGCGTACGCCAGCCCGACGGGCAGCACGCCCGCGGCGATCGGCCGGAACCGTTTCGTCGGGTGCTGCCGGTCCGACTCGACGTCCATCGCGTCGTTGACGAGGTAGATGCCGGACGCGGCCATGCAGAACACCACGAACGCCAGCGCGACGGGCAGCAGCACGTCGGGCTCGGTGACCGAGCCCGCCGCCAGCGGCGCCGCGAGCACCAGGACGTTCTTCACCCACTGCCGCGGGCGCAGCGCCTTGACGATCCCGGCAGGCAGCGACTTGGGCGGTCCGGCGACCTCGGTCGGGTGCTCGCTCATCTCTCTCCACACTTCCTGTCGGCGCGCAGCACCACTGCGGCCGAGGCTGCTCCCAGGGCGGACCCGGCGAGCACGTCGGTCGGGTAGTGCACGCCCAGCACCAGCCGCGACAGCAGCATCGGGGGCACGAGCACCGCGGGCAAGGGTAGCCCGGTCAGCCGACCGAGCAGCACCGCGGCGGCGGTGGTCGAGGTCGCATGCGAGGACGGGAAGCTCAGCTTGCTCGGCGTCGACACGTTGACCTGGACGGACGGGTCGTTCGGCCGGGGCCTGCGGACCATCCGTTTGATCACGATGGACGCGGCGTGCGCGCCGACCGCGCCGACCGCGACCCCCGCCCACTGCCTGCGACGGGGCCGGTCCAGCGCGGCGCCGACACCGGCGATCGCGATCCAGCCGAGGGCGTGTTCACCGAAGTGCGACAGGCCGCGAGCGGCCGCAACGACCTCCGGGCGCGCGCCGATCGTGGACTGGACCCGGTTCAGGATCCTGACCTCAGATGCCGAAGACACGCTCCCACCTCTCCTTGCTCGTCAGCGACGGCACCGCGGCGGCGTACTCGTCCTTGAGTTCGGGGAACCGTCGGGCCAGCTCGCGGCGCAGGCGCATGGCCTCGGTGAGCAGTCCCCAGGCCTGCCGCGGGTCGCGCTTGCGGTAGACGACGCCGCGACCGTCGGCGGTGGTGACGGTGACGCCGTCCACCTGCGAGAGCAGGAACCAGCGGGCGTCGAGGGTCGGCACGTTCAGCTGCGGGCGCTCGTGGTGTTCCTCGTGCGCCGGCTTCGCATTGTGGACCAGGCCCTTCCCGAGCCGGACCAGCTTGGCGAGCGGGTTGCCGGGGTCACCGACGGCGCCGACATCGGCGCCGGACGGCAGCGGCAGCTCCGTCGATGACGGCAGCACGACCGCGTCCGGGTACTCCCTGCGCATCGCGTGCACCTGGCCGAGCGCGGTCGGCAGCAGGTCGAAGATGTGCTCCGGGCCGCCGAGGAAGTCGCGGATCGCCTGGTTCTGGATCGCGACGGTGGAGTACTCGAGGCACAGCAGGTGCTTGAGGGTCGCCTTGACCGTGTTGACGACCATGCCGCGGCCGTTGCCCGGCATGTGCAGCGCCGCGACGACGAGACGGTTGCGCAGGTGGAAGTACGCCTGCCAGTCGATCGCGTCGTCCTTGTCGGACCAGGCCATGTGCCAGATCGCGGCGCCGGGCATCGTCACCGTCGGGTAGCCGGCGGCGCGGGCCCGCAGCCCGTACTCGGTGTCGTCCCACTTGATGAACAGCGGCAGCGGCTGGCCGATCTCCTCCGCGACGACCCGCGGGATCATGCACATCCACCAGCCGTTGAAGTCGACGTCGATGCGCCGGTGCAGCAGCTTGGAGTTCTCCCGGTCGCCGAGCGGGTAGCGGGAGAAGTCGTGGTCGTACTCGACGTTCGGGGCGGCGGACCACATGAAGATGGACCGGTTCACCACCTCGCCCATCGTGTGCAGGTGGCTGCGTTCCTGCAGGTTCAGCATCTGCCCGCCGACGAGCATCGGGGACTTCGCGAACCGGGACAGGGCGAGGGCACGCAGGATCGAGTCGGGCTCGATCTCGATGTCGTCGTCCATGAACAGGATGTGCTCGGCGGTGGTGGTCTTCAGCGCCTCGTACATGACCCGGCTGTAGCCGCCGGAGCCGCCGAGATTGGCCTGGTCGTGGATCGCGAGCCGGTCGCCGAGGACCGCGGCTGCCTCCGCGAAGCCGGGCTCGTCGCGGACCTTGCGGGTGCCCTGGTCCGGGATGATCACGGCGTCGATCACGTCGAGGACCAGCGGGTCCGAGCCGAGCGCGGTCAGCGCCTTCACGCAGTCGGTCGGCCGGTTGAACGTCGGGATGCCGAGGGCGACCCGACCGGCGCCGGGCGCCTCGATCGGCGCGTACCAGCCCGCGGCGACCAGGTCGACGTCGGTGTCGGTGGTGATGTCGAACCAGATCCAGCCGCCGTCCTCGAACGGCGCCAGGTCCACCTCGAACTCCACGGTCGTCGGATCCGAATCCCCGCGGAACTCCTTGCCCTGCACGTGAATTCGCGACGAGTCCGCCTTCGAGCGGTAGACGTCGACGCGGCCGTGTCCGGTCAATTCCAGCCGCAGCACCACCGACGTCAGGATGCTCCAGCGCCGCCAGTAGCTGGCCGGGAAGGCGTTGAAGTAGCTGCACATCGACACCTCGGACTCCGCGCCCAACGACAGCGAGGTGCGCGAGAGCGAGTGCGCCCGACGGGAATTGGTCGGCGACTCCTCGAGGTAGAGGGTGCGGACGTCGAGCGGCTCACCGGCGCGCGGCAGGATCACCCGCTGCAGCAGCGCCGTGCCGAGCAGATCCGGGGTGTCGACGAGCGCGTCCTGGTCCATCACGTGCTTCGGGGTCATGCCTCCACCCCGCCACCGAGCGGGGCACCGGACTCCAGGTGCGGGCGCAGCGTGTTGTCGAACATGCTCAGCGCGCTCGCGATCGCCATGTGCATGTCCAGGTACTGGTAGGTGCCGAGGCGGCCACCGAACAGCACCTTCGCGTTCTCGGTCTCCGCCTTCGCGCGCAGCCGGTAGGCCTCGAGCTTGGTGCGGTCCTCGGGGGTGTTGATCGGGTAGTAGGGCTCGTCGGTGGACTCGGCGAACCGGGAGAACTCCCGCATGATCACCGTCTTGTCGGCCGGGTACTCGCGTTCGGGGTGGAAGTGCCGGAACTCGTGGATGCGGGTGTACGCGACGTCGGCGTCGTTGTAGTTCATCACCGGGGTGCCCTGGAAGTCGCCGGTCGGCAGCACCTCGGTCTCGAAGTCGAGGGTGCGCCAGCCCAGCTCGCCGTCGGCGTAGTCGAAGTACCGGTCCAGCGGCCCGGTGTAGACGATCGGGGCGGCGGGGCTGGCGGCGCGCAGCTCGTCGCGGACGTCGAACCAGTCGGTGTTCAGGCGCACCTCGATGAGGTCGTCCTTCGCCATGTTCTCCAGCCACGCGGTGTAGCCGTCGACGGGCAGACCCTCGTAGGTGTCGTTGAAGTACCGGTTGTCGAAGGTGTAGCGCACCGGAAGGCGGGTGATGTTGCCTGCGGGCAGGTTCTTCGGGTCGGTCTGCCACTGCTTGGCGGTGTAGTCCCGGACGAACGCCTCGTAGAGCGGGCGCCCGATCAGGGAGATCGCCTTCTCCTCGAGGTTGGACGCGTCCTTGCTGTCGATCTCGGCGGACTGCTCGGCGATCAGCGCCCGCGCCTCGTCCGGGGTGAAGTACTTGCCGAAGAACTGCGAGACCAGCCCGAGGCCCATCGGGAACTGGTAGGCCTGCCCCTTGTGCATCGCGAAGACGCGGTGCTGGTAGCTGGTGAAGTCGGTGAACTGGGTGACGTAGTCCCAGACCCGCTTGTTCGAGGTGTGGAACAGGTGCGCCCCGTACTGGTGAACCTCGATGCCGGTCTCCGGCTCGGCCTCGGAGTAGGCGTTGCCGCCGATGTGGTGCCGTCTGTCGAGGACAAGGACCCGCTTGCCGAGTTGGGTCGCCGCCCGCTCGGCGATCGTGAGTCCGAAGAAGCCGGACCCGACGATGATCAGGTCGTACTGGCCGGAGGTCGCGGAGTCTGGGGATACGGAGGTCACGGGCAACCAGGGTATCGGAAGCCCGCAACGGCGCCGCGGCTCCGCCGCCCGTGCGCGATTTTCACCCCGACCGGGGTACAAATCACGCACGGCGGCGGAGCCGCATACCGTGAGGGCGTGACCCTCGACCTCGACGCCTACCTGTCCCGGATCGGCCACACCGGCGATCGGTCCCCGACCCGCGCGACACTCGACGCGATCGCGGCCGGGCACACCCGCGCGATCCCGTTCGAGAACCTGGACCCGTTCCGGGGTGTGCCGAACCGGCTGGACCTGCCGTCCCTGCGGGCGAAGCTC
The DNA here is from genome assembly GCF_053609225.1 of Rhodococcus sp. NPDC054953. Taxonomy (NCBI): domain Bacteria; kingdom Bacillati; phylum Actinomycetota; class Actinomycetes; order Mycobacteriales; family Nocardiaceae; genus Rhodococcus; species Rhodococcus sp. NPDC054953. The sequence goes on along the minus strand of NZ_JBSGXD010000003.1, from coordinate 59,083 downwards.
GTCGACGGCGGCCGCGGCGGCTACTGCTTCGAACACGGCCTGCTGCTGCGGGCGGCGCTGCTGGACCTCGGATATACGGTCACCGCCCTGGCCGGGCGGGTGCTGTGGGGGTCCCCGGACCCGCACGCAATCACTGGCCGCACGCACATGCTGCTGCTCGTCGACCTCGACGAGGAGCGGCGTGTGATCGACACCGGCTTCGGCGGCATGACGCTGACCGGCACCCTGCGCCTCGAACGCGACACCGTGCAGGACACCCCGCTCGAGCCGTTCCGGCTGGTCGACCTGGACGGGGACTGGGCAATGCAGGCCCGGATCGGCGACGAGTGGCGCACCACGTACCGTTTCGACCTGCACCCGCAGCAGCCGATCGACTACGAGCCGACCAACTGGTACCTGTCGACGTGGCCGCAGTCGCGGTTCGTCACGATGCCGATGGCGGCGCGCGCCACCGACGATCGCCGCTACGCGCTGGCCGGTCGCAGGCTGACCGTGCACCACGCGGACGGCAGCACCGAGCACTCGCCGATCGACGACGCCGCCGCCCTCCGGACCGTCCTGGAGCGGGACTTTCTGATCGACGCCGCGGGTCTCGACGGCCTTGACGCCGCGTTCGCGCGCCTCGACTGATCCGCCGGACTTCGGGCAGGCTTACATTGCTGGCCGGATGCCGTTGACGCCGATAGCGTTTCGGCCATGAGCACCGATGTGCACGCACCCGGCGACGGCGACCCGACGCCCACCGAGCCACCTGCTCAGGGCCTGTACGCGAAGCTGAACTGGCTGCGGGCGGGCGTGCTCGGCGCGAACGACGGCATCGTCTCGACCGCGGGCCTGGTGGTGGGTGTCGCGGCGGCGACGACCGAAAGCGGCCCCATCCTCACCGCAGGCCTCGCCGGGCTCGCGGCGGGCGCGGTGTCGATGGCGCTCGGCGAGTACGTCTCGGTGAGCACCCAACGGGACACCGAACGGGCACTGCTCGCGCGGGAACGCGCCGAACTGCGGGACACCCCGCAGGACGAGCTGCGGGAGCTTGCGGACCTGTACGAGGCGAAGGGCCTGGCACCGGCCACCGCCCGGCAGGTGGCGGAGGAACTGACCGCGCACGACGCGTTCGCCGCGCACGCCGACGCGGAGTTGGGCATCGATCCGAACGACCTGACGAATCCGTGGCAGGCGGCGGGGTCGTCGGCGGTGTCCTTCACGATCGGCGCGATGCTGCCGCTGATCGCGATCCTGGCGACGCCGCAGCCGCTGCGGATCCCGGTCACGTTCGTCGCGGTGCTGGTCGCCCTCGCCCTGACCGGCAGCATCAGTGCCCGACTCGGAGGATCCCGCCGGGCCCGCGCCGTGCCCCGGGTGGTGCTCGGTGGCGCGCTGGCGATGGTGGTGACCTTCGCGATCGGTCAGGCGTTCGGCACCGTGGTCTGACCCGCCGCCAGGGCGGGCACCACGAACTGCTCGACCAGGGCCCGCTCCTCGTCGGCGTCCGCCGCGGGAACGGTGAGCAGCGACACGATCACCCGCACCACCCACCGTGCCTGCCGCGACAGATCCGTCCCGTCGGCGCCGGACGCGCCGGCGAGGAAGGCCGCGCCGAGCACCTCGATCACCTCCGAGGTGCTCGCCAACTCCGACGCGATCCCGGCGTCCTCGACCGCGAACCAGACCGCGAGGGTCGGGGTTTCCCGCACCTGCCGGACGGCGGCGAGAATCGCGTCGGCGATCCGGCGTTCGGGGTCGGGGATGGCGGCGACCTCGGCGGCGACGCGTTCACCGACCCGGCGCGCCTCCCGGTGCACGAACGCGCGGTGCAGCGAGCGGCGACCGTCGAAGTGGCGGTACAGGGTGGCGCGTGAACATCCCGCGGCGGCGGCAATCTCGGCCATCCCGGTGGTCGCGACACCGCGCCGCACGAACAGGTCCGCCGCCGCGTCCAGGATCCGCTCCGCGGCGATCCCGGACCGCTCCTCCCGCAGCCAGGTCACGGGCGCACCCGGAACGGGACGTGCAGCGGACGCCGGACGTAGTTTCCTGGCGCGTAGACGATTCCGTCGACGTCCACCTCGAAGTCGGGGCACCGGGCGAGGAGTTCCTCGAGCGCAACGCGGGCCTGCATCCGGGCGGCCGCGGCACCGAGGCAGTGGTGGCCGCCGTGACTGAACGTCATGATCTGACGCGGCGCCCGCAGCACGTTCAACTGCTCCGCGTCGTCGCCGTACATTCGCTGGTCGCGGTTCGCGGAACCGTAGACCAGCAACGTCTTCCGGCCCGCCGGGATGGTGACGCCGTGCAGGGTGACGTCGCGGGTGGTGGTGCGGGCGAGCCCCTGCACCGGCGACGTCAGGCGCAGCAGCTCGTCGACGGCGTCCGGGATGCGGGACGGGTCCTCAAGGAGCAGCGCCCGCTGGTCGCGGTGCAGGGTGAGCAGCGCGGACGATCCGCCGAGCATGCCGGTGGTGGTGTCGTTGCCGCCGGTGACCATCGTGAACGCGAACCCGAGGATGGACAGCAGCCCGGAGAGGTCGCCGTCCGCGCCCATCCCGGCGGACACCAGGTGGGAGATGGTGTCGTCGCCGAGCTCCCCGGTCGCGGCCTCGGCGTGCCTGCGGGCGATCAGCTCCCCGAAGTACCCCATCAGCTCGCCGACCGCGTTCGCCGCGGCGAGCGGGTCGCCGGTCGCGTTGGCCGCGACGATCGCCTCGGTCCAGCCGTCGAACCGGCCGCGGTCCTCCTCCGGCACCCCGAGGTAGTGCGCGACCACCATCGACGGCAGCGGCTTGAACAGCTCGGTGACGATGTCGCCGCCGCCTGCCGCGCGCAACCCCTCGATGCGCTCGACCACGAAGGCCCGCACCGCAGGCTCCACCGACTCGACCTGACGCGGCGTGAAACCGCGGGCGACGAGCTTGCGGAAGTCGGTGTGCTGCGGCGGGTCCTGCATCACCAGCGGCGGATTGTCCCGCAGGCCGATCTTGTCCAGTTCGCCGTAGCTGGTGGTCAGCCCGTCCGCCGACGAGAAGGTCTCGTGGTCGCGGGCGGCGGCGAACACGTCGGCGTGCCGGGTCAGCACCCAGTAGTCGTGCTGCGGGGTGGACGCGGGCACCACGTGGTGGACCGGGTCGTGCTCGCGCAGCGCCGCGTACATGCCGAACGGGTCGCGCCAGGTCTCCCCCGTGGGCGGAACGTAGGCCACACTGCCGGACATCATCGTCGTCATGTGTCGAGAGTGAGACAGATGCTCGAATATGTCAACCACCCCGAACTGTGCGTGATTTTCACCCCGGTCGGGGTGAAAATCACGCACGGGCGGCGCAGCCGCTTGGCTGGGTCAGCTGGTGCTGCCGAGACCGGGGAGACCGGGGAGCTCGGAGATCACCACGCTCGCGTCGATGACCTGCGGACCGAGGGCGGGCGTCCACACGATCGCGCCGCCCTCGAACATCCGGAACCGGCCCGCCTCGTCCGGCATAGACATCTCCGGGCCGATGGGGTCACCCAATGCCCCTGCCGGGCCACCGATCTCGGCGTACTTCTTCTCGATCTCGGTGGGGGCGGGCGGTTCGCCGGGCGCGGTCGGCGGCAGGTCCGGGGCCGGGCCCGGCGCGGCACCGGGCGCGACGAGCCCCTCGGTGACGGTGAACCAGTCCGACTTGAGGCCGAGCTTCGTCCGCGCCTCCTGACCGGACACCCGGGCGGTGCCGCCCGATCCGGCGACCTCAAGGTCGGTGACCCGGCCGCCGTCGGCGCCGAGGTTGTTGCGGCCGACGACGGTGATCGACCGCAGGTCGCCGACGCCGAACGCGCGACCGATCTCGCCCGCGGTGAGGGTCTGCGTCCAGTCGTGCGTCGGCGAGAGGGTGTCCCCGCGATCCTCGACGGCCGCGAACTCACCGCCGGAGGTGTATCCGCCGGTGGACGAGGAGAACTCGGCGGAGACGGGTTGCCCACCCCGGGTGATCACCTTGCCCGCGGTGGTCCGCACCGCCTCGGTGGTCCGGTCGTCCTCCCGGCTCGACCCGCCGTAGACCTGACAGTCCTGGGTGTCGCAGGTTTCGGCGTAGGGATAGCGATGCTCGGCCGCCGCGTAGGAGCGGGCGGCGATCGCCTGGGCGCGCAGCGCCTCCTTCCCGCCGCTGTCGGCCCAGTCGGCCTTTGCCTCCACCGGCACCACCCCGAGGAGGTAGTCCTCGAGGTCGAGGTTGTTGAGGACCCGGGACTCGACACCGTCGAGCGCGACGCCGAGCGATCCGCGGAAAGTGTTGCCGCCGCACAGTTTCAGGTGTTCGTTCGCGGGCCGGTCCGGGGACAGGTCGATCGGGTCCACCCATGGATGGTCGGTTGCGCCCTGCCACACGACCGCGCCGTCGCACCCCTGGGTGACGACGACCGCCGCGCCGCCGGGGGTCGCGGTCAGGTGCACGGCCTCGCCGGGCGCGACGTCCCGGCCCGCCACCCGCGCCCCGGCATCGGAGTAGGCGCCGAGCCCCTTGCCGTCCAGCCCGACGAGCCGGACCCCGATCCGCCGGTCGGTGACGTCGCCGAGCTCGGTGCCGCCGTAGTAGTGGCCGACGATCCGCTCGGCGGACCATCCGTCGTTCTTGGCGTACCCGTAGGCACCCCACTGCCCCATGCCGCGGCCGTGCCCGTGGCCGTGGCCGGAGATGGTGAACGGGGTGTCGGCGGCGACCACGGGCATCACCGCCGGGTCCCCGGAGTCGACGAGGAGGGTCCCGACCGCGCCCGCCGCGACCAGCGCGGGCACCACCCCCAGGGTCAGCGACCGACGGAGCGGGGAGGTGCGCCCCCCGCGATCGGATCGTCTCCGCGGGGCTGATGTGCGACGGAGTTTCGCCATGGCCAGGTCTCCTCGTCGACGGAGTTGTCCCCGGGTCCTCGTCGGCCGAACGGTCGACACCCGGACATCGAGCAAAGTCTCAATCTAAAGTTGAGGCTTAGGTAATCTGTGGCTAGTGTTGCAAGAGTGCTCGGCATTGGCAACATCTGTCACATTGGTAACACCAGTAACACCGTCGGGTCGGATGTCACCATCCCGGCAGCCGGCGCAGACCGCACACGCCAGTAGCAACCGAGGGAGCCGTTTTGCCGCACCGTCGACCGAAGTCGTCGATCGTCCTGGGGACGGTCGCCGCCGTGGCCATCGCCGCCCCGTTCGCGGTTTGGGGCGTGTCCAGTACGTCGGGCATCCGCTCGACCAGCGACTCGTCGCCGGTCGCGGTCCCAACCCAGATCGCCGAGATCGCACTCGCCCAGATCCCCGACATCGTCGTTCCGGTGAAGGAACTGACCGGGCTCGATCTGCCCGACCTGCGCCTGTCCGACCTGAAGAAGCTGCCACTCCCGTCGGAGATCGCCGTCCCGCAGGGCCTGCCGCTGCCCGAGGGCATCACCCTCCCGGAGACCATCACCCTGCCGACCGAGCTGCTGCCGTCGGCGCCGTCGGATGTCGCCGAACCGGTCGCCCCCGCGCCAGCGGAGAACGGCGCCCCCGCGCCAGCGGAGGAGCTCGGCACCGCGGTCAAGGAGATCGTCCGCGACACCCCGTTCAGCATGATCGCGCTGACCTCCGAGCTCGGCGCGACCGCGGCCAAGGTCCGGGCCCGGCTTGCCGACGGCTCGTGGGGTCCGTGGTTCGCGACCGAGCAGCTCGAGACCGGCAAGAACGATCGGGCGGCGGGCGGAAAGACCGGGACCGAGCCGGTGTACGTCGGTGACACGACCGCGGTGCAGGTGCTGGTCACCAAGGCCGCGGAGGCGGTCGCCGGGACGCCGAGCGGATCCGCCGACGCGGCCCCCGCCGGGGCAGCGCAGCCCGCCGATCCCGCCCGGCCGAACGTGCTGACCCCGACCGACCCGTCGAAGGACCCGATCGCATTCGCCCCGGCCGCTGTCAGCACCCCGCTGCGCGCGCAGGACCCGGCGCAGGCGTTGGCGGACGCGGTCACCGCCGTCCTCATCCAGCCGGGATCGGGGGACGCGGACGCGTCGCTGTCCGACATCGCGACCTCGGTCGGCGGGTCCGGCCCGCGAGTGATCACCCGCGCCCAGTGGGGGGCCGATGAGTCGCTGCGCTGCGACGGCCCGACCTACGACGACAGCCTCGGCGGCGCGACGGTGCATCACACCGCGGGCAGCAACGACTACACCCGCGCCGAGTCGGCGGGGATCGTCCGTTCGATCTACGCGTACCACGCGCAGACCCTCGGCTGGTGCGACGTCGGATACAACGTGCTGGTCGACAAGTACGGCCAGATCTTCGAGGGCCGGGCGGGCGGCCTGGATCGCAACGTCCAGGGTGCGCACGCGGGCGGATTCAACGAGAACACCATGGGCATCGCAATGATGGGCGACTTCTCCACGGTCAGCCCGCCGCAGGCGACCGTCGACGCGGTTGGCCGGTTCCTCGGCTGGCGGCTCGCCAAGGCGGGCCTGGACCCGCAGGGGCGCACCACGATGTGGTCGGAGGGCACCGAGTTCACGCCGTACCCGCAGGGCGCGGCGGTCGACCTGCCGATCATCTTCGCGCACCGCGATGTCGGCAACACCAGCTGCCCCGGCGACTCCGCGTACACGAAGATGAACGAGATCCGGGCCATCGCGAAGGCCAACCCGGACGGTGGCTCCTCGAGCGGGTCGGGTGTCCTCGCCGCTGCGCCCGCCAACCCGGCACCGGACGCGGCCCCGCCCGCTCCCCCGGCCTCGGGCGGTGCCCTGCCCTTCGACACCGGATCGGCCGACTCGGTCGTCGCCCTCGTCGACGAGATCCTGAAGCTGACGGATCAGTCCCCGATCGCGCAGAAGTGGATCGCGGAGGGCGGCGACACCGGACGGCTCGGCGCCGCGCTGACCGGGGAGTTGCCTGCCAAGGCGGGCAACCTGCTGGTGAAGTTCGCGAACGGGGTGATCGCGACGTCACCGAACGGCGGGGTGTGGACGGTGCTCGGCAAGATTTACGAGACGTGGCAGCAGAGCGGGCTCGACGCGGGCACGCTCGGCCTCCCGATCAGCGACGAGTACGCGGTGCCGGACGGCATGCGGGCCGAGTTTGAGAAGGGGTCGCTGATCTTCAACGAGGTCACCGGCGTGGTGACGACCGTGCTCCGGGCGTACAACGGCGCGGCCGCCGACGTCGCAGCACCGGTCGCGGGGTCCGCCCCGCAGGCGCCCGCCCCCGCCGAGGCCCCTGCTCCGGCACCCGCGGAGGCACTGGTTCCGGCACCCGCGCCCGCGGGCTGACACCCGATTCCCTCTCGGCCCGCTGAGGATCCGTTCGGATCCTCAGCGGGCCGAGAGCATGTCCTGGTAGGCGGCGATGACCGTCACCAGCGCGGTGTCCTCCGCCGCGGACTGGGTGGAGAACGCGGCCCGCTGCTGGGCGTCGGCGAGGCGCTGCTGGGCGGTCGCCCGGATCAGCGCCGGGTCGGCATCGGCGGCCAACCCGAGCCTGCCGCAGGCGGTGTCGCCGGCCAACAGGTCACGCACCTCGTCGACCAGCGGCGACTCGGGATCGACCTGGAGCAGCCGCGCGAGATCCTCGAGCAGGGTCACCTGCCGCAGCGCGGGCGCCGACCGCATCTGGTGGGCGATGGTGCGGATCTGGTCCCGCGCCGGATGCTGATACGCGAGCCGGTCGAGGCGGTCGAGGATCCGTCCCGCCCTGTGCCACACCGCGACCCGCCCGATCGAGGCGTGCATCAGCCGCCGCAGGTCCTCCACGCCGGAACGCTCCGCCAGCCACGCCCCCAGCGCGGCGGCGCCCGACTGGGCGACGCCGCGGCCGTGCAGGATGCCGTACTCACCGAGCAGGTCGAGCAGTCGGTCCCGGTCCGCGGGGGTCAGCGGGGCCGGGTCGTCGGAGTCGAGCAGGTCCACCAGGTCCAGTGGGTGGTACGGGGCAAGGCCCGCGAGCAACTGTGCGTCCCGCTCGGTGAGCGCGCCGGTGTACGCCGTCTGCGCCATCAACCCCGAGATCGGCGTCACCGCCGTCGCCGTTCTGGCCAGTCGTCGCCCCAGCTCCGCCGCATGCGACCTCGCCAGCACCAGTGGATCCTGTTGCCCGAGGGCACCTTCCCCGAATCCGTCGGCCCGGGAGAGCACTCCGAGGACGTTCAGCGGCGTGAACGGCAGCGTCCGGAGGAACTCGAGCTCGTCGGCGCGCGGCGTCGCGTCGAACAGGAACACCGCGGCGTCCGCGTCGACGGAGGCGGTCCTGGTCTGGTCGACACCGTCGATCAGCGCGCGGCGGGTCGCCGCCTCGTTCGGTGCGGTCAGCGTCGCCAGCCCCGGCGTGTCGATCAGGGTCACGTCCCGGATCGCCGCCGACGGCAGCCATCGGTGCACGTGCCCGACCTCGGCGGCCGGGATCGGCAACGCCATCTCGGCGCCGGGTGACACCGCGACCGGGCGGCGCACCCCGTCGAGTCCGACCACCTCGGCCCGGGACGGTGCCCCGTCCTGGTAGATGGTGACGACCTTCGTCGCCTCCAGCGCGGCGGTTTCCGCGACCGGCGCCCCGATCAGCGCGTTCACGAGCGTCGACTTCCCGGCCTTGAGCCGGCCGACGATCACCACCCGCGGCGGCGACCAGAGGATCGCGCCGAGACCGTTCGCGTGGTCGGCGAGATCCCCGCCGAGCGCGGCGAGCCTGCGCAGCCCGTCGTCCACGACCGCGTGCACCGGGTCGTGGCCCGCCCGCGTCATCGGGTCACCGCCCCGACCGGCGACTGGGCAAGCAGTTCCTCGAGTTCGGTGATCCGCTTGCCGACGATCCGGCGGTTGTTCTGCAGCCGCTCACGGGTTTTCGTGCGGCTCGCCTCGTCCGAGGAGGCGGCCTGCTCGGCGGTGCTGATGGTCCGGCGCAGGTCCTCCAGGGTGCGGCGCAGGTGGCTGCGATAGCCGATCACGATCTCCGGCCGTGCCTGCGCGACCGCGCCGTCCAGCAGCCTGCCGACGGTGACCTTGGTGGTGCCGATCGTTTCCCGCAGCCAGGTCAGCAGGTTCGCCTTCCCCGACCGGATCGCGCGGTGCCCCAGGTTCACCCCCACCCACACCGTCCCGACCACCGCACCGATTCCGACAACCGCGGACAGCCCGATCAGGCCGCCGAGCGTCGACGACCCCACCACGCCCATCGTCAGCAGCGCCGGGTCGATCAGACCCTGCCGACGGCTCGCCACCTGATGCGACTCGATCGTCCGGTCCCGCATGGAGTCGACGATCCGGCCGCACAGGTCCTCCCACAGCACCGGGTCATCGCCGAGCCGCGGCTGGTACACCTCCGCGTGCAGCCGCTGCAGGAAACCGGCGAGCGTCTCGGCCATCGCCGCCTGCAGGTCGGCCTGCATGTCGGCGACAAATTTCTGTGGGCTGCGCCGCAACACCTGCATGCCATGCGAATTCACGTATGTCGTCCACTTGTCGCGGATTTCGTCGAGTCGGCGGTCGAGATCGTCGGCGGACTGCTGGCGCACCAGGGTGATGTCCCGCGCGAGGTACTGCTCCCACTGCCGGGAATGCTCCTCCAGTTCGGTCAGCCGGTCGCGTTCGGCGGTGAGACCGGGCAACCGGTCGGCCGCATTGTCGACCGCGGCCAACTCGCCGTCCACCCGGGTCGCGACAGTGCGCAGCCCCTCCAATGCGGTGCGCAGCGCGTCGGCGGCGGGCAGGGCCGACGCGGCGGCGAGACGGTGATGGATCTCGCTGCGCAGCAAGCCGATTCCGCTGACCTGCTCGAGGTGCGCGCGTCGTGCCGGGTCGGGGTCGTCGGCGGCGAGGACACCCCGCAGGCTGGACACCCCGATGACGGGCACCGCCCGCTGCAGGTGTTCGCGCAGCAGCCGCTCGTTCTCGGCGACGATCGGCCGCCAGCGGCGCAGGTTCTTGTCGGTCTTCGTCACCGCGACCACCAACGCGTCGACGGACGCGGCCGCCTCCCTCGCGAAGGCCATCTCCGGCGCAGTCAGCGGGCTGGACGCATCACACACCAGCACCAGCACGCACGCCTGCGCGGAGGTCTGGGTCGCCAACGCCGCCAGGCCGGGTTCGAGGCCACCGACGCCGGGGGTGTCGATGACGGAGACGTCGCCGAGCGCATGCCCGGCCAGTGGCACCACCGCCGCGGTGGGCAGCGACTCCGCGTCGGGATCGCGGACCCCCGCACCGTCCACGGTCACCCACCGATCCAACTCGGCGACCGGGATCCGCCGTCCCCCGCCGGGGGTCAGCAGCGTCGCCGTCCCGTCCTCGCCGTCGACGTCGGGGACGACGCTCACCGTGACCGACGAGGTGGTGTCCACGCCAACCGGACACAGGTTCCGCCGCCCCACCAGCGCGTTGACCAGCGAGCTTTTGCCGCGGTTGACCTCGCCGACGACGACCACCGTCCGGTGCTGCCGGTCCGGGTCGTTCTTCCTCGTTGCGAGGTCGGCGAGCTCGTCGAGGCCGTACGCGCGGAGCACCTTCCCCGCCGCGGCAACAACCTCCGCCACACGCTCCGGCGTTGGAGCGGAGTCGACACCACCCACGATTCCCCCTCGTCCGCCCGGCTGCCAGCTGCGCACTTACACTAACGGCCGTTCCGAGGGGGCCCGGACGTGGGCGCTAGCGCGCTGACCGCGGCCGCCGGGAACATTTCGCCGCCCGGCCGCATCCAACGTTGCGAGACCCAACCACCCGGCCGGGTGGACATCGACACCCAGAGGGGACAGCGCAGTGCGACTTCGAGGATGCAAGCTGATCGTGGCGGCGGCCGTGACCGTCGGGGCGGTCGCCGGATGCGGAGGCACCGAGGCGACGGACCCGCAGTCGGAGGAGACCACCGCGACCGCCGAGACCGCAACGGCCGAGGTGGATCCGGCGGCGCTGGACACCGGCGACTACCCCACCGACCCGGCTCCCGCGTTCGGCAACGCGACCCCGGAGGAGGTGGCGCCGGTCGACGGTCAGCGGATGGCCGAGTTCGTCGTCGCCCCGTGGGAGGTCGACCCGGAGTTCAACGATCCGACCCTCCCGACGTTCGTGGTCCGCAACTACAAGATGCTCAAGGGCACCCTCGACGAGAGCGTCTACGAGGTCCCCGCGAACGCCTCGTCCGCGATCTACGGCTTCGTCACCTCGGCGCGGACCTCGACCGCTGGCGATCGGGCCGGGACGGAACGGGCCCTGACGAACCTGGTGATGCGGTACATCGACCCGGCGGCCGCCGCCGCCGCGGCCGGGCAGATGGCCGAGGCGTCCGCAGCGCGCCCGGGGAGCACGGCCGTGGACATCCCCGGCCTGCCGGACTCGCACGGCATCAGCAGCACCGCGGTGGCCGGCGAGGTCGAGCTCGCGGCGTTCACCCCGCACGGCGAGTACGTCCTCTACTCCTGGGCGAGCGCGCCGCAGGACCGGGCCGACGAGGTGGAAGCGACCCTCGCCCGCATCGTGGAGCTGCAGGGACCGCTGATCGACCGGTTCCCGCGGACCCCCACCCGGTCCCAGAACGGTGGCGAGCGCCCCCAGCTGGAGGTCGACCAGAACGACATCCTGATCTATGCGATCCCGGCGGCGGCGGACGCGCCTGCCGGCGACGCGGACCGCGGCGTGTACGGCCCGCGCGGCATGTCGCACTTCTACGCCTCCCCCGCCGAGATGTACCGGACCCTGTCCAAGCACGGCTCCGAGCACAACGCGATCTACAAGACGACGGTGTACCGGGCGTCGACCCCGGACGACGCCGCCGCGATGCTCACCGAATTCGACGGCCTGAGCCGGTCCAACGGGTGGACGACGATCCCCAGCCCGGCGGGCCTGCCGAACGCCAGCTGCCTGACCAAGACCACGCAGAGCGCCGACCAGTACTCCTGCTCGGTCCAGGTGGGCCGCTACATCGGGGAGGCAAGCGGCCTCGATGACCGCACCGACGTCTACCGGCAGATCTCGGCGCAGTACCTGATCCTGACCAAGGCCGACCAGGACGCGCGGTAGCACGCCGCCGTTCCGGGCACCGCCGATGCCCGGAACGGCAGCCGGTCAGGCGAACTGCTTGGACAGCGGGGACGGGAAGCGCAGCATCACCCGGACCCCGCCCAGCCATTCGGTGAGCGCGTCGGCCTCCGCGGCGAGCGCCCGCTCGGCCTCGACTCCGACGTCCTCGAGCAGGTGCACCACCACCCGACCCGCCTCGTCCTGCCACCAGCCGCCGACGATCCGCCCGTCCCACCACGCGGTGGGTCCGGCGTTGCCGACACTGTCGAACAGCGGCTGCTGGTAGGACCCCAGGTACCAGTCGCGCTCGCGCCACCCCATCGTCGTCGGGTCCAGACCCGGCAGCAGCGCGGCCCACGGCTCGACCGCCCCGACGGGCGCCAGGTCGTCCGCGAGCAGGTAGCCCACCCCGCCGTCGAGGTCCACCCGGGCGACGTCCAGCACCGACAGCGCCTGCCGCACGGCCGTCAGGGTCGAACCCAGCCACCACTTCAGGTCGGCCTCGGTGCCCGGCCCGAACGCGCGCAGCCATTCGGCGACCAGGCGCGCGGTGCCGTCCCCCTCGGGGACCGACGCGATCCGCGACCCGAGCCACGATTCCGTTGTTGCCCAGCGGTTTCGGGACGTCCACCAGGACCCGTCGTTGCCAGCGCGCACGACGAGGCCCTCCGCGGACAGCACGGTCAGGACGCGCGGCCCGATCGACATCTTCCCGCCCCAGCTCTTGCCCTCCCCGTGCACGATGGCCCCGGCGAGCACCGGAATCGCCGCCTTGAGCTCGCGGTAGGACACCGGCCCGGCGCCGTCGGCGAGCGCGGCGAGCACCGCGGCACCCGCCTCGTCCAACCATCGGGCGCCGTCGCCGAACAGCCCCGCCTTCTCCACATCGCGGACGAGGCTGCGGCGTTCCCGGTCGGCGACCCGGCCGCTCGCCCCGGCCTGCGCGGCGGGCAGCGTCTCGCGCGGGAAGACGAATTGGGTGCGGCGCATCGCGAGGTGCCGGACCAGCGACCGCTCCTCGTACAGCGCCCGATCCAGGTCACCGACCGTCATCCCGTCCACCCGGGCCCGCGCGGACAGGTAGACGGTGGCCGGGTCGGTGGCGTGCAGGCACACCAGGCCGCGGGGGGGGGGGGGCGGAGGGGGAGGCCGACCCCCCCACACCCCAGTGAGGCGGCGGGAA
>NZ_JBSGXD010000003.1:3269-45902 GCF_053609225.1 Rhodococcus sp. NPDC054953 | reverse complement strand
CCTAGGTTTGCCGATGCCCCATAGGCTCGGAGATATGTGTGGGACACATGTCGCCCTCCAGCATGTAGCCCATGTCGCTGTAGGGGTCCACCCGGCCCCCCCGCTCCGCGGCGTCGACCCGCCGCACGGTCTCCGGCATCCGCACTCCCCTCGCTGCACTCCGCATCACCAGGCGCTCCAGGTCACCAGGCGCTCCAGGTCACCAGGACCGCGCCCGCACCCGCAGGTCCCGCGCTAGGTGATCGCGCTGCTCGACGACGAGTCGGCGCAGCGCGGCTGGCGCGGCGGCGTTGGCGTCGAGCCAGCCGTCCACCGCGTCGAGGGTGTCGGCGGCCGGGAAGAGCCCGACGACGATGCGTCGGGCGATCTCGATGCTCCGTTCCGCCCAGACGTCGGCGAGCACGGCGAAGTAGCGGTCGTCGTGGTCCGCGATCAGGTCCCGCCGCTCCCCCGCCCGGAAGCCGGCGATGGTCGCGTCCAGGTGGTCGTTGGTCAGCGTGGTGTCGGTCAGCGCGGCCGTCACGGCGGCCGCCTTGACGGCGGCGTCCGGTCGGGCGGCCAGCGCGCGCCGGTGGGCGGTGCGCCCGGATGCGGTGTCGTCGCAGGCGAGTTCGGAGTCGAGGTCCGCCGCATCGGCGTGCCCGGTCGCGGCGAGCGCGGTCCACATGGACCAGCGCAGGTCGGGATCGAGGGCGAGCCCGTCGGGCGCCGGGGCGGTGCCGTCGAGCATCGCGCGGATCTCCCCGGCATACGTGTCGTCGGTCACCGCTGCCGCGGCCGTCGCCCGCGCCAGCACCAGCAGCGAGTCCGACTCGGCGGCCGCGGAGTGCAGTGCGGCCCAACAGGTGTCGAGCCATTCGCGGCGCGCGGCGGCACGGTCCCCGTCGGGAACATAGTGACCGATCGCGAACGCCGCGTTGGCCGTCGTCGCGGTCAGCAACGCCATGTTCGGTTCGGTGGGAGCGAAGCGGCGCGCGGTCGCGAGGTAGCGGTGCGGGTCGAGCTCCCCGTCGCGGGTGGCGTTCCACAGCGCGGACCACACCAGCCCGCGGGCCAGCGGATCAACGATCCGGTTCAGCGACGCCTCGACGGTGCGGACCGAGAACCCACCGAGCCGGACCTTCGCGTAGGTCTGGTCGCCGTCGTTGAGCAACACCAGCGGCGTCTCGGTGAGGTCGATCGGGGTGCGCGGGCCCGCGAGGTCGACGGCCAGGAGTTCGGTGCGCACCAGCGCGCCGGACTCGTCGAAGTCGTACAGGCCGACACCGAGGGTGTGCGGCCGGGGATCGGTCTGCACGATCTCGTAGCGCTTGCGGCGCCGCTCCAGGGTGATGGTGGAGACGCCACTGGTCCGCAACCATGCGTCCGCCCACGCCTGCAGGTCGCGCCCGGACTCGGCCGACAGCGCTTCCAGCAGGTCGGCGAGGGTGGTGTTGCCGTAGGCGTGGTCGCGGAAGTAGCGGCGGGACGCGGCGAAGAAGGCGTCCCGTCCGACGTGGGCGACGAGCTGCTTGAGCACGCTCGCGCCCTTCGCGTAGGTGATGCCGTCGAAGTTCAGCTTCGCGGCCTCCAGGTCGACGATGTCCGCGACGATCGGGTGCGTGGTCGGCAGCTGGTCCTGCGAGTACGCCCACGCCTTGCGGCGGTTCGCGAACGCCACCCAGGCGTCGGTCCACTCGGTGGCCTCCGCGCTCGCGAGCGCACCCATGTAGTCGGCGAAGGATTCCTTGAGCCACAGGTCGTCCCACCACTGCATCGTGACGAGATCGCCGAACCACATGTGCGCCATCTCGTGGAGGATCGTGTTCGCGCGGGCCTCGTACTGGGCGGCGGTGGCAGCACCGCGGAAGACGTAGGCCTCGGTGAACGTGACGCACCCCGGGTTCTCCATCGCACCGAGGTTGTACTCGGGAACAAAGACCTGGTCGTATTTGCCCCACGGGTAAGGGAATTCGAACTGCTCATGGAAGAAGTCGAGGCCCTGCCCGGTCACCTCGAGGATGGTGTCGGCGTCGAGGTGCTGTGCCAACGACGCGCGGCACAGCACACCCAGCGGGACCGTGAGATCGCCGGAGGTCCACGACGAGTCGACGCGGCGGTACGGCCCGGCGACAATCGCGGTGAGGTACGTCGAGATCGGCAGCGTCGGAGAGAATTCCACGCGCTGGCGGTCGCCGGTCTCCTCCCTGGTTTCCGCCGGACGGTTGGAGATCACCTCCCAGCCGAGCGGCGCGGTCACCGCGAAGGTGAACGGCGCCTTCATGTTCGGCTGCTCGAAGCAGGCGAAGACGCGGCGGGCGTCGGCGGGCTCGTACTGGCTGTACAGGTACGTCTGCCCGTCGACGGGGTCGACAAACCGGTGCAGCCCCTCCCCCGACCGGCTGTAGACGGCGGTCCCGCGGACCTCGACGGTGTTGGATGCGGCCAACCCGCGCAGCGCGATGCGGGCGCCGTCGTAGTCGACGTCGGCCGACACGCCGTTGACGGTGACCGCCTGCACCGAGCCGCCGAGAAAGTCGAGCCAGGTCGCGTCGGCGGCGGCATCGAACTCCACGGTGGTGACGGTCGGGAAGCCGGGGACGCCGGCGTCGGGCGCGGACGTCAGGTCCAGCTCGACCCGGTAGGAACGGACGGTGATCGCGGCGGCACGGGCTGCGGTCTCGGCACGGGTCAGGTTCGCGGTGCTCACCCGATCGATCCTGCCAGGCCGAGTAATGAAGAACCCTCCACAACTCGGGAACTACCCGTTCCCCGCTCGCCGACCTGCGGTTTCCGTCCCCTGTCCCCCGCCCGAGCGGGGCGCGGCATGCCGTGCGAAGGACCTAGTTGTTGGAGAGTTGTTGCAATAACTTTCCAACAACTCTCGGGTTTGTAACCTGCGGGTGGAAGCCGACGAGCTGGACTATCGCGGGCACCGACTGCTGCTCATCCGCATTCCTGCCGGGCTCTCGGTCTACTCACGCACGAGCGGGGCACTGGTCCTGGTCTTCGATCAGCTCCAAGATCTGGTACGTCGACATGCAGATGCCGAGAATGCCCGGGTGGAACTCCCAGGCGGGCAAGAGGTTGCATTGCCCGCGTTTCCCGACCAGGCGATCGACGAGGTGATCTCGAATGCCCTCATCCACCGGGATTGGTCGATGACCTCGCCCGTCGTGGTCGACCAGTCGCCGCGACTGCTCAAGGTATGGTCGCCGGGATCACTACCGTTCGGGGTCAGACCCGATCACCCGCTGACCACGCAATCGGTCCCACGAAACAACCGCCTGATGGCCGGGATGCGGGCGCTCGGTCTCGCTGAAGAATCCTCACGCGGCTTCGACCGCATGTGGTCGGCAATGCTCTCGACGGGACGGGCGGCGCCCGAGGTCGAGGCCGACGACTTCCATGTCAACGTCACGCTGGTCGCCGGGCGCCCCGACACCGCCTTCGTAGCGGGCCTGGCTGGCCTGCGAGGCCGGTTCGGATCCGAGACTATTGACGCCGTCAACACTCTCATCGTGCTTCGGCACCTCTCGCGTGCACCACTGATGACGCTCCGGCAGGTCTGCGCCCAGACACAAACCGGCACCGCCGAAGCAACACAGATCATGGAGTGGCTCGACGAGGTCGGTGTCGTACAGACCCTCACCGAACGTGGTGACGAATGGGTACTGACCTCGGCGGCGCGGAGGGCGCTTGGTGGAGCGATGGCGACGGACGTTGCCGCAGTGTCGGTCCAGGAATGGATCGAGGAGCGCCTGCGCGCAGGGGAGGTGGTTACCAATCGTGACGTCGTCGCCGCCGGCGCCGACGGCCGGGAGGTCACCGACCTGTTGACCTCTCTGCGCCAGTCGGGACGCGCGGTCAAGGATCCGAATGGTCCCAAGCGCGGGCCCGGCGTCCGATGGATCGCGCCCAGTTCGCCTCGTTCCTGACTCATCATGCGGACACCGGGGCGCGGTATACCCCTATGGGTATATTGGGAGCCGGAAGTGCCGACCGAGAGGACCCATCATGTGCCAACCCACCCCCTGCACGACCTGCGGCAAGACGACCTGGAAGGGCTGCGGCAACCACGTGGACGAGGTGATGCGCCACGTCCCCACCGACCGGCGCTGCACCTGCGAGCACCCCACCGCGTCGAGCGGCGGCTTCCTGCGGTCCCTGTTCGGCCGCTGATCGGCGATCGCCAGGGACGGCGGCGTTCGCGCAGCTAGAGACCCCGGTGACGCGGGGCGGGCGCGCGGCGACCCGGTGACGACACGCGGGGAGCGCGGTACCGTGATTCACGGTCGTCGCCGCTCTAGCCTGGGTTTCTCCCCCGGGAACCGCGAGAAAGGCACATCTCATGGCATTGCCCACCCTGACCCCCGAACAGCGCGCCGCCGCCCTCGAAAAGGCGGCAGCGTCCCGGAAGGCACGGGCCGAACTGAGGGAGGACCTCAAGTCCGGCAAGGTCACCCTCGTCGAGGTGCTCGACAAGGCCGAGTCCGACGAACTCGTCGGCAAGACGAAGGTGCTGTACCTGCTCGAATCCCTGCCGAAGGTCGGCAAGGTGAAGGCCCGCGACATCGCGGAGTCCGTCGGCATCGCCGAGACCCGCCGCGTCGCGGGCCTCGGTGCGCGCCAGCGCGCCGATCTGCTGGCCAAGCTGGCCTGACACGTTATGCCGGATGCCCGGCGTCCCCGACGGGACGCCGGGCATCGGCGTGTTCGGGGCCGGGGTCAGGCCTTGTAGTACACCACCTGGTGGGTGGTGGCCAGCAGCGCGCCAGCCGACCCCCACAGGGCGCCCGACTGGTCGAAGTAGCCCTTGCCGAAGCGCTGGGCACGGGCGGTGGCGAGCACCGAGTCCGTACCGTGCGCGGCGAGGGTGGCCTGGTCGGCGTGGAAGTACACGGTCAGCGAGACGGTGCCGATCGGGCACGGCTGGCCGAGGCGAAGGAACACGCGAGGGAAGAACGAATCGCACAGCGCGGTGAGCGCGGGGAAGTCCAGCGGGCGCGCGGGCTCGTCGCGGATCCACAGCGTCGACGTCGAGTGCGCCCGTTCGGTGCCGAACGAGTCGAGTCCGCCCTCGACGAACCGCATCTCGTAGTTGCCGACCCAGCGGGTGAACGCGGATGCGGCGGTGGAGGGTTCGACCTCGGCGGCGGGCGGCACGGCGGGCGGCTCGATCTCGGTGGCGGACCAGGTGTCGCGGCGGACCGCGAACACCGCCGTCGCGGTGGTGACGACGTCGCCGCCCTGGGTCATCTCGATCGACCAGTGCTGGGTCGACCTGTTCGTCCGGCTCGGGCGCGCGTCGATCGAGAACTCCCCGTCCGCAACGGGCCCGGCGAAGTTGACGGTCAGCGAGACGGGATCACCGAGCCGTTCCGGGTGCCGCAGCACCGCGGCGAGCAGGGTGGCCGCGGTGACGCCGCCGAACGGGCCGACCATGTTGGCGTACTCGGCGGTGGTGCGCCCGGTGAACCTGCCGTCGGCCTCGGCGATGAGGTCGAGTGCGGCGTCCAGCTGATGGGTCGGGGTGGCGGTCCGGGTCACGTCAATCTCCTGGCGATCGGCAACTATGTATGACACTCTACATAGAAGTGATTCGAGTGGAAGGGCGAGCAGTGCCGAGGCGACAGGACCCGACAGCCGGACCCCGGGCGGCGATGATCGGCAGCGCGGTGACCCTGATGCGCGAACGGGGCGTCGCGGCAACCTCGTTCGCCGATGTTCTCGCCCGCAGCGGCGCCCCCCGCGGCTCGATCTATCACCACTTCCCGCGCGGCAAGGCGCAACTGATCGAGGACGCGACCCGGTCCGCCGCCGAGCAGCTCGACGCCAGCATCGGCCGGATCCTGGCCGCCAACGACACCGTCGGGACGATCCGCACCCTGGTCGACATCTGGGGGCGCCGCCTGCAGACCAGCGACTACGTGTCGGGGTGCCCGATCGCGGCGGCGGCGTTGGGCACCGAACCGGGGGCCAGGGAGATCGCCGGGGTCGCCTTCGACACCTGGTGCGCGGCGATCACCGGGAAGCTGGTCGCCGAGGGCGTCGCCCCCGGCCGGGCCCGCTCGCTCGCGGTGCTGATCATCAGCTCCCTCGAGGGCGCAGTGATCGTGGCGCAGGCGCAGGGCGGGTCGGGACCGCTGGACGCGGTCGTCGTCGAACTCGAGCACGCCTGCCGGGCGGCGCTGTCTCCGCGCCCGCCGCACCTGCCCGGCGGGGCGGACCCGCACCCCTAGACTCGGCAGCGACACCGGTCCGGAAGCCTCCTCAAGAAAGCGCCGCCGCCATGCCCACCGAGCCCGACCCCGACCTGCTGCTCAGCGACGACGAACGGATGCACGCGCTCGACGCCATTAGCAGGCACTACGCCGACGGCCGGCTGGACAGCGCCGAGTTCTACGAGCGCTCGGGGGTGATCGCCGAGGCGCGGACCGTCGGCGCGCTCGGCGGAGCATTCCAGGGGCTTCCGGGCGGGATGCCGCTGGCCGCCGTCGACGGCCGGGTGCGGAAGGTGCCGTTCGACGACGCCCCCGCGATCCGCGACAGCAGTCCCGCGGCGGCGGCCGAGGCCGAACTCACCTCGCTGCGCTCCCGCGGCGGCATCGTCGAATCGCTCGACTGGGTCATCATCGGCATCACCCTGGTCACGTTCCTGGTCCTGCAGATCGTCGTCGACTGGGACTACGCCTGGCTGGTGTGGCCGTCCCTGATCGTCACCCTGAGCGTGCCGCGGATGATCCTGAACTACAGCGACGACGACGAGGAGGTGTACGAGAAGCTGAAGGAGTCCGACGCCAAGGCGCGCAGGAAGCGACTCGAGCAGGCCGCCCGGCGCATCCGCGAACTGGAGGACGGGGACGGCAGGAACGGGTGATCCGCCCCGCCCGGGTGCCGCCCACCGGCGCGGCGGCACCCGACCCGGTCAGCGATCCGCGTCGGTGTAGCGGATGATCCCGCGAATGTTGCGTCCCTCCAGCATGTCCCGGTAGCCGTCGTTGATCTGCTCGAGCCGGTACTGCCGGGTGACCATGTCGTCGAGGTTGAGCTTGCCCGCCTTGTACATCGACAGCAGGTGCGGGATGTCGTAGTGCGGGTTGGCGCCGCCGAAGACGGTGCCCTGCAGGTTCTTCTGCAGCAGCGTCAGCATCGACAGGTTCAGCGTGACCTGGTTGTCGACGAGGCTGCCCATCGCGGTCAGCACCACGGTGCCCGCCTTCGCGGTGATGCCCATCCACAGGTCGACGTCCTCGCCGTGCACCTCGCCGACGGTGACGATCGTCTTCTTCGACATGCCGCCCGCGGTGATCTCCGCGATCGCACCGGCCGCCTCGTCGACGGACGGGAAGGCATGCGTGGCACCGAACTTCAACGCCTGCTCCCGCTTCCACTCGACGGGGTCGATCGCGAACACGTAGCGGGCGCCGGAGTTCACCGCGCCCTGCAGTGCCGAGATCCCGACGCCGCCGATCCCGACGATCGTGACGTCCTCCCCCGGCCTGACCTGCGCGGTGTGGGTCGCCGACCCGTATCCGGTGGTGACGCCGCACCCGACGAGGCAGGCCACCTCGAACGGGATCGACGGGTCGATCTTCACCACCGAACTCTGGTGCACCACCAGGTACGGCGAGAAGGTGCCGAGCAGCGTCATCGGAAAGACGTTCTGCCCCTTGGCCGTGACGCGGAACGAGCCGTCACTGACCGAGGCGCCGCCGAGCAGGTACGCCCCCAGGTCGCAGAGGTTGCGCAGCCCGGCCTGGCAGGACGGGCACTTGCCGCACGACGGGATGAACGACAGCACGACGTGGTCGCCGGGCGCGATGTCCTCGACGCCCTCCCCGACCTCGGTCACGATGCCCGCACCCTCGTGGCCGCCCAGCACCGGGAAGCCTCCCATCGGAATGCCCCCGGTGACCAGATGGTGGTCGGAGTGGCACATCCCCGACGCCTCCATCTGCACCTTGACCTCACCCCGGTGCGGGTCACCGATCTCGATCTCCTCGATCGACCACGGCTGGTTGAACTCCCAGATCAGCGCGCCCTTGGTCTTCACCTGCACACACCTACTCTCGTCCGGCGACATGGTTCAGGCATCAGCCTAGACATGCGGGTGGACAGGTGTCCGGTCATTGCGGTGGTGGCGCGGTGAGGATCCGGTAGCCGAACTCGTGCAGGCGGCGGTGCTCGGGCCAGCGCTCGCGCGTCCACGCCGGGTCGGAGTGCGCGGCGGTGATCGCCGCGGACGTCGAGGCGTGCAGGTCGAACTCGAGGTCCCGCCGCAGTTCCGCCAGTCTGTCTGCGTCGCCGGTGTGGGTGATCCGGGCGATGGTGTCCGCCACCTGCAGGTCCGCGTCGGACAGGATCCGGCGGTGCGCGCGGGGCAGCACGCACCACAGCACCGCGACCGCGGCGACGACGCCGATCACGGTCTCGAGGAAGCGGTCCCGGGACACCGCGACCAGGTCGCCCGGCGCGCCGAGCCCGCCGAGGATCATCGCGAGCGGGGTGATGAACACCATCGCGAGCCCGTAGTTGCGCACCAGGTACGCCTCGATCCCGGCCATCGACAGCGCGAGGGCGACGACCAGGGCGGCGCCGTGCAGGTCGAACAGTGCCAGGCCGGCGAGCACCGCGAGGCCGATCAGGGTGCCGAGGAACCGGTGCGCGGCCCGGTACGTGCCGAGGATCCGGTCCGGGCCCTGGTGCAGGATCATCGCGGCCGTGATCACCGCCCAGTCCGGTCGCCCGACCCCGGCCACCACGGCGATCGCGCCGGCGGTTGGGCACGCGACGAGCAACCGGACCACGATCGTCATCGACCGGCCGCGGGGATGCGCGGCCCGCGCCAGCCGGTACCGGATCGACGGCCTGCGCAGCGGGATCTGCGGCTGCAGGTCGTCCTCCGGCGCGGCCTCGTCGTGGTCGACGCCGTGCAGGACCGCCGCGCACCGCAGGTGCGCGGCCCGCAGCGCCTCGGTCAGCGGATGCCCCGGCGTCACCAGCCCGGCGTCGTGCAGGCACTGCCACGCCACGTGCAGGTCGTGCACCACCGCCCGCCGATGGGTGGGCGAGTTGTCGCGGAGCACCGCGTCGACGGCGGCGACCGCGGCGGCGACCGCAGCCCGCTCGGGGGTCCGCGGGCGCACCGGGGCGCCGGCCATCGCAATCACCAGCGCGGTGCCCGCACCGATCGCCGTCCAGGCAACGACGGCGGCGACGGTGACCCCCGCCGCGGGCAGCACCGACGCGATCTCCAGCGTCAGCACCATCAGGAACGCGCCGGGCGCGCCGAGCCGCAGCGCATCGACGACGAACGCGCAGCAGGCCACCACCGCCGTCATCACGAGCACGATCAGCATCGGCGACAACGCGGAACCGTCAGCGGCGGACACCACCGACCCGACGGCCGCACCGATCCCGGCGAGGGCAACGAGGACCACGCCGATCAGCCCGACAACCCGCCACCGCACCCGGTACGGCCGGGTCTCGCCGTAGACGACGGCGAACGCGCCGAGGGTGGCGATCGCGGACACCGCGCCCGCACCGGCCGCGACGCCGACCAGTCCGGGGAGCGCGACCGCGACCCCGCCGCGCACCACGCCCGGCCAGCGGCGGCCCCGCCGCGGCACCGACACCATCGCCGACCACGGGGAGGCCGGGGTGGGGAGCGGCAGGTCGACGACCGCCGTCCGCTGATGTCCCCCGCTGCCCGTCACAACCGTTCAGGTTAGGAAAGATGCGGGCCGATCCCCGAATCCGCGACGGCCGGTGAGGCGCAGCTCACGCGGCGCCGGGGGCGCTCCCCGCCGAACTGCTCGGCGCGGCGGTGCTGGTCGGGGCCGCGGTGGTGGTCGGCGCCACCGTGGACGACGGCGGGTCCTGCACCGGGGTGGTCGGCTCGGCGACGTCCGTCGTCACCGCCGGGGATCGGGTGTCGACGGGTGCGGGTGCCGGTGCCGGCGCGGCGGCGCCCGGCTCGGCGAGCATCCGCGCGTCCGCGTCCGCGTTCGCGTCCGGGTCGACGGGCGGCTCGGTACCCGGGTCGACGGGCGGCTCGGTGCCCGGCCGTGTGGTCGGGTCGGCCGTCGTTGTGGTTGTCGAGGTGCCGGTCGTCGACGTGGTGGAGGTCGTGGTGGTCGGGGCCACCGTCGTCGTGGTGGGCAGCGGGATGCCGTCCCGCGCGTCCTCCGCGAGCCGGGTGAGCCATTGGGCCGCGTACTCGGCGGACGAAAGCGGCTTGCCGTCGGCGGTGTCCCGCCAGTAGTCGAAGTGGTGGCCAGTGTCGGGGCCGAGGGTCAGCTGATACGGGTCGCTGAGCACCACCGGGATCGTGTTCTGGTTGGTGACGATCAGGTTCACGACCTCGTTGAAGAACTTTCTCGGCAGGTACGCCAGCGGCGACATGCTCTCGGTCTCAATGGAGTCGGCCACCGGGGTGACCGGCAACGCGGCGGTGCCGACCGCGGTCGGGTCGTACGCCGGATCCGACACCTCCAGCAGCACGTCCATGAAGGTCTGGTCGGACTGCATCCAGCCGGGCGTGGACTGGATCACCGCGAACGCGTCGGAGGCGATGCGGCCGAGCACCATCGCGACGCCGATGCCGTTGTCCGCGGTCAGGCCGTCCTTCT
Organism: Rhodococcus sp. NPDC054953; assembly: GCF_053609225.1. NCBI lineage: Bacteria > Bacillati > Actinomycetota > Actinomycetes > Mycobacteriales > Nocardiaceae > Rhodococcus > Rhodococcus sp. NPDC054953. The sequence continues at coordinate 35,289 of NZ_JBSGXD010000003.1, read as the reverse complement.
CCAGGGAGTCGATGTTCATCTGCCTGCCGACGTTCACCACCAGTTGCAGCAGCGAGATGTTCTCCGGCACCGCGCAGGTGAGGTCGCCGTCGGAGCAGAACGCGGCGATCTTGCCGCCGAGGGCGCCGAAGTCGTCGCCCCCGATGCCGGTGACCGCACCGGCGCCGCCCGCCGTGTTCTCCCCGGTCTGGTAGGGCGTGTCGAAGCCGTCGGGATTGCGGAAGGGGTTCTTCGCGCCGGGGAACGGTCCCTGCCCGAGCGCGCGGCCCGCGTCGGCGAGGATCACCACCCCGACCACGTTCGCGGGGTCGACGATCGCGTACCCGTCGGTGCCGTCCTGGTGGCCGATGTTCTGCGCGACCCGCCGGGCGACGTCGGCGCCCTCGCTGTAGCCGACGACGGAGAAGCGGGTGTTCGGGCAGGCCTCGCGGATCTTCCGCATCACCTGCTGGGTGTTGTCGACGCCGGTGGTGACGGCCTGCTCGTAGCTGTCCATGTTCGCGGGGTACGCGATGTAGAGGTTTGCGTAGGAGCCCGGCTTGAGCGTGTTGACGACACCGGGCGCGTTGGCGACCGGGTCGACCCAGTGGCTGCTGTAGTCGTCGGACAGCGCCGCGGGCAACGGCTTTCCGTTCTCGTCGACGAGGCGGGGAACGGTGTCCGGCGGGGTGTCGTTGCGGCCAGCGATGGACACGGTCACCATGTCGTGGCATTCCGTGGTGGACGCCGTCAGTTCGGTGTCGATCGTGGCGGGCGGTGCGTACGCCACCCAGGCCGTCGCGGCGCCCGCGACACCGAGGGCGGCCGGTGCCGCCACCATCGAGATGAGGCGATGCCGCGCGAAGTAGCCGCGAAGAGTCATGTCCCGCTCCTCAATCCGTCGCTCTCGGACGACGCGCAGACCATCCCGGTGCCGTGCGCTCACGTCACGTCATGTCAGGGGTGTCGCCGCGTCGACGGCAAGCGTTACACAGCGGACGGTGGCGCGCGCGGCAGGACGGCGCCCGTCACGGTTCGTCGGTCAGGTGTGCGGCCCGGTTCAGCAACAGTTTTCGTTCCCGCTCGTTGCCGGTGAGCCGGGCCGCCGACTCGAACTCGGCGCGGGCCTCCGCGGTCCGGTCCAGCCGCAGCAGCAGCTCGGCGCGGGTGGCGGGGAGCAGCCGGTACCCGGCGAGTCTGCCGTCGGCGACGAGACCGTCGACGATGGCGAGCGCCGCGGCGGGCCCGGAGGCCATCGCGACCGCCGCCGCCCGGTTCAGGTCCACCACCGGTGACGGGGCGAGCCGGCCAAGGGCCTCGTACAGCACCACGATCCGATCCCAGTCGGTGTCGTCAACCGATGCCGCGACGGCGTGGCATTCCGCGATCGCCGCCTGCAACGCGTAGGCGCCGCGACCCCGCCCGAAGCCGTCCGCCCGGACCAGCGCGGCCCGGCCGCGGGTCACGGCGCCGCGGTCCCATCGGCGACGGTCCTGGTCGACGAGCAGCACCGGGTCGCCGTGCGCGTCGAGGCGGGTCGGGAACCGGGCCGCGGTCAGTTCCATCAACGCGACGAGGCCGTGCGGCTCCGGTTCGGCTGGCACCAGTTCGGCGAGGATCCGGCCGAGCCGCAACGCTTCCCGGCACAGATCCGGTCGCAGCCATCGGTCGCCTGCGCTGGCGGTGTGCCCCTCGGTGAAGATCAGGTACAGCACGCTGAGGACCGCGCCGAGCCGATCCCCGAACTCGGACCGGTCCGGGACCGCGAACGGCACCTTCGCCGCGGCGAGGGTCTTCTTGGCGCGGACGATCCGCTGCTGCACCGTCGCCGTCGGGACCAGGAACGCGCGCGCGATCTCGTCGCTGGACAGGCCGCCGACCACCTTGAGCGTCAACGCCACTCGCGCCTCCCTGGACAGCACCGGATGGCACGAGACGAACACCAGCCGCAGCACGTCGTCGTCGATCCGGTCGGGGTCGCCCGGCACGTCGACCGGATCCGTCGCGCGGGTCCGCTCGTCCTCAAGGTCGCGGGCGATCGCGGCGAGCCGCTCGTCGTAGCGTTCCCGCCGCCGCCAGCCGTCGACGGCCTTGCGTTTCGCGACGGCGGTCAGCCAGGCCCCCGGATTCGCCGGGACCCCGGACCGCGGCCACTGGGCGAGGGCGTCGGCGAGCGCATCCTGGGCGAGGTCCTCGGCGAGCCCGAAGTCGCCGACGGTGCGGGTCAGGGTCGCGACGATGCGGGCCGACTCGATTCGCCACACGGCCGCGACGGAGCGCCGCGCGGACTCGGTGGGGTCCGGGCGGCGCTGCGCGGCGGGGTCGGGCACGGGTCAGCCGTTGCGGGTCTCCAGTTCCTCGCGCCAGCCCTCTTCCTTCTGCACCCACTCGTTGTCCTGCGGGAAGTCCTCGGGTCCGTGCACCCGGCGGATCTCCAGTTTCGAGCCAGCGCCGAGCGGCGCGCGCCGCGCCCACTCGACAGCCTCCTCCCTGGACGCGACGTCCAGGATCCAGTAGCCGTTGAACAGTTCCTTCGTCTCGCCGTACGGGCCGTCGGTGACCAGCGGCGGGTCGGAGCTGAAATCGACGACGCAGCCCTCCTCCGCCTCGGTCAGGCCCTCCCCGCCGAGCAGCACACCCGCCTTCATCATGGACTCGTTGTACCGGCCCATGTCCTCGATGATCTGCTCGAACGGGATGTCCTTCGATGCCGCGATCGCCTCGTCGGTCGCGCGCATAATCAGCATGTACCGCATGTCGGGCTCCTTCGTCGTCGGGTCGCGCATCGACCCTCTCATCCGGGACGTCGAACGAGAAGGCCCCGGATCGACACCTCCCCGAGAAATTCTTCGGGCAGGACGGCTACCTGGCGACGCCGAGCGACAGCGCCCCCATGATCTTCGGGGCGCCCTCCTGATAGAAGGCGTCGAGGTCCCGAATCTCGAACCCCGCCGCCCGCACCAGGGCGGGGATGTCGCGGGTGAGGTGGCAGCCGCCGGCGACGGTCTTCTGGATCGGCTCGAATCGACGCTGCCAGCGCCGCACCTTCTCGTCCGGTGCGAGGCCGTGCTCGACGAAGTGCAGCGTCCCTCCGGGGGCGAGGACCCGCCGCACCTCGCGCAGCGCGGCGACCGCGTCCGGGATCGTGCACATCGTCCACGTGGACAGCGCGGTGTCGAACAGGTCGTCGGGGAACGGCAACGCCTGCCCGTCCAGGCCGGACCGCTCGATCGGAACCCGTGACGCCGCGCGCCGCGGCGCCGCCAGCTTCCAGCCCACGTCGGCGGGTTCGACCGCGCTGACGGAGTCGACGGCGTCCGGGTAGTAGCGGACGTTGAGCCCGGACCCGAACCCGATCTCGACGACCCGGCCCCGCAGCCCGGCGCACACCCGTTCCCGTGCGGGTCCGGTCAGCGACATCCCACAGCTCACGTCGACCAGCCGCGGCACGACCTGATTCGCGTAGAACCCCATGTCGACCCCTCGTGCGCTCGGAGAATGCGGACCTCTCCAGCATGCGCCATCGCGCCGAAAGGTGCCGCCGCCGCGCGCCGCGAAAAAACTTCGAGCCACCGGGAACCTTTCCGCCCCGCCGGTGCATCGAATGTCCGTAAGCGGAACCGACACGCCAGCCGACGCAAAGGACGACACGATGAGCAGCAACGACGCATACACCGACGCCGACGTCGCCGAGTACGAGAGCGACATGGCCGCCATCGCCGACGACCCCACGATGACGGTGAACGAGAAGCTCGACGCGATGGAGGCGCGGGCAGAGGCCGAGCAGGAGGAGATCCTGTCCGCGAACAGCGTCAACGCCGAGGTCAACCTCGACACGGCACCCGCCGACACCTCGACCTCGACCTCGGCCACCTCCACCACCTCCACCTCCGCCGCCGAGACCGCCGCCTCCTCTTCGGCGGCCGGCACGGGCGCCGCCACCCCGGCCCCGGCCCCGGCCGCCGCCGACGCGGGCCCGGTGCGGCAGGACCTGGACGGCGACGGCGTCATCGACCTCGCCACCTACCTCGACGACAGCACCGGGCAGCCGGTGCGCCAGGACTCCTACGAGGACGGCGTGGTCACCGAGACCCGCCTCGACACCGACGGTGACGGGCTGCCGGACACCATCCTGATGGACACCGACCGCGACGGTCAGGTCGACACCGTCATCCTGGACAGCGACGCCGACGCGGTCACCGACGCGACGATGGTCGACACCGACGGGGACGGCGACTTCGACCTCTACACCGTCGACAGCGACAACGACGGCGACCAGGACGCGTACGCCACCGGCGCCGACATCCCCGGCGCGGTCGGCGACGTCGACACGTACACGAGCGGGATCTCCGACGACGCGCTCTGACCGTCCGCCCGCGGTCGGCGGCGTCCCGTGAACCGGCGGTTGCCGGGGCGTCGCGCGGGAGCGGGTCCCGGCAACCGCCCGTTCGGTGGTTGGATATCGATGGCGTCGGGTTCGGTACCGGCGTCGACCGGATCGGCCCATTCGACTTGGAGGTTCCCGTGGCTGGTGGTCTCGTCGCCCTGCTGGACGACGTCGCGGCGATCGCGAAGGTGGCGGCGGCGTCCATCGACGACATCGGGGCGGCGGCGGGCAAGGCCAGCATCAAGGCGGCGGGCGTGGTCGTCGACGACACCGCGGTGACGCCCCGCTACGTGCACGGCTTCTCCCCGAAGCGGGAGCTGCCGATCATCCGCAAGATCGCGATCGGGTCGATCCGCAACAAGCTGCTGATCATCCTCCCGGTGGCGATGATCCTGAGCCAGTTCCTGCCGCAGGCGCTGCCCTATCTGCTGATCGCCGGTGGCGGGTTCCTCTGCTACGAGGGCGCCGAGAAGGTCTACGAGGCGCTCACCGGCGGCCACCACGGCGAGGAAACCGATGCCCCCGCCGCCCTCGCCGGGCCCGAGCACGAGAAGACGATGGTCAGCGGCGCGATCCGTACCGACCTGATCCTGTCCGCCGAGATCATGGTGATCTCGCTGTCGTCGGTGGAGGACGAACCGTTCGTCACCCGACTGATGGTGCTGATCGTCGTCGCGTTCCTCATCACCGCGCTGGTGTACGGCGTGGTCGCGGTGATCGTGAAGATGGACGACATGGGCCTCGCGCTCGCGCAGCGCAGGTCCGCGTTCAGTCAGCGGGTCGGCCGCGGCCTCGTCGCCGCAATGCCGAAGGTGATGTCGGTGCTCACCGTCGTCGGGATCGCCGCGATGCTGTGGGTCGGCGGCCACATCCTGCTCGTCAACGTCGGCGAGGCCGGGTTCCACTGGCCCGCCGACCGCCTCCACGACGTCGAGCACTGGTTCGGCGGGCTCGTGCACGGCGGGTTCGGCGGGGTGCTGTCCTGGACCGCGGGCACCGTGACCTCCGCCGTCGTCGGACTGATCGTCGGCGCGATCCTCGTCCTGGTGATGCACCTGATTCCGAAGCGGAACAAGGACGCCGCCGCGCACTAGGGCATCCCGGCGCCGGTCACCCTGACCCCACGGCGCTGGCCGCAACGGAAAACGCACGCCGCCCCCGATGGGCGGCGTGCGTTCCGGTGCTGCGGTGCGGTGTCAGCCCGCGGTGGGCGCCAGCGCGGCGGCGTCGACCTCGGGGTAGATCGGGTACTCGACACCGGACAGGTACTGCACGGTGCGCACGACCTGGCAGGAGTAGCCGAACTCGTTGTCGTACCAGACGTAGAGGATCGCGGTGTCGCCCTCGACGATCGTCGCGTTCGCGTCGACGATCGACGCCGCGCGGGAGCCGATGAAGTCGCTGGAGACGGCGTCGGTGGCGGCGGTGTAGTCGAGGTTGCGGCTCAGCGCGCCGGTCAGCGACTCCTGCCGCAGCCGCTCGAGCACCTCCTCCTTGGTGGTCTCGCGGTTCAGCTGCAGGTGCAGGATCGCGATGGACACGTCCGGCGTGGGGACGCGGATCGAGTTGCCGGTGATCTTGGCCTTCAGGTCCGGCAGCGCCTTCGCGACGGCCGAGGCGGCACCGGTCTCGGTGAGCACCAGGTTGGTCGGCGCCGAACGGCCGCGGCGGTCGGCCTTGTGGTAGTTGTCCAGCAGGTTCTGGTCGTTGGTGAACGAGTGCACCGTCTCGACGTGACCGCGGGACACCCCGAACGCGTCGTCCATCGTCTTCAGCGGCGGCACGATCGCGTTGGTGGTGCAGGACGCGCAGGACACGATCGTCTCGTCCAGGCTGACGCCGCGGTGGTTGACGCCGTGCACGATGTTCGGGACATCGCCCTTGCCGGGCGCGGTGAGCACCACCTTCGCGATGCCGGGGCGCAGGTGCTTCGACAGGCCGTCGCGGTCCCGCCAGATGCCGGTGTTGTCGATCAGGATCGCGTTCTCGATGCCGTACTCGGTGTAGTCGACGGCGGTCGGGTCGTTGCTGTAAATGAACTTGATGACGTTGCCGTTGGCGATCAGTGCGCTGTTCTCGGCGTCGACCTTGATCGTGCCGTTGAACTGCCCGTGCACGGAGTCGCGGCGCAGCAGCGAGGCGCGCTTGACCAGGTCGTCCTCGCCGCCCTTGCGGACCACGACGGCGCGCAGGTTGAGGCCGTTGCCGGAGCCCGCCTTCTCGATGAGCAGGCGGGCGACGAGACGGCCGATGCGCCCGAAGCCGTAGAGCACCACGTCCTGCGGCTGCGCGGGGCTCGTCTGGGCGCCGCCGACCAGGTCGGCGAGGCTCTGCGCGACGAACTCGGGGATCGAGCCGCCGTTGCCGGTGGCGCGGTAGGCCGACACCAGCAGGCCGAGGTCGATCTTCGACGGGCGCAGGTCGAGCTCGGTCAGCGCCTCGAGGAACGGGAACGTCTCCTCGACGGACAGCTCGTCACCACGGATCTGCCTGGCGAAGCGGTGGGTGCGCAGGATGCTGATGACCGACTTGTTCACCAGCGAGCGGCTGTGAAGCAGAATGGTCACCGAGTGCCTGCGGTGCAGGCCGCCGATGATCGGGATCATCGCTTCGGCGAGCGCTTCCTCGGAGTTCCACTGGGTCAGTTCCGCTGTGGTCACTGCGATCCTCTGTCTTTCTGACTCTGTGTGGCGTGCCCGTGGGTTGGACGCCGAACTGGATGAGACGCACGTCACTTCGCCGGCCGCGATCCGGTTCGGTCGAACCGGGCCACGACCGGCGAAAACGGTGCACGCGCTACCAGCATAGGTAACGACCTGCACGCGACCCAAAGGGCGTTCTCGGGGGTGCCCGGTCGGGGCGCCGCGATCACCGGCCTGCCGGCCCGCGCCGTGGTCAGTAACCCTTCGACCGCAGGAACTCGGCGACGGTGACGATCGCGTCGGGATTGCGGGGGCCCTCCACCAGGGCCGCGTACGGCAGCGCGATGATGTTGCCCTCGCGCACCGCGGTGGTGCCCGCCATCAGCGGCTGCTGACGCAGCAGCCGGATCTTCGCGTCCACCGACTCGTCCGGCCCGGCCCCGTAGTCGACGATCACGATCGCCTGCGGGTCGCGTTGCGCCGCCGCCTCCCACGAGGTGGTGGTCCACGAGTCGTTCAGGTCGTCGAAGATGTTGCTGCCGCCCGCCTCGCGGATGATCTGCGACGGCGCCGCGGTCCGGCCGGAGGTGAACGGCTCCGGGGTTGCGCTGTCGAACAGGAACACCCGGGCCGGCTCCTGCCCGGCCGGCGCCGACGCCGTCGCCTCGGCCACCTGCTCGCGATACCCGGCGACCAGGTCGTCGGCCCGGTCCCGGACACCGAAGATGTCCCCGAGGTTCGCCAGGTCCGCGTACAGCGCGTCGAGCGGTTCCATCACCCCGCGGCGGTCCGTGTCGGGCTGCCTGCAGGCCTCGGTCAGCTGGTAGGGGACGGCGCCGATCGAGCGCACCCAGTCCGGGGTCAGGCCCGTCGACTCCTTGAACCCGTAGTTCCAGCCCGCGAAGACGAAGTCGGGGTTCGCCGCCTGCACCACCTCCCGGGTGAACGCATCCCCGAGTTGCGGGGCCGTCTCGAAGTCGGCCCGCCACGGCGAGGTGGCGATGTCCCGCTCCTTGCCCGGGTAGCTGGTGTAGCCCGCCAGGTGTTCGGTGAGGCCGAGCGCGAACATCATCTCGGTGATCGCGGTGTCGTTGGTGACCACCCGCTGCGGGATGCCGTCGACGGTCAGGGGTGCGCCGCAGTTGGTGACGGTCACCGACTCTCCGGTGGGTTCGGCGGCCGCGTCCTGCACGTCGGCGCCGCACGCCGTCAACGCGAACACGCTCGCCGCTGCCATCGCGACCGTCCAGGGTCGGGACCTCATCTAGTACTCCTTCTCGTCGAAGATGATCTGGGGAACACCCAGCCGGGGATGGGTGACGACGTGCCCGCCGATCGCGAACCACCGCCGCAGCACGTCGGCCGTCACGACCTCGTCCGGTGTCCCCGTGCACACGAGCCGGCCACCGCTGAGGACGAACAGCCGATCGCAGTACTGCGCGGCCAGGTTCAGGTCGTGCAGCGCCGCGATCACGGTGATGCCCAGGTTCCGGGCCGCGGTCAGGACGCTGTACTGGTGGTGGACGTCGAGGTGGTTGGTCGGCTCGTCCAGCACCAGCACCCGCGGCTGCTGCGCCAGCGCGCGGGCGATCAGGACGCGTTGCCGCTCCCCGCCGGATAGGGACAGGAAGCTGCGGTGCTCGAGGTGCGACGCGTCGGCGGTCGCCAGCGCGTCGCGGCACAGGCCGACGTCGCGGCGGTCGGCTCTGCGCAACGCCGACTGATGCGGCAGGCGGCCGGTGGCCACGACCTCGGCCGCGGTGAAGTCGAACTGCATCGGGCTGTCCTGGGTCAGGGCCGCGACCTGACGTGCGTTCTCGCGCATGCTGATCGCGGCGATGTCCGTGCCGCCGACCAGGATCCGGCCCGCCGCGGGCGACAACGCCCGATACAGGCAGCGCAGCAGGGTGGACTTGCCGCTACCGTTCGCCCCGACGACGCCGACGAAGGTGCCCTCCTCGGCTGCGAGGGTCACCGCCTCGAGGATCCGGGTGCCGCCGATCTCGACCGTGACGTCCCGATAGTCGACCCGCATCAGCCGACCCCCGCCAGGGCGCCGCGGCGCCGCATCAGCAGTACGAACAGCGGGACCCCGACCGCGGCGGTGATCGCGCCCAGCGGAAGTTCCTGCGGCGGAATCAGGGTGCGGGCCAGCAGGTCCGCGGTGACCAGGAACACCGCGCCGAGCAACGGCGTCACCACGATCAGCCGGCGATGGTCGGCGCCGACCAGCAGCCTGGCCACGTGCGGTACCACCAGCCCGACGAAACCAACGGCGCCGCAGATCGACACGAAACATCCGGTCATGACCGCGGCGACAACGAACAGCAACAGCCGGAAGCGGCTCGCGTCGATCCCGAGCGCCGCGCTGACCTCGTCACCCATCGACAGCGCGTTCAGCCGGCGCGCACAGGCCGCGATGACCGCCAACCCGATCACGGTCACCGCCGCCGCCAGCGGCACCGCCTGCCAGGTGGCACCGGCGAGGCTGCCGAGCAGCCAGAACATCACCGACCGCGCCGCGTCCCCGTGCGGTGCCATGAACACCAACACCGTTGTGGCAGCGGAAAACCCGTACCCGAGGGCGGTCCCGGTGAGGACCAGGCGCAGCGGAACCAGCCCCGCCGAGGACCGGGCCATCAGGTACACCAGGATCGTGGCCCCGAGCGCGCCAAGGAACGCGGCGGTCGACAGCGCGTACAGGCCGAGCGCGCCGAAGGTGCCGAACAGCACCACCGACGTGGCGCCCACCGAGGCACCCGAGGAGATGCCCAGCACGTACGGGTCGGCCAGCGCGTTGCGCACCATCGCCTGCACGATCAGCCCGACCCCGCTCAATCCGGCACCGACCAACGCGGCCAACAACACTCGCGGCAGTCGGGAGTCGGTCACGATCCGATAGTTCGGGAGGTCCGGCGCGAGGACCGGCCCGCCGGTCAGTTCGGCCCACAGGAATCCGGTGGTGTCACGCCAGGGAACGGGTGCGGTGCCGAGCATCAACGCCAGGACGGAGACGACCGCGAGCGCGGCCACCAGGCCGATGGCCAACGGGGCGACGGGCAGTCGGCGCATCATCGACCACTTTCACCTGGATGCAGGTGCCAGCCTCACCGGGCGGTGCGCGCAACGACGTGCGGGCACAGCGGTGCCCGCATCCTCGTCGACCGCTCCCTCGGAGTCGACAGGCGACCACGCCGGCGGCATGGCCGCGCTGGCAGGTCTTCGGGCTCGTGGACACGGATCGGGCGAACCCGAATTCTCCTACTGGCGGCCGCTTCCCGGGCTCACACCCAGTGCTGATGGCCGCGGTCGTTTCCACACACCGCTGCGGGGCAGCTCCGGTTTCCCACCGGATTCCCTCTTACGAACCGCCCGGCACGAGCCGGACGGTAACCAACGCGCGGCCACAGTAGCACTCAGGGTCGGCGCCGCGAATCGGGCCGGGATCCGGTCGCGGTGGGCGCGCCAGCGGTCGGCGTCGAGGCGGGGATCCCGCAGTTCCTGCCGGTGCTCGATCAGGTCCGCCTTGCGCGTCCGGGTCACACCGGCGGCATAGCGCCGCCCACCGGGGCGATGATTTCGACGGTCCGGGAAGGTCAGTACTGGGACCATAGACTCGACCCGAACGGAGTGGTGATGTCGACCAGTGCCCGCGGCGTCCAGATCAGCCTGCCGATTGCCGATCGCGTGAATTCGATGCGGTTCTACCGCAGCGCCTTCGGATTCGACCTCGTCGGCGAACCCGCCGAGGACGGCGTCCCGGAACCGTTGTCGTTCCGCATCGACCAGCGCACGATGTTGGCGCTCATCCCGGCCGACGGCCTCGACTGGGTCCTCGGCGAGGACCGCCCACTGGCTCCCGATGGCACCAGCGAGTGCCTCCTCGGCATGGGCGTTGCCACCGAGCGGGAGCTCCTCGTCCTGGTCGAGCGAATCAGGAGCGCCGGCGGCACGGTGCTCGCCGCACCCGAGCACCAGCCGTGGGGATACACGGCACTGTGCGCAGACCCGGACGGTCACGTGTGGCAGCTCAGCGTCGCACCCTGAGCGCATTGGTCTGTCCGTCCGGCGGGCCCGGAACGGGCTGAACGACGGAGCTAGTGGTCCGGTCGTTGGTGGTGGCGATGTCGAGTCGTTTGGCGGGCGGGCGCGCTGCATCGGTGAGGTCGTCGCAACCCCACGGACGGCATATCGCCGGGATATCGAAAAATGCATACGCGCTGGCAACTCCGCGTTGTCTTGACTGTCGGCATGTCCTACAACGACCTGGGTTTGATCGACAGCGACGCGATCGCGGTGCGGTGCGCCCGAGGGCCCGACGATTCGTCACCCCCGGCGGTCCCGACCACCGGGGTCACCGTCTTCGGATGCGGTCACGACGAAGCCGTGGTGTTCCGCGAGATGGGAACCCGCCTCGGGCTTGCGCCAAGCATCACCGAGGAAGCGGTCGGTGAAGCCAATGCTGCACTGGCGCGGGGCAACCGATGCATCAGCGTGAGCCACAAGACGCAGATCGACCATGCCACGCTGCTGGCGCTGAGCCGAGTCGGCGTCGAGTACATCTCCACCAGAAGCGTCGGGTACAACCACATCGACGTGGAATTCGCGGCGAGCATCGGCATCTCGGTCGGCAACGTCGACTACTCGCCCGACAGCGTGGCCGACTACACACTGATGTTGATGCTGATGGCCGTGCGCCACGCGAAAACCATTGTCCGCCATGCAGATACGCATGATTACCGGTTGAATGACAGGCGCGGCAGGGAGCTGCGCGACCTGACCGTCGGGGTGATCGGAACGGGGCGCATCGGCACAGCGGTCATCGACCGGCTGCGGGGATTTGGCTGCCACGTGCTGGCGCATGACCGCAGGCCTCACGCCTCCGCCGACTACGTTCCGCTCGATGAACTGCTGGGGCAGAGCGACATTGTCACGCTCCACACTCCACTCACCGCGGACACACACCATCTCCTCGACCGCCAACGCATCGACCGGATGAAGTACGGCGCGTACCTCGTCAACACGGGTCGCGGACCGCTGCTCGATACCGAGGCCCTCCTCTCCGCGTTGGAGAGCGGCCGGTTGGGCGGCGCGGCGCTCGATGTCATCGAAGGCGAGGAAGGGATCTTCTACGCCGACTGCCGAAACACGGTGATGGAGAACAAGGCACTGGTGCGGCTGCAGCGCCTGCCGAATGTGCTGATCAGTCCGCATTCCGCCTACTACACGGACCACGCCTTGAACGACACCGTCGAAAACAGCCTCATTAACTGCCTCAACTTTGCACGTGGGAGAACAGCATGAACAGATTGAAGGTCGGGGTCATCTTCGGAGGGGCTTCCGAAGAACATCCCGTCTCCATCAAGTCGGCGCGAGAGGTGGCAAGAAATCTCGACACGGAGAAGTACGAACCGTTCTGGATCGGCATCTCGACCGACGGCGAGTGGAAGCTCTGCGACGGCCCCGATGCGGATTGGGAAAATCACGGCGCGGGTCCCGCCGTGCTGTCACCCGATCGAAGTGTGCACGGCCTGCTGGTCATGGAGCAGGGGCGCTACGAAACCGTGCGCCTCGACCTCGTCTTCCCGGTACTGCACGGCACGCTCGGCGAAGACGGCGCGATCCAAGGCCTGTTGGAGCTCGCCGGCATCCCCTACATCGGCTGCGACATCCAGGCCTCGGCCGTGTGCATGGACAAGGCCCTGGCCTACACCGTCGCCACCAGCGCGGGAATCGCCACGCCGACCTTTCGGGTTGTCGCGGCGAACGAGAAGGTCGACGCCGATCGACTTCGCTATCCGGTCTTCGTGAAGCCGGCCCGTTCGGGTTCATCGTTCGGCGTCAGCAAGGTCACCCGTGCGGATGAGCTGCCGAAGGCGCTGAGCGCGGCGCGACAGTACGACTCGAAGGTCCTGATCGAAGAAGCCGTGGCCGGCGGCGAGATCGGCTGCGCGGTCCTGGGTGAACGATTCGGCCTGATCACTGGGGAGGTGGACCGCGTCGACCTCTCGCACGGATTCTTCCGGATCCACCAGGAGGAATCGCCCGAAACCGGATCGGAGAACTCGACGTTCATTGTTCCCGCCGACATTTCCGACGAATCGCGCCTGCTCGTCCAAGAGACCGCCAAGGCCATCTACCGCACCCTGGGCTGCAAGGGACTTGCCCGCGTTGACATGTTCCTCGCCGACGACGGGCGGGTGGTCCTCAACGAGGTCAACACCATGCCCGGCTTGACGTCGTACAGCCGGTATCCGCGGATGATGGCCGCCGCGGGACTGCCGATCTCCGACATGATCGACCGGCTCATCTCGATGACAATGCGCGGGACGAAGCGATGAACGACGATTTCGTCTACGTCGACGCGCTCGTGCCCGGGGTCCGCTGGGATGCGAAGTACGCCACCTGGGACAATTTCACCGGCAAGCCGGTAGACGGCTACCTCGCGAATCGGATCGTCGGCACCCGGGCGCTGTGCGTTGCCCTCGCGCAGGTACGCGAGAAGGCGGCGTCCCTCGGCTTCGGATTGCTTCTCTGGGACGGTTATCGTCCTCGACGCGCCGTCGACAGCTTCCTACGCTGGTCGCAGCAGCCGGAGGATGGCCAGACGAAGCAGCGCCACTATCCCAATATCGCCCGACCCGAGATCCTCGAAAAGGGATACGTGGCAACCCAGTCGGGTCACAGTAGGGGCGGCGCCGTTGACCTGACGCTCTATCATCTCGCGACCGGTGACCTTGCGCCAATGGGTGGCGGCCACGACCTCATGGACCCGATCTCGGGTCATCGAGCGCGAGGAATCACGCCCATCGAGTCCAAGAATCGTGCGCTTCTTCGTTCCCTCATGGAGGACTGCGGATTTGATCGGTACGACTGCGAGTGGTGGCACTACACGCTAAAACGCGAACCCTACCCCGACGTCTACTTCGACTTTCCGATCACCTGATGGGTCTCCATTGTGTCTCGCAGTGGGGACATGTGGCGAACAACGACGAGGTCGTGATGCGGCGGACCGGCCCATCGGGGCTGGAGGTCTTCCTGCGACACACCGACCCATCGAAACTGCACGACTGGGCCTCCGACGGATATCGCTCGCGCGAGGAATACCTGTTCTGGTCCCGCAAGGTCTGCGGCTTGGCGTGCCTCCAGTCGCTGCTCCACGGCTGGACTGATGTCCGACTGTCGATAGGCGAACTCCTTGCGCTGGCCGTCGAGTGGGGCTGCTACGAGGTGGAGTCTTCGGGCAAGGTCCACGGCCTGCTCTACCGGCCATTCATGGCGTGGGTCAGCACCCAATTCGGATTCGACTGCCAACTGGTCGAGCACACCCCGATTCAGGTATCGGCCCGGGAGCTGCGGCCCGGCCAGGTCATGATCGCCTCGGTATCCCCCGAGATTCGCGATCCCGACACCCACGAGCCGCGACGAGGAGGCCACCTTGTGCTGATCTACGCCATCAATGATGGGGTGGTGCGGTTTCATAATCCGTCGGGCTACTCCCACAATTCAGACTCTGCGGCCCTGCCCCTGCAGGTATTCGAGCGGTTTCATGCCAACCGGGGAATCTTGCTCCGAGGGGCATCGTGATGTCGGCCGGCGAACCCGCCCCGCGCGTCGTCGTCGCTGGCGGCCATTCGGCCGGGCACATCGAGCCCGCGATGAATTTCGCCGACGCGCTGAACCTGCTGGAGCCCACGGCCGAGATCACCGCGCTCGGCACCGGCCGTGGCCTGGACACCACGCTCATCCCCGCCCGCGGCTATTCGCTCGAATTGATCCCGCCCGTGCCGCTGCCGCGCACGCTGAGCCGCGACCTGCTGCACACGCCGGGCAGACTGCGCGACTCCGTCCGGGCGACCGGGGCCATACTCGACCGCGTGCGGGCCGAGGTCGTGGTGGGCTTCGGGGGCTACGTGGCGCTGCCCGCGTATCTCGCCGCCCGCCGGCGGGGGATGCCGATCGTCGTCCACGAGGCGAACGCCCGGCCTGGGGTGGCGAACCGACTGGCGGCCCGGATGACGACCCACGTCTTCACCGCCGCGCCCCGTGTCCACCTGGCGCACGCCAGCGCGATCGGCATCCCGCTGCGGCCGGCGATCACCGGGCTCGACCGGGCCGCGCTGCGCGAGGCGGCCCGGCAACGGTTCGGCCTGCGCCCGGACGAGCCGGTCCTGCTGGTCACCGGCGGTTCGCAGGGAGCCAACACGATCAACGCCGCCGTGGCCGACGCGGCAACAGCGTTGCGGGCGGCCGGCGTGCAGGTGCTGCACATCACCGGGCCCCAGCGCATTGTCGAGCCGCCCGACGCCGACCCCGGCGACCCGGCCTACGTCGTCGTCCCGTACGTCGAGGAGATGCAGTACGCCTACGCCGCGGCCGACGTCGCGATCTGCCGCGCGGGGGCGATGACATGCGCCGAACTCGCCGCTGTCGGCTTACCTGCCGTCTATGTGCCGCTGCCGCTGCGCGGCGGTGAGCAGCGCTGGAACGCGGAGGCGGTCGTTGCTGCCGGCGGGGCGGTGATCGTCGACGATGCCGATCTCACCGCGGCATGGATCGAAACCACCCTGATCCCGCTGCTCGCCGATACCGAACGGAGAGCGACGATGTCGGCGCATGCGTTGGCAGCCGGCGCACCCGACGTGGGTTCGCGGCTGGCCCGGCACGTGCTTACGGTCGTCGCGGAGCGGCGGGCAGGCGCACCGCGACGGCGAGCCCGCCTGCGGCTCGGGGGCTGAGCGTGAGGGATCCGTCGTGTGCCTGGGTGATGCTCTTGACGATCGCCAGGCCAAGGCCCACCCTCGCCTCGTCCCCGCGGGTGCGAGCGGTGCCCCGCTGAAACGGCTCGGTGAGTGTCGAGACCAACTGTGGACTGAGCTTGTCGCCGGTGTTCTCGACCGTGAGCAGGACGGACTCGGGGCCGGCGGCGGTGCTGATCTGCACGCTGCCGTGCTCGGGGAGGTTGTGGACGATCGCATTGTGCAGCAGGTTCGTCGTCAACTGCAGCAGGAGTGCGTGTGAGCCGCTGACCGGCGCGATGTCCCCGGAGGTCTCGATGCTGACGCCGCGCTTCTCCGCGAACGGGAGGAGCGTCTCGGCGGCCTCTTCCGCGATGAGCGACAGGTCGACGTCTTCGCGGCTGAAGGACCGTTGGTCGGTGCGGCTGAGCAGGAGCAATGCCTCGGTGAGCTCGATCGCTCGGGTGTTGACCGCGCGGAGGCGTTCGTCGAGTTCGCCGCCGTCGCGGTTCGGATCGTTGCGGGCGACATCGAGAAGGGTTTGGGTGATCGCCAGCGGGGTGCGCAGCTCGTGGGAGGCGTTGGCGGCGAATCGCTGCTGCGCGGCGTCGCGTGCTTCGAGCTGCGCGAGCATGGCGTCGAAAGCATCGGCAAGCTCACGGAACTCGTCGTTGCGTCCCTCCAGTTCGATCCGGTATGACAGCGAGCCGCTCCCCGCCTCCCGCGCGGCGCGGGTGATGCGCGTCAACGGGGCAAGCATGCGGCCCGCGAGAATCCAACCACCGATAAGGCCGAACACCAGCAAGAACCCGAGCGCCAAGATCGCCGCCGGGACAAACACCACGGGGCCGAAGTTGCTCGGGTCGAAGACCCGGGCAAAGTCGGCCAGATCAGGGAATTGGAAGTTCGTGGACCGCCCTCTCAGCAGGAAGACCCACACCGCCGCAAGGAGCAAAACACCGGCGAGCATGAGGAACCCGGCATAGCTGAGCGTGAGCTTGAGGCGAACGCCCAACCCGGGTGCTCTAGCCACCGTCGCCTCTGGCGTCCGGTTCGGTATCGATGCGGTACCCGACCCCCGGCACCGTGGCGATCAGCCACGGTTCGCCGAGCCGCTTGCGCAACGTCGAGACCGTGATGCGCACCGCATTCGTGAACGGGTCGGCGTTCTCGTCCCACGCCCGCTCCAGCAGCTCCTCGGCGCTGATCACCCCGCCCTCGGCGGCGACGAGAACCTCGAGCACCGCGAACTGCTTCCGGGTCAGCGCGACGTACCGGCCGTCCCGGTAGACCTCGCGACGGAACGGGTCCAGCTGCAGACCAGCGATCTCCCGCACCGGCGGCCTGCTGTGCGCGCGCCTGCGGTCGAGTGCCCGGAGACGGAGCACGAGCTCTTGCAGCTCAAACGGCTTGGTGAGGTAGTCGTCGGCACCGAGCTCGAACCCGGAGGCCTTGTCGTCCAACCGGTCCGCGGCGGTGAGCATCAGGATGGGCATGCCGCCACCGGAAGCGACGATGCGCTGGGCGATCTCGTCACCGGACGGGCCGGGGATATCGCGGTCGAGGACGGCGATGTCGTAGGTGTTGACGCCCAACAGATCCAGGGCCGTGTCCCCATCACCGGCGATGTCGGCCGCGATCGCTTCCAGGCGCAGCCCATCACGGATCGCTTCCGCCATGAACCGCTCGTCCTCGACGACCAACACCCGCATGCTCGCCATGGTAGGCGGCCGCGCATATCGCCGGCGTATCAAAAATCGCCGTCGGGCCGGCACAGCGCCTTACCGCAGCGGCGGCGGCATCATCATCATCATCAAACTATCCCCGCGCCATGTCCACGAACCGCGAGTAGTGCAGCTGGTGCGCGACGGTGATGGTGGCGGTGGGGCCGCCGCGGTGCTTGCCGAGGATGATGTCGGCCTCTCCCCCGCGCGGGTCGTCGCGTTCGAACGCGTCGGGGCGGTGCAGCAGCATCACCATATCGGCGTCCTGCTCCAAAGATCCAGATTCGCGCAGATCAGAGACCTGCGGGCGCTTGTCGGTGCGCTGCTCGGGGCCACGGTTGAGCTGACAGATCGCGACGAC
Source organism: Rhodococcus sp. NPDC054953 (assembly GCF_053609225.1). NCBI lineage: Bacteria > Bacillati > Actinomycetota > Actinomycetes > Mycobacteriales > Nocardiaceae > Rhodococcus > Rhodococcus sp. NPDC054953. The sequence continues at coordinate 17,458 of NZ_JBSGXD010000003.1, read as the reverse complement.
GGGCACCTCGAGTTCCTTCGCGAGCAGCTTCAGCGACCGGGAGAACTCGGAGACCTCCTGCTGCCGGGACTCGACCTTCTTGCCGGACGTCATCAGCTGCAGGTAGTCGAGGACGACGAGCTTGATGTCGTGCTTCTGCTTGAGCCGCCGCGCCTTGGCCCGGATCTCCATCATCGTCAGGTTCGGCGAATCGTCGATGTACAGCGGGGCCTCGCTGATCTCGCTCATCCGCCGCGCCAGCCGGGTCCAGTCGTCGTCGGTCATCTTGCCCGAGCGCATGTCCGACAGCTTGATCTTCGCCTCCGCCGACAGCAGACGCATCACGATCTCGGTCTTGCTCATCTCCAGCGAGAACAGAACGCTGGCCATGCCGTGCTTCACGGAGCACGACCGCATGAAATCCATGCCAATGGTCGACTTACCCACACCGGGACGTGCCGCGACGATGATCATCTGCCCGGGGTGCAGGCCGTTGGTGATCTCGTCGAGCTCGGAGAAGCCGGTGGGCACGCCGAGGGAGATGCCGCCGCGGCTGGCGATGGAGTCGATCTCGTCCATCGTCGGCTGCAGCAGTTCCTCAAGGATCACGTAGTCCTCGGTGGTGCGCCGCTCGGTGACGTCGTACACCTCGGCCTGCGCGCGGTCGACGACCTCGGCGACGTCCTGCCCGTCGGAGCCGGCGTAGCCGTACTGCACGATGCGGGTGCCCGCCTCGACGAGGCGGCGCAGGATCGACTTCTCCGCGACGATCTCCGCGTAGTAGCCGGCGTTCGCGGCGGTGGGGACGGTCTGCGTCAGCGTCACCAGGTAGGGCGGACCGCCGACGCGCCGCAACTCCCCCTTGCGTTCGAGTTCCGCGGCGACGGTCACCGGGTCGGCGGGCTCGCCGCGCGAATACAGGTCCAGGATCGCGTCGTAGATGCTCTGGTGGGAGGGGCGGTAGAAGTCGCCGGGGCGGAGCACCTCGAGGACGTCGGCGATCGCGTCCTTGCTCAGCAGCATGCCGCCGAGCACCGACTGCTCGGCGGTCATGTCCTGCGGGGGCTGACGCCCGAAGTCCTCCCGGGGCGGCTCGTCCGGTTCCGGGTAGTCCGAGTGCCCACGATCGTCGACAACCGCCACGCGATAACCGTCCTTCCGCCTAACCACGGTCCGGCCGCGACGACGCGGCCGGACACCATACGACATGGATACGCGCCCGCACCGACATGGTTCGAAATTCCGCCCCGGAGTACCGTCCGGGGCCGCCTCGCGGACGCGCCCGCGACGACGTTAGGCACCCGGGTCGCCGGGAGCAACACGACTTGTGCACACACCTGTGGATGAATTGTGGAATCCCCAGCACCGGGTTGTTCACCACCTGTGGACAACCTGGGGGAAACGAATGTCACACCCACGAACTGTGCAGGTCAGACCGCTTTTCTTTGTTCACACAGCTGTGGATGGAAACTTGTTCGGCGTGTCGGTCCCGCGCACCCGCCGGGCGTGTTGCGCATTTCACTGCCGAATGCAACGTGACCTGGCGCACAGCGGGCCGGCACGGAACAGGGCCCCGCAGACCGAGTCTGCGGGGCCCTGCCGACGAACGTGTGTCGGACTAGCCGGCGACGACGTTCAGGTGGAACTTCGCGGTCACGTCCGGGTGCAGGTTGACCAGCACCAGGTGCTTGCCGACGGCCTTGATGTGGGCCTTGGGCAGCTCGACGATCCGCTTGTCGACCACGGGGCCGCCGGCGGCCTTGATGGCGCCTGCGACGTCGGCGGCGGTGACCGAACCGAACAGCTTGCCCGCGTCCGAGGTCTTCACCGAGAGCGAGATGCCCTCGACGCCCTCGATCGCGGCCTTGAGCTCCTTGGCGTGGTCCAGGCCGCGCACCGCGCGGGCCTCCTGCGCCCGACGGATGCCCTCAACCTGCTTCTCGGCGCCACGGGTGGCGACGATCGCCAGGCCGCGGGGCAGCAGGTAGTTGCGGCCGTAACCGTCCTTGACCTCCACGGTGTCGCCGGGCGCACCGAGGTTGTCCACGTCAGCGGTGAGGATCAGCTTCATGTCTTCCCTCCCTTTCCTTAGCGAGCCGTAGAGACGTAAGGAAGCAGGGCCACCTCACGCGAGTTCTTCACGGCAACCGCGACGTCCCGCTGATGCTGGACGCAGTTGCCGGTGACACGGCGCGCGCGGATCTTGCCGCGGTCGCTGACGTACTTACGCAGCAGCGTCGTGTCCTTGTAGTCGATCTGCACGTTCTTTTCCTTGCAGAAGGTGCAGACCTTCTTCTTCATCACCTTGTCGCGCAACGGCGGCTTCGGCATTGTCTTTCTCCGTGTTTCTCAATGTTCGTCGCGTCCGATCCCGGACGGGATCAGAACGGCGGTTCGTCGTTTCCACCGCCGCCGAAGGAGCCTGCCGACTGCGGGGCGCTGCCCCACGGGTCGTCGGTCGGACCGGCTGCCGGGCGTCCACCGCCCGCGCCGCCCGAGGCACCGAACCCGCCTCCCCCGCCGCCGCCTCCGCGATTGGCCTTGTTGACCTTCGCGGTGGCGTAACGGAGCGAGGGGCCGATCTCGTCGACCTCGAGTTCCACGACAGTGCGCTTCTCGCCCTCACGGGTCTCGTAGGACCGCTGCTTGAGCCGGCCCTGCACGATCACCCGCGAACCGCGAGTCAGCGACTCCGCGACGTTCTCCGCTGCCTCACGCCAGATGTTGCAGCGGAGGAACAGCGCTTCGCCGTCCTTCCACTCGTTGCTCTGGCGGTCGAACGTGCGGGGCGTGGACGCGACCGTGAAGTTCGCGACCGCGGCACCCGCGGGAGTGAAGCGGAGCTCGGGATCGGCCGTCAGGTTCCCGACGACGGTGATCACGGTGTCGCCTGCCATGTGGTTCCTCCTGCAGTGTGTGGAATCCAGATGCCCCGAGCCTAGGTCGTCGCTACGACAACTGGCCCGACGCGGACAGGATCACTTGTTGTGGCGCAGAACCTTGGTGCGCAGCACCGACTCGTTCAGGCCGAGCTGGCGATCCAGCTCGTTGACCGTGTCCGGGGTCGCCTTCAGGTCGATGACCGCGTAGATGCCTTCGCTGTGCTTGGCGATCTCGTAGGCGAGACGACGCTTGCCCCAGATGTCGACGTTGTCGACGGAGCCGCCGTCCTGGCGGACGACATTGAGGAACGTATCCAGCGACGGGGCGACAGTGCGCTCGTCCAGGCTGGGATCCAGGATGATCATCAGTTCGTAATGACGCATAAGACCTCATCACCTCCTATGGACTGTGAAACGGTCACGGACGTTCCGTGACAGGAGGGTCGTTGCGTCAGCAACCCATGCAGGCTACACGAGGCGCCCCTGACCTGCGAAATCGCGGTCGGTGCGAGGGGCTCCCCGGCCGGGGGCGTGGCGGCACCTACTGTGGGGCGCATGCGGACACCGGCGCGGGCCAGCACCACGACCACCGTCGCCGTGACCCTGCTGTGCGGGCTGACCCTGGCCCTGGCGTACCTGAACAAGGCCCGCTGCGCTGGCGAACCGTTCGACGCGCTCGGCCGCAGCCTGATCTTCGACCGAATCAAGGACTCGTCGGTCTGCTACTCCGACATCCAGTTCCTGTGGATCGGCCGCGACATCGACCACCACGTCTTCCCGTACCTGTCGGGCGGGATCACCGACAGCGGCGCCCTCACCGGAGGGACGGTGGAGTACCCGGTGCTCAGCGGGCTGCTGATGTGGCTGAGCGCCGTCGGCGCGCACACCGACGCCGCGTTCCTGCTGCACTCGGCGCTGATCCTGACGCCGTTCGGGTTGGCGACGGCGTGGATGCTCGGCAGGCTCGCTGGCTGGCCCACGCTGCTGTGGTCGGTGGGACCGCCGCTGGTGCTGTACGCCTTCCACAACTGGGAACTGCCGGTGGTCGCCGCGGCGACGGCGGCGGTCTTCGTGGTCGCCGCTGGCGACCGGATGTCGCTGCGGACCCGGGCCGTGCTGGCGGCGGTGCTGCTGGGGATCGGTTTCTGCCTGAAGATCTATCCGGGCGCGTTCGTGCTTCCGCTGATGGCGTACGTGTTCACCGGCGGCGCGGGCGGGCGGGAGCTGCCCGCCACGGCGCGCGGCCGGTACGACCCGGTCGGCGCGCTGGCGGTCGCGGGGGCGGCGACCGCAACGGTCGTCGCGATCAACCTGCCGTTCGCGGCGCTCGGCTGGCGCGGCTGGGTCGCCTCGTTCGCGTTCCAGTCGGATCGTCAGGCGGACATCACCACCAATTCGGTGTGGTACTGGGGGGTTCGGCACTGGTTCGGCCCGGACGAGGGTCCGGGCAGCGACTATGCGCGCGTCGTCGCCGCGGCGTCCCCGCTGCTGATCGTCGTCGCGTTCGCGCTCGCGGTGTGGATCGGTTGGCGCCGCTACCGCAGGGACGGCAGCTATCCCTGGCTCGCGGTCAGCGCCGCGATGCTGTGCGGATTCCTGTTGCTGCACAAGGTGCATTCCCCGCAGTACACGCTGTGGCTGATCCCGTTCTTCGTGCTGCTGCGGGTGCCGTGGACCCTGGTCGGCGCCTACCTCGTCGCGGACCTCTGCCTGGGGGTCGGGGTGTTCCGGTATTTCGCGGCCCTCGGGTCCGGGGCGGACGCCAGCACCGAGGAGGCGATCGTGCTGGCAGGCGTGTGGGGTCGGGCCGCGCTGCTCGTGGTGTTCTTCGTGCTGTTCCTGCGGTCCCGGCCACGCACCGCCGGTGCCGACGGGTGCAGCGACGGCGCCGCGGATCGGGCGCCGCGGCCCGGCTGAGGTCACTGCGGGACGGCCCGCGGCCCGGCCGCCGACCACGCCCGTGCCCCGGGCCGCGGCCGCAGCCACCGCGGCAACCATCCCGGCGGGGCGTCGGGGGCCCCGTCCAGCACCCCGCCGACCGGGTCGTCCACCCCCGCCCCGCGCACCAGGTCCTCGGCCGGCCGGTAGATCTGCCGAATCACCATGACGCACAGGGCGATCACCGCGATGTCGCGCACCACGACGGTCGCCGTGAACCACTGCTCCGGCAGCCCCTTGTTCCCGACACCGAGGTAGTAGTACATCCGCGGAACCCACACCAGTGCGTCGATCGCCATCCACGCCAACAGGATTCGGCGATGCGGAAGCGCAAGCACGGCCAGCGGCACCAGCCACAGCGAGTACTGCGGACTCCACACCTTGTTGGTCAGCAGGAACCCGGCAACGACCAGGAAGCACAACTGCGCGACCCGCGGCCTGCGCTGCGCGGTCAGCGCAATCCACCCCACCCCGACGCACACCGCAACGAACAGCAGCAGCGACACCGCGTTGAGGATCGTCGGGCTCTCCCCGCGGGCGAGGACCCCGTCGAAGCCCGCCCAGCCGGTGAACGAGGACACCACGTTGTACAGCGAATCGGGGTCGGCACCGCGTTCGGAGTTGAGCCGGAAGAACTCCCGCCAGCCGGCCGGGAAGGCAAGGGCGATCGGCAGATTCACCACCAGCCACGCGGCGGCGGCCGCGACCGTCGCCCGCCACCAATCCCGGACCCGGCCCGCCCGCAGGCACAGCACCAGCAGCGGGCCGAGCAGCATCAGCGGGTACAGCTTGGTTGCCCCGCCCAACCCGAGCAGCACCCCAGCCAGGACCGGCTTCCTGCGGGCCCAGGCGAGCAGGCCGGTGCCGGCGAAGGCGGTGGCGAGCGGGTCGAAGTTGGTGAACGCGTGCACCACGACCAGCGGTGACACCGCGACCAGCGCGGCGTCCCACACCCGCCTGCCCGCGAGCAGCACCGTCGACCACACCGTCACCAGCCACGCCACCGCAAGCCCGAATGCGACGACGTTGAAATAGAGCACCACCTGCAGGGCCCCGGGCAGCCACGGCGCGGCGTGCCACGCCTTCGCGACCGTCATCGACGCGTACTGGTACAGCCCGGCGAGCACCGGGTACTCCATGTACCGGGTCTGCACCGATCCGTCGGCGGCCGGTTCCTCCCACGACTTCTTGTACGGGAACGCGCCCTCGTCGAGGCGTTCGGCCCCGTACAGCGGCACCGTGTCCGAGTAGCACAGCGCCGTGTACTGGCGGCTGCCGCTCCAGTCCAGGCCGAGGGCGCCGTCCGGGCCGTTCGGTGCCTGCTGGAGGCAGGCGGCCTTCGTGGACCAGCCGAGCGCAAGGAAGATCACTGCCAGCAGCAGGATCACCCGCAGCGGGGTCCAGAACCGTTGCCGACCGACCAGCGCCCGCCGTCCCACCGGGCCGCCGAGCACCGATGACGCCTCCGCGGTCAGCCGGTCGGTGCGGCTGGGCAGGTCCCGGTCGGCGGACCGGCGGTCGTCCGCGAGCGCGGCCGGTGAGCCGACCGTCGCCCGGTCGCCGGATTCGGCTGTGCTGTCCCCTGTGTCCTCGGCCACCGGTGCGACGTTACCGACTACCAGCCCCGCCCCTGCGGCACGGCCTGCCCGTAGTCCAGCCCCGTCATCCCGCTGTCGTCCTCCTCACCGGTGGTCGGCTGCCCGGGAAGCGGGCCCTCCGTCGTCGGCGGTGCCTGGGTCGTCGGGGCTGGCCTGAGGCCGGGGATCGGGATCGTCACGCCGGGCAGGATCTCGACCGGGGTCTGCGTGACCTCCATCGGCGGAATGGTCAACTGCGGGGACGCCGTCGACGACGGGGGAGCGGCGGTGGTCTTCGGCGGGGTGTACGGCGCGGTGTACGCGGGCACACCGGCCTGGCCGGCGATCGGCTCCGGCTCCGGGAACTGCTCCACGTCGGTGCCCTCCAGCGCACCGTCCATGGTGTCCTTCCAGATGTCCGACGGGAGCCCCGAGCCGTACATCAGGCCGCCCCACGAATTCTGCAGCGGCAGGCCCTGTTCCGTGCCGACCCACACCGCGGTCGACAGCGACGGGGTGTAGCCGACCATCCAGGCGTCCTTGTTCTCCCCGGTGTCGCCGAGCTGCGCGGTTCCGGTCTTCGCGGCCGACGGGCGGCCACCGGCGAGGCCGTGGTTGCGCGAGTACGCGGCGATCGGCTCGAGCGCGGAGGTGATGTTGTCCGCGACGGCCGCGTCGAGGCGCGACTCCCCGGCGACGCTGGCGCCCCGGTCGAGGAGGACGGTGCCGTCGGCGGTGATGACCTTCTGGATGAAGTGCGGCGCCCGGTACACCCCGGACGCGGCGAGCGTCGCGTACGACGACGCCATGTCGATCACCCGGGACTGGTACTGGCCGAGCACGATGCCGTACTCGGACTTGCCGTTCGACTCCTGCAGCGTGGTGCCGGCGAGGCCGGGGATCTGCTCCGGGATGCCCGCCTTGTGGGCGATCGCGGCGATCTTCTCGGGACCGTTCTCGATCGACATCATCTGCCGGTAGAAGCTGGTGTTTAGCGAGCGCTTGGTCGCCTCGGCGATCGTGCACACGCCGCAGGACGCGCCCTCGGCGTTGTTGATCGTGACGCCGCCGAGGGTGAGCGGGCTGCTGTCGTACATCTTCGACAGCGGGATGCCCTCGTCGAGGGCGGCGGCGAGACCGAACACCTTGAACGATGAGCCGGTCTGCAGGCCCGCCTGCGCGAAGTCGTAGCCCGACCCCTCGGTGCCGCCGTAGTAGGCCTTGACGCCGCCGGTCTTCGGGTCGACGGAGACGACCGCGGTCCGGATGTTCGGGTCCTCACCCTCCATGTTGTCGGTGACCGCGGCGACCGCGGCCTGCTGCGCCTGGTCGTCGATGGTGGTGGTGATCTGCAGGCCCTCGGTGTTGAGAACCTGCTCGTTGATGCCGTTGGCCTCGAGTTCCTTGACGACCTGGTTGCGGATCAGTCCGGCCGGGCCGGTGCCGACGGCACCGGAGTCGACCTCGGACAGCGGGACCACGTACGGGTACGCCATCCCGGCCCGCTGGCCTGCGTCGAGGGTGTTCGCCCCGACCATCCCGTCGAGCACGTAGTTCCAGCGCGACTCGGCGCCGGTCGGGTTGGTGGACGGGTCGAGGCCGTACGGCTGCTGGATGGTCGCGGCCATGACCGCGCCCTCCTCGACCGTCAGCTGCTCGACCGGCTTGTCGAAGTACGCCTCCGACGCGGCCGCGATGCCGAACACGCCCCGACCGAACGGGATGGTGTTCAGGTAGGCGGCGAGGATGTCGTCCTTCGACCACTGCCGCGCCATCTTCGCGGAGATCACCAGCTCCTTGAACTTGCGGGTGTAGGAGTGCTCGGAGCCGACCATCGCGTTCTTCACGTACTGCTGGGTGATCGTCGAGCCGCCGCCTGCGCTGGGCTTGTTGAGCAGCTGGTCGCGGGCCGCGCGCGCGAACCCGCTGATCGAGAAGCCGGGGTTGGAGTAGAAGTCCCGGTCCTCCGCCGCGAGCACCGCGTTGCGCACGTGCACCGGGATCTCGTCGATCGCGACGTCGGTGCGGTTGCCCTCGGGCGGGACGATGGTGCTCAGCACGGTGCTGCCGTCGCTGGCGTAGATCGTCGCGACCTGATTGGTCTTCATGTCACCGGGGCGCGGGACGTCCTCGGCCATGTAGGCGACCATGAATGCCAGCAACGGCACGACCATGCCGATCGCGACGAGGCTGTAGAGGGTACGGCGGACGATCTTCCAGCGTTTCGACTTCATCTTCTTCGGTGGTTGGGGCGGTTGGCCGCCGGTGCCGCCCGAACCGCCGGAGCGACCGGTCGGGGGCGGTCCGGCGGGTGGACGGCCGCCGCCGCTGCCCGCCTGGGTGGGACGCGACGGGGTGGACGGACGGGGTTGGGCACCCGCCTTCGCGGCGGCGGTGGGACCGGCGTCGTTCTGGCCGGGGCGGGGCTGCGGCGTGGCGGGGCGCTGCTGCGGCACCGGGGGAGCACCATGCGGACCGCGCGGCGCGCCCTGCGGCGGCTGCTGGCGCGGCGCCCCCTGCGGCGGGTAGGGCCGGCCCGGCTGCCCCTGCGGCGGGTACGGCTGCCCCTGGCGTGGCTGCCCCTGCGGCGGCTGCTGCCCGCCCGGGTATCGCGGCGGCGGGCCCGACGGCGGACGCCCGTACCCCGGCGGCGGCTGGTTCGGCTGCGAGTACCCCGGCGGGCGGCCACCGGGCTGCGGGCCGGTGGGGCGCGGCGGGCCGGTGGGTCGACCGCCCTGCGGATCGTTGTAGGGGGAACTCACGTGGGGACTCTCCAGTACTGGCATGGACACGGCTGTGTCACTCGGGCTCAGCCGGTCAGGCTGCGGTCACGGTCGTCGGTGCGGCTCACTCACTCGCGGTGCGTCGGCTCGGGGTCCGGGTCGGTCGGGTCCGCTTCGGTGCGGGGATCGAGCCGAGAACGTACGACTGCACCAGGTGGTTCCAATTGCACGTGCGGCAGACCTCGACGACGTGGACGGAGAACTCCTCCTGCGTCGCCGCGAGCCGGACCAGTTCGTCGGCGGTCCGTGCCGACCCGGACATCGGGCCGAGCTTGTCGCCGAACACCCACGACACGAGGGTGAGCTGCTCCTTCCGGCAGATGGGGCAGGTCACCTCCGACGGTTGGCCGTGGAACTTCGCCGCGCGCAGCAGGTAGGGGTTCGCATCGCACACCTCGGTGACCCCGGTACGGCCGGAGAACACCTCGGCCAGCAGGGATCGCCGCTGGAGGGCGTAGTCCACCACCTGCCGCTGCAATCGCACGGTGACCAGAGTACGTGGGCGACCCCCTCCGGTCGCGGGTCATCCGGCCGATCATCCCGGCCCCCACCGCGGAAACGCAGGTGGGCGCGGTCCTCGGCGTGACCGTCCACACACATCGGCCGCGACCGGACCTCCTATGATTCCGGGGTGTCCCCGCTGCGCGATTCGACCCGGGCCAGGCACACCGACCGCACCAGCACCCGCGCGCTGCTCCGCACCGCCTACGACGACGGGCAGCTCGGGGCAGGCGAATTCCACGACCGTCTCGCGCTGGCCGCGGCCGCGGACACCCTCGGCGACCTCCGGTCCCTCACCACGGACCTGCAGCTGCCCGCTGCGGTCGCGTCCCGGCATCCGATCGGCCGACGCCGCCGCCTCGGTGCCGCCGCGGCGGTGGCGGGTGTCGCCCTGGTCGCCGGGGTCGCCACGCTGACCGTCGCGGTCCGCGGGTCCGGTGACGCGCCATCCGCACCGGCCGCCGCGGGTGCCGACACCGCGTCCGTCCGGCCGGTCACGGTCCCACCGGATCGCGCGACCCCGATCGACCCGTTCACCGAGGCGGGCATCGCCGCCGTGGTCGCCCGCTACCGCGCCCGATTCGGCGACACCCTGGCCACCTCGCTGGCGCTGTATCCCGACGCGGCCCGGGTGACCCGCCGGGCGGGCAACCCCGGGCGCGTCGATGTCCACGACGTGGCCGGCGACGTCCGGCCGGTGGGTACCGAACCGTCGCCGCCGCGGGCCGCGGTGGTGGACCTGACGCGGATCGACGCCGCCGGGGTTGCGCGGCTGATCGCCGCGGCTCCCGCGCTGGTCGGGGCGCCAGCGGGACGCGTCGGGCACGTCCTCGTCGCCGACTCGGGGCGGCCGACCGTCACCGTCTACGTCGGGGACGGCAACCAGGCCGTCGGCTACCTGGTCGCCGGCCTCGACGGCGGGAACGCCCTCGCTGTTCGGTCGAACTAGGATTCCGCCGTGGCCCGTCCCTATCCGCCGTCGACGCGCGCGACCGACGCCGACCGGGCGGCCGTGCTCGCGCTCCTCGACGCCGGCTACGCCGACGGCCAACTCGACGCCGCCGAGCATCGGATGCGGGCCGAACTGCTCACCGACGGCAGGACCCTGGGCGACCTCGACTCCCTGGTTGAGGATCTGCAGGACGCCGCCCCGCCGCGCCCGACCACCTCGCTGCCGCCGGCGGGCGCGACACCCGATCCCGCCGCCCGGCCCCGCCGCTTCCGCACGGCGGCCGCGGCGGCCGCGGTCGTCGCCGGGATCGCCGCGTTCTGGTTCGCCGGCCGCGGCGACGCACCCGCCCTGCCTGCCGCACCGGGTGCGACCGCGGTCGACCTTGCTGCGCTGCCGCCCCGAGTGATCGCGACGCCGGACCTCAGGACCGCGGCGGGTTTCGCCCAGTTCGTCGACGACTACCGCGCCGCGTTCGGGGACACCGTGGTCGACGAGCTCACCCTGTTCGAGCAGCACGGCAGCGTCACCCTGGCACTGCCCCGGGAACCGAACCGGGTGCTCAGCTACAGCTATCGGTACGGCTTCGAGCCGGACCGCGATCCCTCGACCCGCGGGGTGGACACGCCGACCGTGGACCTGGCCGACGTCGACCGGGCCGGACTCGACCGGATCCTGGCCGAGGCGCCGATCCTGCTGAATGTGCCCGGCGGCACGATCAGCCACCTCTCCGTCGAGCCCGATGCCGATGCCGGACCGCTCATCAGCGTCTATGTCGGCAACGAGTTCGACGAGAGCGGGCACCTCACCGCGACGCTCGCGGGCGAGGTGCATCGCGCCTACCCCTTCGGACAGTAGGAGCACCAATGACCTCGACCGGGATCCGGGCGCGGGACGTGGACCGCGTGGAGGCGTGCGGGCTGCTCGACGCCGCGCACGCCGAGGGTCAGCTGACCGACACCGAACACGCCACCCGCACCGACCGGGCGATGCGGTCCGTCACGTTCGACCAACTCGCGAGGCTGGTCGGCGACCTGCAGATTCCGGTGCGCTACGCCGGGTCGGCGGTGGTCCGGCCGGACCGTCGGCCGCGGGAGCCGCGGCCCGGTGGCCCGCGGCGGTGGGCGGGCGCGGCCGGCCTGGTCGCGGCAGCGGCAGGGGTGGGTGCGCTTGCCGGATCCTGCGCTGGCGGGATCGTGTCGTCCGCACCCGACGTCCCGAACCTCACCACCGGCGCCGGGATCCAGCGGTTCATCGAGGACTATCGGGCGCACTTCGGGGACACGCTCGCCGACGAGGTGCTGCTCTTCCCGGAGCGCGGCGCGGTCGACCGGCGGTCGGACACCGATCCGGGCAGGTATGTGGGCCACAGCTACGACGGCGAATTCGATACGTGGGGAGTCGATTCCGACCGACCACGCGACACCCGGACGCTCGACCTCGGCGGTGTCGACGTCGCCGCGATCGCGCGGCTGGTGGCCGGTGCACCGGAGACGCTGCGCCTGCCGGACGGCGAGGTCAGCCAGGTGCGGTTCCAGTTCGGCACGAACGACCGGGTCGCCGAACCCGTGGTCGCCATCTATGTGACCGATGCGGTCGAGTACTCGACCTTCATGACCGTCGGGTTCGACGGCGAGATCCTCCGGGTGTACCCGCCCGATTGACGTCCCCCGGCCACCCGGATCGGCGGGTATCCGCTACGGCGTGTCGCAGACACCAGCGCCGGTTCCCGCGATCGTTTATATCGCTGCGATATAGTTGGTTGTCGCATCACGCGATTAGGTTCGGACGACCGGGGAGGTGGACACGAATGCTCGAGCTGGCAATTCTCGGGCTGCTCCTCGAGTCACCCATGCATGGCTACGAGCTGCGCAAGCGGCTGACCGGCCTGCTCGGCGCCTTTCGCGCCTTCTCCTACGGATCGCTCTACCCGACGCTGCGCCGCATGCAGGCCGACGGGTTGATCGCCGAGGACGCCGGTCCGGACGGGGCGGTCAAGCGCCGCGCCCGCCGCGTCTACCAGCTGACCGACACGGGCAGGCAGCGGTTCACCGAACTGGTGGCCGACACCGGCCCGCAGAACTACACCGACGACGGCTTCGGGGTGCACCTCGCATTCTTCAGCCGCACCCCTGCGGAGGCGAGGATGCGGATCCTCGAGGGGCGCCGTCGTCAGGTCGAGGAGCGCCGCGAGGGGCTCCGCGACGCGATCGGGCGAGCCAGCGGATCACTCGACCGCTACACCCGCCAGCTTCATCAGCTCGGACTCGAGACGAGCGAGCGAGAGGTGCGGTGGCTCAACGAGTTGATCGCGGCCGAGCAAACACCAACAGCGTTACCCAAGAAAGAAGGAGAACCCGACCATGGGTGAGAACAGCACCGCGGTGCGCGTGGCCATTGTGGGCGTGGGGAACTGTGCCTCGTCCCTGGTCCAGGGCGTCCAGTACTACAAGGATGCGGACGAGAGCTCGACCGTCCCCGGCCTGATGCACGTGAAGTTCGGGCAGTACCACGTGCGGGACGTGCAGTTCGTTGCCGCGTTCGACGTCGACGCCAAGAAGGTCGGGTTCGACCTGTCCGAGGCGATCCTCGCCAGCGAGAACAACACCATCAAGATCGCGGACGTCCCGCCGCTCGACGTCCCCGTCCAGCGCGGCCCGACCCTCGACGGCATCGGCAAGTACTACTCGCAGACCATCGAGGTCTCCGACGCCGAGCCGGTCGACGTGGTCGCCGCGCTCAAGGCCGCGAAGGTCGACGTCCTCGTCTCCTACCTGCCGGTGGGCTCCGAGGAGGCCGACAAGTTCTACGCGCAGTGCGCGATCGACGCCGGCGTCGCGTTCGTCAACGCGCTGCCCGTCTTCATCGCCTCCGACCCGGAGTGGGCCGCGAAGTTCAAGGACGCCGGCGTCCCGATCGTCGGCGACGACATCAAGTCGCAGGTCGGCGCCACCATCACCCACCGCGTGATGGCGAAGCTGTTCGAGGATCGCGGTGTCGTGCTGGACCGCACCTACCAGCTCAACGTCGGCGGCAACATGGACTTCAAGAACATGCTCGAGCGTGAGCGCCTCGAGTCGAAGAAGGTGTCGAAGACCCAGGCCGTCACCTCCAACCTGAACGGCCCGCTGTCCGGCAAGGTGCACGACCGCAACGTGCACATCGGCCCGTCGGACTACGTGGAGTGGCTCGACGACCGCAAGTGGGCGTACGTCCGCCTCGAGGGTCGCGCGTTCGGTGACGCCCCGCTGAACCTTGAGTACAAGCTCGAGGTGTGGGATTCGCCGAACTCGGCGGGCATCATCATCGACGCCGTCCGCGCCGCAAAGATCGCCAAGGACCGCGGCATCGGCGGACCGGTCTACCCCGCCTCCGCCTACCTGATGAAGTCGCCGCCGATCCAGATGGCCGACGACAAGGCTCGTGCCGACCTCGAGGCCTTCATCATCGAGGCCTGATCGAAACAGCACTGCAGCACCGACTGTGGCGGTGCGGGGGGTGTCGCCGTCCGCCCCCGCTACACACCTCACTTCATCCCCCCCGCCCCCCCCCTCCCCACAAAATACCCCCCCGACCTACC
>NZ_JBSGXD010000003.1:0-3259 GCF_053609225.1 Rhodococcus sp. NPDC054953 | reverse complement strand
GCCGCCGGTTCTTTCCTGGTGGGGGCGGAGCAGAACCGGCCTACAACCACTGCGGGGGGGGGGGTGGGCCCCAGGCCCCCCCCCCCCCGCCACAGTCGTTTTCGGCGCGACGTCCGGCGACCCCCACGGCAGTGTGGTCCAGGATCCGCCTCAACCGGTGAAGGTCGCCGGGCGACGCCGACCGGCGAACCACGGGTGCCGAACCCAGCGACTCAGCGACGCACGAGCGGCGGGACCTGCGGCCACCGACGCGGCGACCACTACCGCCATGGCGGGCACAAGGGTGTGCGCCAGGTAGCCGAATCCCGGATCGGTGAGCCCGATTCCGGCAGCGCACAGCGCGGCAGGCACGTGCGGGGCGCGCAGGACCGCCATCGCGATGACCGCCCACACCGCCGACGCGGTCACCGCCACCTCGGACGCTCCGACGGCTGCGGTGATCAGCATGGCTCCCACCGCGGCGACCGGGTAGGCGCGCAGGACGGCGCCCGGACGGGCCGCGGGAGCGCTCGGCGCCAACGCTATCAGCGCGGCCGAGGCCACGAACGGCAAGGCGAACACCTCCAGTCCGAGCAGGCGTTCGACGGCGACGAGGCACACGATGACGAGCAGCGCCGTGATGCCCGCCGACAGCGCCGACGTGCCGGATCCCCGCTGCTCGATCAGGGCCGCGGCCCGGGTGCGGACGGTCATCGTCACTATTCCTCCGGGAAGGGTCGGGGCGAGTCAGGCCGTGCGCCGCAGGAAGTCGCGCATCAGGCCGGCGATCTCGTCGAGGTGGGTCTCCAGCGCGAAGTGGCCGGTGTCGAGCAGGTGGATCTCCGCGTCCGGCAGGTCCGCCGCGAACGCCTCCGCCCCGGCCGAGCCGAAGATCTCGTCGTCCCGACCCCAGGCCACCAGGGTCGGCGGCCGGTGGGTGCGGAAGTACTCCTGAAACAGGGGATACCGGTCGAGGTTGAACTGGTAGTCCCAGAACAGCTGAAGCTGAATCTCCTTGTTACCCGGACGATCCAGGCCGGCTTGATCCGTCAGCCACGTTTCGGGAGCGATCCGGTCCAACCGGTCGTCGGGGACCCCGTGGGTGTACTGCCATCGCGTCGCGGCAACGTCGAGGAGCTCACGCACCGCCGGTTCGTGCGCCTCCCGGTCACCCGCATGAGCGAACAGCACGTCCCAGAACGGTGTGAATCCCTCGCGGTAGGCGTTCCCGCTCTGGGTGATCAGCGCGGTGACACGCTCCGGGTGCTCAGCGGCGATGCGCAAACCGATCGGCGCTCCGTAGTCGTGGACGTACAGCGCGAACCGGTCGACACCGAGCTGGCCGAGCAACGAGGCCGTCACCTCGGCGAGGTGGTCGAAGCTGTAGTCGAACTCGTCGACCGTGGGGCTCTCCGACCGGCCGAAGCCGATGTGGTCCGGAGCGATCAGGTGGTACTCGTCCGCGAGGGCGGGCATCAGGTTGCGGAACATGTGCGAGCTGGTCGGAAATCCGTGCAACAGAACCACTGTGGGCCGGCTCGGATCTCCTGCCTCGCGATAGAAGACCTCACGGCCGTCCACGAGTGTCGTGCGATGTCGGGTGTCGAAGCTGGACATGAGCCCTCCGTGACCACTCAAGGAGAGAACGGTCGTTCTCCCGCTGGGGTGTACAGTAAAGAACGTTGGTTCTCCATGCAAGGGGTGAGGCGAAATGGATTCGGACACTGCCGATGTGCGACTGCTCGACGCCGCGGAGGAGCTGTTCAACGAGCACGGCGTCCAGGCCGTGGGAATGGACGCGATCCGTACCCGCTCGGGCGTCTCCCTCAAACGGCTCTACCAGCTGTATCCGTCGAAGGAGCGGCTTGTCGAGGCGATGCTGCGGCGGCGCGACCACGCGGTGCGCGACGAGATCGTCGGCTTCCTCGCGCCGTACGCCGACCCCCGCGAGCGGATCCTCGGAGTGTTCGACTACCTGGACGACTGGTTCCGCCGAGACGACTTCCGCGGATGCACCTTCATCAATACCTTCGGTGAGCTAGGCGGCAGCAACGCCGTCGTCGCCGACATCGCCCGCACCCACAAGGCGGCCTTCCTCGACTGTCTGCGCGACCTCGTCCGCGCGGCGGACCGGCCGGAGGGGCTGGCCGATCAGCTCGCGCTGCTCGCCAACGGCGCGATGGCCACCGCCGCGATCTCGGGGTCACCAACCCCTGCCGCGCAGGCCAAGGACGCGGCCCGCGTCCTGCTCGGACAGATGAAGTCGCCGCCGGTGCCGTAGCCGCCCTCCCGCTCCGATGAATGGGGGTTCATGTGTCATTCGCCCGCGGCGGATGGCACATGAACCCCCATTCAATGCTGGAGCCGGGTGCGGGGGCGCGGGATCAGGTCATCCTCGCGACGACCGACAGCGGAAGGACCCGCATCGCGACGGACAGCGGCGCCCACGGCCAGCCCGGCACCGCGGCCCGGTGCGCCTCGCGTTCGATGGCCTTCACCATTGCCCGGCAGCCCGTCTCCGTGTCGACGATCAGCGGCACCTTCTTGATGTTCTCGTTCATCTCCGACCGAATGAACCCGGGCAGCAGCGTGGTCACCGCGATTCCGCTGCCCGCCAGGTCCGCCCGCAGGCCCTCGCCGAGCGAGGCGACCGCGGCCTTCGAGGCCGCGTAGGTGGTCAGGTTGCGCGGCATCCCGCGCACCGCACTCACCGACGACACCAGCACCAGGTGCCCGGCGCGGCGCGGGCGGAACAGTTCCAGCGCCGCCTCGGCCTGGGCGAGCGCGCCGAGGACGTTGGTGGACGCGGTCGCGGCATTGGCCCGGAAGTACCCGGTGCCCAACGGCTGTCCCTTGCCGAGTCCGGCGTTGACGATCACCCGGTCCAGGCCGCCGAGCTCGGCGTCGAGTTCCATGAACGCCGTGAACACGTCGTCGTGGTCGTTGACGTCGAGGGTACGGATCGCGACGGTGATGCCCGGGTGCGCGGTCAGCAGTTCGTCGCGCAGTTCCTCGAGCCGGTCGGTGCGCCGCGCCGCCAAGGCGAGATTGCGTCCGCGCGCCGCGAACTCGCGGGCCATGCCCCGCCCGAGCCCGGAGCTGGCGCCGGTGATCAGAATGTTCCTGCGCTGTGTGTTGCCGCCCACCGCTCGACCTCCCGCTGCTGCCCGACTGCTGGTCCCGGTGACCGAGCGTAGCGGTCCTTCTGCCGATTTCACGCCAGCGGCCGGGTTCGGGTTCGGGTCATCGTGGCGACGATCAGCACGGCGACCACCGCGAC
>NZ_JBSGXD010000002.1:275472-285299 GCF_053609225.1 Rhodococcus sp. NPDC054953 | reverse complement strand
CTCGACATGTGGGAGCACGCCTTCTACCTCGACTACCAGAACGTCAAGGGCGACTACGTCAACGCCTTCTGGAACATCGTCAACTGGGCGGACGTCGCCGCCCGCTTCGACAAGGCCCGCACCGCCACCGCAGGCCTGATCGCCTGACCCCCTAACGGCCCGTGCGTGATGTTCTCCCCACAGGGGACCCCACCCGACCGGGTGAACATCAC
This sequence comes from Rhodococcus sp. NPDC054953, assembly GCF_053609225.1. Lineage (NCBI taxonomy): Bacteria > Bacillati > Actinomycetota > Actinomycetes > Mycobacteriales > Nocardiaceae > Rhodococcus > Rhodococcus sp. NPDC054953. The sequence goes on along the minus strand of NZ_JBSGXD010000002.1, from coordinate 285,087 downwards.
GCACAGTTCGACGCTGCCGCGACGCGGGTTCCGCGCGGAGTCCCCGATGTACGAGAATCGTTTCCGTCCCGTCCGCACGACCCAGAGGAAGAGTTCATGAGCGTCCACAGCTTCACCGTCGCGACCGCTGACGGCACCACCGAGGATTTGAGCGGCTACGCAGGCAAGTATCTGCTCATCGTCAACGTCGCCAGCAAGTGCGGTCTGACCCCGCAGTACGAGGGCCTCGAGGAACTGAACCGCAAGTCCGACGAGCTCGGCCTGCAGGTGATCGGCTTCCCGTGCAACCAGTTCGCGGGTCAGGAGCCGGGCACGGACGCCGAGATTCAGGAGTTCTGCAAGGTCAACTACGACGTCACCTTCCCGGTCTACGGCAAGATCGACGTCAACGGCGACGATGCGCACCCGCTGTACCGGCACCTGCGCGCCGAGGCACCCGGCGACTTCGGTCCGGACCACGGTTTCCTGTACGACCACGTCAGCAAGACGATGCCGGAGTCGATCGGCACCGACGCGGTCAAGTGGAACTTCACCAAGTTCCTCGTCGACCCCGACGGGACCGTCGTACGGCGCTTCGAGCCGACCGTCCTGCCGTCGGAGATCGAGTCCGCAGTCGCCGCATTGCGCTAGGCAAGCACCGCACTCCCCACCCGCCCCGAGGCCGACGCCTCGGGGCGGGTGTCGTCGACCGCGCTACCGCGCCTCCCTGCGCCGGACCATCTCCGCGATCCAGGTGGGCGCGAACGGTGACGTGCACTTCGGTGGTGTCGGGTAGTCCTTGAGCACCTCGAGGCGCTCACCGATGTCGACAGCCCGGTCGCGCTGGTCGGGGTGCTCGATCCCGATCTGGGCGAGGCAGTTGTTCATCGCCCACTGCAGGCGGTCCGGGGCGTCCTTCATCTCGGCGTCGATCGTGTCGAGGAGCGCCGCGAGGTCGAGCCCGTCCGGCCGCTTCACCACCCGGTCGGTGGTCAGCGGGGCTCCGCTTCACCACGTTGGTGACCAGCCAGTCCTGCACCTTGGGGGTACGGGCGTCGCCAGCGCAGCCAGCTCGGCCATCACCTCGGGCACGGTCATCTCGGGCACGCACGCCTCCCTGTCCTCACCGGTTCCCTCAGCCTACGCTGGCGGGCCCGCCGCATCCCCGCCGTGCCGGGACCGGCGATTGCGCGTGCAGCGGTCGATCACACGTCCACCCACCGCACCCCCACGGGCACGAGTTCCCCTGCGCCGGAGGTGACCTCGGCGACTACCGTCGCCAGCTCCGCGGGATCACCCGCGGCGAGCGTGAGGGTGACGACCGCGCCGTAGGCGGTGCCCACGACCGGGACTCCACGCCCCCGCAGGTCCGCCTCCACCCGCCCGGCGATGTCGTGCCCGACGTCCACCGCCAGCAGGTGGCGCCGTTCGCGACCGACCAGGCTCGCGGCGTCGACGGCCGCGGCCACCGCGCCCGAGTAGGCCCGGACGAGTCCGCCTGCACCGAGCTTGACGCCGCCGAAGTAGCGGGTGACGACCGCCGCGACACCGACGAGGTCTCGGGCCCGCAGCACCTGCAGCATCGGCACCCCCGCGGTGCCGCCGGGCTCTCCGTCGTCGCCGGACCGTTCGGCCCGCTGCGCCGGCTCGTCCCCGGCGATGTAAGCCCAACAGTGGTGTCGCGCATCGGGATACCGACGACGTTGCTCGTCGAGGAACTCCTGTGCGGCCTGCGGACCGTCGACGCGGCGGAGCACCGCGAGGAACCGGGAATGCTTGACCTCGGTTTCCACCTCGACGTCCGGGCCTGCGGGCAGCGTGAAGGGCATGATTCCATCCTCCCGCCGCGGCTGCCTGCGGCGGCGTCCGGGGTTGCCGCCGCGACGTAGAGTTGCGGACAGTTTCCGATCACCACCCTCGACCGCGGGGAGACGAACGTGAGCCAACTACTGCGTGTCCAGAACTTCACCGTGTCCAGCGACGGCATTGCCGCCGGACCCGACCAGAGTTTCGAGAGTCCGTTCGGGCTCGACCACGGCAACCTGATGGCGTGGGCAGGGGCGACGGCCAGTTGGCCGAACCGCACCGATTCCGGCGGCAGCCGCGGCCTCGACGACTACTTCACCCGGGACTTCTCGCACAACATCGGGGCCGAGATCATGGGCCGCAACAAGTTCGGACCGCAGCGCGGCCCATGGACGGATCCGGAGTGGTTCGGATGGTGGGGGGACGAACCACCCTTCCACACCCCGGTGTTCGTCATGACACACCATCCGCGTCCCTCGTTCTCCCTGTCCGACACCACATTTCACTTTGTCGATGGTGATCCGGCGACGGTGCTCGGCCGGGCGCGGGAGGCGGCACGGGGCAGGGACGTTCGGCTCGGCGGTGGCGTCACCACCATCCGGGAATTCCTCGACGCGGATCTCGTCGACACCCTGCACGTGGCGGTCGCGCCGATCGAGTTCGGATCCGGGCTGCGGCTGTGGGAGTCCCCGGACGATCTCCGCGACCGGTTCCAGCTGGACGTTGTGCCCAGTCCCAGCGGGATTACCCACCACCTGTTCTGGCGCAGGTGACGGCGGACCCCACCCGGATGCCGTCGAGACCGTCCGACTCCCCTCAGCGTCGCGCGAAGATCCGTTCCCACACCGTCGGATCGGTGCGCGGCCCGCTCAGTGTGTCGGCGCCGTACCGTTCGATCTCCGCGCCGAGGTCCAGGGGCCGCGTCGGGGGCGTCCCCGGAACCAACTCCTCCTCCACCCGGTCGTCGGGCACCAGCCAACACACCTCGAACTCGATGCCGTCGGGATCGCGGGCATAGAGCGCCTTCGTCGAGCCGTGGTTACTCGCCCCGGTCAGGACACCCGCGGCCGTGAGTCGGTCCGCCATCCCCGCCAGGTCGGTGAGCGTCCCCACCTCCCACGCCAGGTGGTAGAGCCCCACCTCGCCGGGCCTGCGCACGCCCGGCGCGTGCGGACTCTGGAAGAGCCCGAGGTCATGATCGTTCGCCGACCCGGCGGCCTGCAGGAACGCGGCACCCGAGAATCCCCCCGGCAACTGCCGAAACCCGAGCACGTCCCGATAGAACGCGAGACTGCGATCGAGGTCGGAGACGAACAGGACGGCATGATTGAGACGGCGAATCATCGTGGCCTACTTCCCGAACCGGTAGGTGACGCCGGTCAGCCGCTCCGACTCGTCCCACAGCGAGGCGGCCACCGCCCGATCGTGGGATCGGGCGCTGGAACCCACCACCCGGGGATGTCCGCGCTGCTCGAACGGTCCGTCCGGACCAACGAAGGTGCCGGAGGACACCGAATCGGATGTCGCCGCGTACAGCGCGGGCAGCGCACCCATCTCGGCACTCTGCGCGAACAGATTTCCGATCCCCATCACCCGATCCCACGGCGACCCGGTGTGGCCCTGCAGCCCGGTCGACGCGTACCCCGGGTGCGCGGCAAGCGATTTCACGGCCGAACCGGCGGCGGTCAGCCGACGATCCAGCTCGTACGCGAACATCAGGTTCGCCAGCTTCGACTGCCCGTAGGCGAACCAGCGGCCGTACCGCCGCCGTTGCCAGTTCGGATCGTCGAGCGCGATCGCCCCGATGCGGTGCATCAGGCTCGACATCGTCACCACCCGGTCGGTGATCCGGTCGAGGAGCAGTCCGGTGAGCGCGAAGTGCCCGAGGTGATTCGTGCCGAACTGTGTCTCGAACCCGTCGACAGTGCTGGACTTCGGCACCGCCATCACGCCGGCGTTGTTGATCAGCACGTCCACCGCCTCGATGCCGTCCGCGAACTTTCGCACCGATGCCAGGTCCGCGAGGTCCAGCGGGCGCACCTGCGCGTTCGCGCCGATCGCCGCCGCGACCGGCGCGGCCTTGGCCACGTTCCGGCAGGCCAGGATCACGGTCGCACCCGCGGCCCCGAGGGCCTTCGCCGCCTCCGCCCCGAGCCCGCTGTTGGCTCCGGTCACCACGACGGTGCGTCCGGTCTGATCGGTGATGTCACGCGCGGTCCAGTTCCCCATGTGGCCCAGGGTACGTCGACGCCGGATTTCCGGAACCCGGGGAAGAGCCGGGGGTCGGCGGAGCGGCTATCGTCGCGTCCCATGACCGACGCCCAGCCCCCTCGCCAGCCCATCGGACTCGCCGTGATCGGCACCGGATTCGGCTGCATCACCCACGTTCCCGCCTTCCGCGACGCCGGATTCGAGGTCCGTGTCCTGATCGGCCGCGACCACGACCGCACCGCCGCGCGCGCCGAACGGTTCGGCATCCCCCACGCAGCCACCTCGTTGGCGGAGGCGTGTGCGCTGACCGAGATCGACGCCGTCACCATCGTCACGCCGCCGCACACCCATGCCGACCTGGCGATCGAGGCCGCCGAACGCGGACTGCACGTGGTGTGCGAGAAGCCGTTCGCCGCGGATCTGGCGCAGGCGAGGCGAATGCTCGACGCCGTCGAACGGGCCGGGGTGGTGCATCAGGTCGGGACCGAGTTCCGTTACGCCCCTGCGCAGGCGCTGCTGGCCAGGGAGGTGGCGGCGGGGACGATCGGCACCCCGAAGCTGGCGACGATGCTGATGCACCTCCCGATGTTCGCTGCGGACGACGCCGAGGCACCCGACTGGTGGACCGACGGGGCGTCCGGCGGCGGCTGGCTGGGCGCGCAGGGCACCCACATGATCGACCAGATCCGCAGCACGCTCGGCGAGTTCGACACCGTCAGCGCCGGACTGCCGGTGGTGGCCGACCGCGGCCAGACCGCCGAGGACTCGTTCACCGTGCACTTCCGTACCGTCACCGGCGTGGACGGTGTCCTGCAGAGCACCGTCGGGTCGTGGGGGCCGCTCATCATGACCACCCGCATCGCGGGCACGACAGGAAGCCTGTGGATCGACGGAGCCACCGTCCGGCGGGCGGGCGCCGATGGCGAGCACGACGTTCCCGTTCCGGACGACCTGGCGACACCGGGCCCCGTGCCGCCCCCGTTCGACCTGTTCTCCACCACCTACGACTGGCTGCACGCGACCGGCATCGACCGCGCCCCCTACACCCGGCTCGCGGACGCCTTCCGCCGCCGCATCCTCGGTGAGGCACTCGGACCGAACGAGCCGCGCCCGGCGACCTTCGCGGACGGCGTGGCCGGGCAGGCGGTGCTGGATGCAATCCGACGGTCCGCTGCGGAGGGCAGGTCGGTCCGGATCGCCGACCTGCCCTGACCGTCAGCCGACGGTCGGGAAGGTCACGAAGCTCGGTTGTGTCGGGTCGAGCTGGAGGTGCTGCGGACGCAGCCCGCTTGCGGCAAGCATCGGGCCGAGGGGCAGGTATCGCGGCACGCTCAGCGCGTACACGTCCACCCGGAGTCGGTGCCCGGGCGCCAGCACGGCATCGGTGGGGACCATGTTCACGTCGAGCACCGTCGGCTGTCCCGGCACGGTCGGCTGCCGCGTCGCGAGGGTCAGGCGGTGGTGGGCGTCGGTGTAGTCCCCGTTCGGCGCCTTCTCCGACCGCGCGTCGTCGACCGCCCGCAATGACGAGGTCAGCGCACCGCTCGTCAGCACCGTGGACCGCCCGTCGGGGGCGACGTCGTTGACGGTGACCGCCCAGAACCCGTCGGTGGTGTCGTGAACGGTGTTGAGGTGCACGTTGATCGGCCCGGAGATCACGGTGGGTTCGGTAACGGGTGCGCCGGTGAAGGTCAGGCCCTCCGCCTCCTGGATCCGGGAGTCCTTGGTGCACACCGATCCCAGCACGACCAGCATCCCGGCGGTGCCCTGCGCGGCGTCCCGCGAACACAATCCGCGCGCCCCGGGCGCGACGGTCAGGCGGGCGGCCTCACCGGGTGCCTGTGTGGTGAGGCTGCCGTCGTGCCCGCTGTGCCCGGCGGTCCCGCTCGGTGCCGCCGACAGGTACAGACGCTGGTACTGCGCACCGGCCCTGGGGAAGCGGTCGGTGGTGGTCCAGCCGCCGCCCTGCTGCCACAGCGTGACCGGTCCGTACTTCTCGATCCCGTTGTCGATTCCCTTGAGCCACCGGTCGAACCAGGCCCGCTCGAGGACGTCGATGCGGGGCGGGGAACCGGCGGTCCCGAAGCCCTGCCCCGGATTCAGGTGGTAGGTGTCACCCATGACCAGCTGCTTGCGGCCGGGCGGCAGGTCGATGCCGTTGTAGATCCGCGGCTCGCTGTTGGCGAAGATGTCGTGCCAGCCACCGAACACCATGGTCGGCACCTCGATGCGGTCGAGGTCGGCCCGGCGGTCCTGGTAGAAGGGCCCGTCCTGCGCGACCGCCATCGTCGAGGGGGTCATGTCGGCGATGTCCGGCTCCGACACCGCCTGCACGAGTTCGGGAATCATCGTGAACGGGTCGGCGAGACGGTCCGCGAGCCAGCGCTGGTCGACGGTGCCGCGCAGCACGTCCTGCGCGTTCGGCACCAGCTTGAGCCCGTCGACCAGCGCGAGCCACATCGGCATGAAGCCGACGCCGAGGCCGCCTCCGGTGCCGACGATGTCGCGCAGCAGGTCGTTGCCCGGCTCGACCGGGAAGATCGCCTTCAACGCGGGCGGGCGGTGACCGGCGGCTTGCACCGAGTTGATGCCGGAGTAGGAGACGCCGCCCATCCCCACCGCGCCGTCCGACCACGGTTGCCTGCTCGCCCAGTCGATGATCTCGACGCTGTCCTGCTGTTCGCGCGGCCCGAGCACGTCCCACACCCCCTGCGAGAAGCCCGTGCCGCGGGCGTCGACGACGACCTGGGTGTAGCCGCTCTGCACCAGTGCGCGGTTGACGCCGAAGGCCTTCATGCCGCCGCTGGTGACGAGTCCGGTCAATTCGGTCACCCCGTCGAGCGGGGTTCCGGTGAGGTTCAGCTGATTGAGGAACGACACCAGGGTTGCCTCGACCCCGGGCAGCGCGAGGCCGGCGTCGGCGACGGCGCTGATCAGTTTCGTGTACGGGGTGATGTTGAGGACGGTGGGCAGCTTGTCCTCAATCGCGCGCCCCGCGGCGTCGGCGGGGCGGTAGACGTTCGCCCGCAACACCGTGCCGTCGCTCATCGTGATCGGCACGTCCCACTCGATCGCAACGCCCGGATACCGCGGTGCCTGATCCGCGGTGAGCTGCCACTGCCAGGCGGCCGCACCCCCGGACGGGTCGGCCGCCGCGGGAACGGCCGCGAACCCGACGCCGAGCGCCAGCACCGTCAACACCGAACCGAGAACCTTCGAACGCATCCGCACCGACTCCCCCTCGCGCGATGGGCCCCGTGACGGGCGCCACAAAACCTACCGGAGAGTAGCCGCCGCCACGACCAGCGTCAACGACCGAACTGTGCGTGAATTTCACCCCCATCGGGGTAAAACTCGCGCACGGGCGGCGCAGCCGCATACGGTGGGCCGGTGCCCGCCGCTCCGCTTCCCGTGCGTGACGGCCTCAACCCGACGCGGTTGCGGCTGCCCGGCGACGGTGCCTGGCCGACGGTGCTCGAGTACCTGCTCGCGCGATTCCCGGATGACGCGGCACGGCTGCGCGAGAAGGTCGATGCGGCCGAGGTGGTTGCCGGGGACGGCGTCCCGGTCACACCCGAAACCCCGTACCGGGCCCACACGTTCGTCTTCCTGTACCGCGATCCACCGGTCGAGCCTCCCGTGCCGTTCGAGGTCGAGATCCTGCACCGTGACGAGGACCTGCTCGTCGTCGACAAGCCACACTTCCTGGCCAGCACTCCGCGCGGGCGGCATGTGACGGAGTCGGCGCTGGTCCGGCTGCGCCGCGACCTGGATCTGCCGGACCTGACCCCGGCACACCGCCTCGACCGGGTCACCGCCGGCGTCCTCGTCTTCACCGTGCGGCCGTCGGCGCGACGGGACTATCAGGAGTTGTTCGCGCAGCGGCGGGTCGCCAAGGAGTACGAGGCGATCGCCCGGTTCGACCCGGATCTGGCCCTGCCGCAAACGGTGCGCAGTCGCATCGTCAAACCGGACGGCGATCTGCGCTGTGTCGAGGTCCCCGGCGACCCGAACGCGGAGACCCGGATCGAGCTGATCGAGTCGCGCGGCGGGATCGGACGGTATCGCCTGCTTCCCCGCACCGGCAAAATGCATCAGCTGCGGGTGCACCTCAACGGACTCGGCATCCCGATCATCGGGGACAACTTCTATCCAACACTGTATGACATTGCGCCCGATGACTATTCGAACCCACTGCAGCTGCTGGCTCGCTCGGTTGCGTTCACCGACCCGCGGACCGGGCTGCCCCGCGAGTTCGCCAGTCGACGCCGCCTCACCGCCTGGACCTGATTCCTACTACAGGCCGTCGTGGCCTGCGTCACACTATCTTGCATCTCAAATGCAAATTAAATAGCTTCGGATCATGAGCCTCTCAGCAGCGTCCACCGAAGTCATCCGCGCGACCCTCCCCGCCGTCGGTGCCGCCATCGGCGACATCACCCCCCTGTTCTACAAGAAGATGTTCGCCGCGCACCCCGAACTGGAGCGCGACCTGTTCAACCGAGGCAACCAGAAGCAGGGCGACCAGCAGCGGGCGCTGGCGGGTTCGATCGCCGCCTTCGCGACGCTCCAGGTCAGCGACGACGCCCCGAGCACCGATCTGATCATGTCCCGGATCGCGAACAAGCATGCGTCGCTCGGGATCACCGAGGATCAGTACCAGATCGTCCACACGTACCTCTTCGAGGCGATCGTCGAGGTGCTCGGCGCGGCCGTCACCCCCGAGGTCGCTGCGGCGTGGGACGAGCTGTACTGGCTGATGGCCAACACCCTCATCGCGATGGAGCGCGACCTCTACGCCGATGCGGGCGTCGAGCCCGGCCAGGTGTGGCGCGAGGTGAAGGTGACCCGCCGGGTGCTCGAATCCCCCGAAACCGTCTCCTTCGTCCTCGGCTCCGCGGACGGGACGCCGCTGCCGTCGTACCGCCCGGGGCAGTACATCTCGGTCGGCGTCACCCTCCCCGACGGCGCCCGGCAGATCCGCCAGTACAGCCTGGTCGGCTCCCCGACCGCGGCGGACTGGCAGATCAGCGTCAAGGCGATCCCCGGCGACGGCACCGACTCACCGGCAGGCGAGGTCTCGAACTTCCTGTACCAGAATGTCTTCGAGGGCGACACCCTGTCCGTCACCACTCCCTTCGGCGATCTCGTCCTCGACGAGGGTGACGCGCCGCTGCTGCTGGTGTCCGCCGGGATCGGCTGCACCCCGATGATCGGCATGCTGAACCACCTCGCCGACACCGCCGCCGCCCGCCCGGTCGCGGTGCTGCATGCCGACCGCTCCCCCGCCCGGCACGCGCACCGCGCGGAGCTGGCCGAGCTGGTCGGGCAGATCCCGTCCGCCACCATGCACCGGTGGTACGAGGATCTCGGTCAGCGGGCACAGGACGAGCGCACGTTCGCCGGCCGCGCCGACCTGTCCGGTATCGAGATCATCGACGGCACCCAGGTCTACCTGTGCGGCCCGATGCCGTTCATGCAGTCCGTGCGCGCGAGCCTGCTTGAGCGGCAGGTCCCCGACTCGGCGATCCACTACGAGGTCTTCGGCCCCGACAGCTGGACCCCGGCCAACTGAATCCCGACCCCCGGCGCGGCCCCGACTCGATCTTGAGTCGGGGC
>NZ_JBSGXD010000002.1:221399-275462 GCF_053609225.1 Rhodococcus sp. NPDC054953 | reverse complement strand
GGGGGGGGGGGGGGGGGGGGGGGGGTGGGGGGGGGGGAGGGGGGGGGGCGGAGGAAAGGGGGGCGGGGGTCGGGGGGGGGGGTGGGCGGGGGTGGGGGGGTGGCCCCGCGCCGTTTCCGTGACCTCCCACGGCAGAACCGTTCCGCTCCGGGCCGAGACGACTGTTGACTGATTCCGGAAAAGTGCCATTCTGACTAGGTATCCACAACGTCTCGAAGGCCCCGCTCGCCTTCGTGAGCACGGGTCGATTCATCCGCTCCGGGAAGGAACGCCGTGTCCGAAGAACGCACGCCGAACGCCAAGGAACGCCGGTCCGAGGGTAGCGACAGCGAGAATCCGGTGATCGCCGCACCAACCCCCCGAGCACACCGCCCGTACACCAACCAGGACTGGTGGCCGAATCAGCTGGATCTGTCGGTCCTGCACGCGCATTCGTCCCGGTCGACCCCGCTGGGCGAGGACTTCGACTACGCGAGCGAGTTCGCGAAGCTCGACGTCGAGGCCCTCAAGCGCGACCTGTTCGATCTCATGACGACATCGCAGGAATGGTGGCCCGCCGACTACGGCCACTACGGTGGCCTGTTCATCCGGATGAGCTGGCACGGCGCGGGCACCTACCGCATCGCCGACGGCCGCGGCGGCGCCGGACAGGGCGCCCAACGCTTCGCCCCGCTCAACAGCTGGCCCGACAACGCCAGCCTGGACAAGGCCCGGCGCCTGCTGTGGCCGGTCAAGCAGAAGTATGGGCAGTCGATCTCCTGGGCCGACCTGCTCGTCTTCGCAGGCAACTGCGCGCTCGAGTCGATGGGGTTCGAGACGTTCGGCTTCGGGTTCGGTCGACCGGACATCTGGGAACCCGAGGAGGTCTTCTGGGGACTCGAGGACGAGTGGCTTGGCACCGACAAGCGCTACAGCGGTGAGCGCGAACTGGCGAAGCCGCTCGGCGCCACGACCATGGGCCTGATCTATGTGAATCCCGAAGGCCCTGAGGGACAACCGGATCCGATTGCCGCAGCCCACGATATCCGCGAAACGTTCGGGCGGATGGCGATGGACGATGAGGAGACCGCGGCACTCATCGTCGGCGGCCACACCTTCGGCAAGACACACGGCGCTGGCGACCCGGACCTGATCGGGCCCGAGCCGGAGGCCGCCCCACTCGAGGAGCAGGGGCTCGGCTGGAAGAGCGCCTACGGCACCGGCGCAGGCGCGGACGCGATCACCAGCGGGCTCGAGGTGGTGTGGACACCAACCCCGACGACGTGGGACAACACGTTCCTCGAGATCCTCTATCGGTACGAGTGGGAGTTGACGAAGAGCCCCGCGGGCGCGTGGCAGTACGTGGCGCGCGACGGTGCGGGAGCGGGCACGATCCCGGACCCCTTCGGCGGCCCGGGACGGGCCCCCACCATGCTGGTCACCGACATCTCGTTGCGCGAATCTCCGATCTACGCCGACATCACCCGGCGGTGGCTCGATCATCCCGAGGAACTGGCCGTCGCCTTCGCGAAGGCCTGGTACAAGCTGCTGCACCGCGACATGGGGCCGGTCTCGCGCTACCTCGGGCCGTGGGTGCCCGAACCGCAACTCTGGCAGGACCCGGTGCCCGCCGTCGATCACCCGCTGGTCGAGGCCGGGGACGTCGCCACGCTCAAGGCCGCCGTGCTGCAGTCGGGGCTGTCGGTGGACCGGCTGGTCCGGACGGCGTGGGCGGCGGCCGCAGGCTTCCGCAGCACTGACAAGCGCGGCGGCGCCAACGGGGCACGGATTCGGCTGGCACCGCAGAAGGACTGGGAGGTGAACCAGCCGACCGAGTTGGCCGAGGTGCTGCCGGTGCTTGACCGGATTCGACGGGACTTCAACGACTCGGCAGGCGGAGGACGGGCTGTGTCGCTGGCCGACCTGATCGTCCTCGCCGGGTCCGCGGCCGTCGAGCAGGCGGCGAAGGACGCCGGCGTCGAGGTGACGGTGCCGTTTGCGCCGGGGCGTACCGATGCCTCGCAGGCGGACACCGACGTGGCGTCGTTCGCGGTCCTCGAACCCCGTGCCGACGGATTCCGCAACTACGCCCGCGACGACGAAAAGGCTCCGCTGGAGCAGTTGCTGCGAGAGCGTGCCTACCTGCTCGATCTGACCGCGCCGGAGATGACGGTGCTCGTGGGTGGCCTCCGGGCCCTCGGCGCCAATCACGGCGGCGGCCCGCACGGCGTCCTCACCGACCGGCCCGGCGTGCTGACCACCGACTTCTTCGTCAACCTTCTCGACATGGGCACGGTCTGGACCCCGTCCGAGTCCGACGCGAACGTCTACGAGGGCCGGGATCGCGGGACCGGCGTGGCCCGGTGGACGGCCACCACGGTCGACCTCGTCTTCGGCTCGCACTCTCAGCTGCGCGCCCTCGCGGAGGTCTACGCCTGCGACGATGCGGGTCCGCGATTCGTGCACGACTTCATCGACGCGTGGGTGAAGGTGATGAACCTGGACCGATTCGACCTTCACTGAGCGCGGACCAGCACTGTCCCCGACAACGCAGAAACTCCCAACTCGGATGAGTTGGGAGTTTCATGGCCTGGTGGCCAGGGCCGGGATCGAACCGGCGACCTTCCGCTTTTCAGGCGGACGCTCGTACCAACTGAGCTACCTGGCCGGGCGGCACCCGAACCGAATGCCTTCGCTTACTAAGCGACCCTGACGGGACTCGAACCCGCGACCTCCGCCGTGACAGGGCGGCGCGCTAACCAACTGCGCCACAGGGCCTTGCTGTACCTCTTTATTGTGAGACCCACTGGCTGTGGCCCTCGGTCTTGCTCGGTTTGAAACCTAGCAGGCGAACCCGCTACTTCCCAAATCCGTACCCCCTACGGGATTCGAACCCGCGCTACCGCCTTGAAAGGGCGGCGTCCTAGGCCGCTAGACGAAGGGGGCCCGCCGGATCTCTCCGGCAAGTACCCTCAACGGCTGTTCCGTTGGGAGCTCGCATAGCTTAGGACACATCTTTCGGAGAACTCAAATCGGCTGGTCATCGCCGGTTTCCGAGGCGTTTTCGGCCGTTGCGGCGGCGGTGGCGAGCGATGCGAGGTCCTGCCAGCCCTCCCTGCGCCATGCCTCAAGCCAGTCCTCGGCCGCCATCGCCTGCAGCAGCACCTCGAATGCCTCGTCGAACCGCTCCCGCAGGCCGGTGCTGTCCGTGGTCAGGTCGAGCATGTAGCGCTGACCGGCAAGGCAGGCCCCCAACACCCGGGAGAACACCACCGGATCCGCATCCGGCCGCAGCAGACCCTCCCGCTGGGCCCGCAGCACCAGCTCGTGCGCGGTGTGTCCCCACACCTGACTGCCCCCGGCGCGCACGTCGGAGTAGAACTCCGGCTCGATGATGAGCCGGAACTCGGCCTGGACGATCACCTCGTCGGCGAATCGGTCCGCCAGTTCGGCGATGATCGCGTGCAGCACTTGAAGGGGGTCGGCATCGACGCGCTTCCACCGGTCGGTCGATTCGGTGTACCGCTCGAGCGCGGCAGCCATGACCGCGCGCGCGAGGTCCTCTTTCGAATCGAAGTGGAAGTACATCGCCCCCTTGGTCGCATGGGAGCCCTCAAGGATGGTGTTCACCGATGCCGCCGCGTATCCGCGTCGGGCGAACTCGACCGCCGCGGCCTCGACGATCGCCGCGCGGGTCCGCCGCGCGCGTTCCTGTTGACGTGCCATGTGAGCTTGTCCCGCCTCCGAAACCTGCAAGTCGAATTGGTGCGCCCCGACAGGCCACAGAAGACCTCGATCAACCCTAACCCCGGCAACCGCGATTTGGGCGCACCACCACACCGCCGAACGGGACGCAAGATGCTACCGGCAAGTAAGGTAAGCGACCTGCCGTAACACACCAGGTGGTACGCTTTGGTTGGCTCGGGTGCGCCGGAGGGGGGTGCGCACCCGAGTTCTCCGCCCCGCGGCCCGTCACAGCCAGTCCCGCCGGCGAAAGTTCCACCACAGCCCCAACCCCAGCACGAGCAGCAATGCCGCACTGAACCAGAATCCAGTGGTGTCGCCGTATCCCGGGAACGGGATGTTCTGTCCGAAGTAGCCGGTGACCCCCGTCGGGATCGCGATGATCGCCGCCCAGGCGGTCAGCTTCTTCATGATCTCGTTCAGCGAATTTCCCTGCATCGCAAGATGTGTCGCGAGAATCGACTCGATCGTGTCGCGCATCCCGTCGATCCGTTCGGTCGCGCGGAGCGTGTGGTCGTACACGTCCTGGTAGTACGGCACCAGGTCCCCGTCGAGTACATGCGCCCCCTGCCGGAGCAGTGCGCTCAACGCCTCGTTCATCGGCAACACCGCCCGCCCGAGGTGGGCGACCGCCTTTCGCAACACGAAACTGCGCAACTGGACCGCATTCTTCGGGCCCTCCCCGAGCAGCAGCGCGTCCTCGAGATTCTGGATCTGGTCGTCGAGCAGGTCGATCGCGGCGAAGTACCCGTCGACCAGGTTGTCGAGCACGCTGTGCAGCAGGAACCCCACCCCGTATGACGTCAGGTCCGGGTTGTCGTCCCAGTCATCCAGGATCGGGTCGATCGCGAATCCGTCGTCGCCGCGGATCGTGATGAGGGCCCGCGGCAGGATGAAGATCGAGACGTCGGTCCCGGCAAGGTCGTCGGACCCGGCCTGCATGCGGACCGCGCGGGCGTGCAGCAGATTGTGATCGCGGAACCGCACCAGTCGGGGGCGCTGCCGACCCGACACCGCGCCCTCGACCGCGAGCGGATGCAACCCGACCTCCCCGCCGATCAACGGCGACAACGCCACAATGTCGGCGACCGACGGGGCGAGCAGGTCCACCCAGATCAGGGCGTTCTGCTCGGACCGGTGCGAGGCGAGATCCGCGAGCGGCAGGTCAACCCCGGCCAGCGCCCCGTCGACGTAGAGCCGATTGCGGACCCGACAGGACACCTGCACGCTCGCTGACGCCATCGCCACCTCCTCGACCCGACCATCTTGACCCCGGCCCGCCCCGAAGCCCCGGAGGCCGACCGCCCCCGCGCGCCAACTAGACTGCTGCAGCACTGCCCCTTTAGCTCAGTTGGTAGAGCTACGGACTTTTAATCCGCAGGTCCTCGGTTCGAGCCCGAGAGGGGGCACCACCGCCCACCAGGAACCACGCCTGGTGGGATTTTTCGTTTTCGATGAACCTGCGCGGCACCCCACCAGGCGGACTCGACTTGGTAACGCTTTCCTCAAGTTCCGCGGGCGGGGATGTCCGTATCCGGCGGGGTCTGATACCACTTGGTGGGCGGCGATCGGTGCGAAATGGCCAACTTGGCCATGAATCAACGAAATTCGCGGCCGAGACCGACGCGATTGCATGGCACGGTCAGGGTTCGACGAGGGCAGAAAAGGCGGTGAGCGGAGATGACGTCTCCTCACGGGCACATCGGCATCGACCACACCCGGCCCGCATCCGCGACCCGTCCGCGTTCGGCGACGCTGCACCGACCGTGCACCGGTGCGCGTATCGCCGATTCCGCCGCCACCCGCTCCAGCGACACCGACCTGGGGCACGCCACCTTCCGGACCCTGGAAGACGCGGCGGAGTCCCCGCTCACCGACGACCAGGCAGCATCACTCGGGCGCCTGGTCCGACTGGTGGTCCGCCGGACCGCCGGGCTGCCCGGGGGCTTCGACACCGTCGAGGACCTGTGCCGCGGCCACCTGCAGGCGCGCGCCTGCGCTCCGACGGCCGAGCAGACCCGAGCTGCCGCGCAGCGCACCCTCGATCGACTGCGCGCCCCGGCCTCCTGATCTTTCGGGCCCGGATCCGGCAATCCGGGCGACCCCGGCGAAGTGGGTCGACATCCCACACGCTGCGGGATCAGAATGGTCTCCAGAGGTCCGGATTCAGGGAGGCCGCCATGACCGTGGATGTCGCTGACGCGAACAACATGTACACGCGCACCCGGGACACCGCACACGCCAGCGAGGTGCGTAGGGACGTCTTTGTGGTGACGACGGGTGTAGCCCTCGTCCTGCTCAGCCTGTGGCTACCGACCCAGGGCGATCAGGCGGTCACCGGGACCATCCTGATCCTCGGGCTGATCGCCTATTCGGCGGGGCTGTGGGCGATGACGACCGAATCACGCACCAGCCACTGGGCTCTCGTGGTCCTCGGGCTGGCGCTGCTCGTGACCCCGCTCGCGATGGCATTCCCCGACGGCACCACGGCGGCGACGGCCGTTGCCGTCGTCGCGGGCGCCGTCGTCCTCGCGGTCGGCGTGCTGGGACTGCTCGCGCGCCGGGACGAGCCCGCCCCGGCGCGACACCGTCGTCGGTCCCCGATCGCCGACCCGTGGGTGCCTCGCGGGCGGTGAGTCGATCCGGCCGTCAGGCCGACGGCGGCGTCTCCTCGCGGTCCTCCCGCTCGCGCTCCTCCCGTTGCCGGGCGTCCTCGCGCAGCCGGGACAGCTGGTCACCGCGCCTGCGGTACCGCAGCGTCAACCAGACCAGGACACCGAAGACGAGCGCGCCGACCACAACCCCGACCAGCGTTGCCCCGCGGAAGCCAGGGGCGTCGACGTCGAGGATCCGTTCACCCGCATGCGCGGCGGAGTTGGTGCCGACCACGACCGACAACGTCAGCAGGTTCGGCGCGGCAATCAGCAGGGCGGCGACGAGGGCCGCGACCACCGTCACCTTCGCGTACCGCCACCGTCGGGATCGCCACGCCGCAGCGAACAGAGCCAGCGGCACCAGCGTGCACACGAACCCGAAGGTCAGGCCCCACAGAATCCCTCGGGTCATGCTTGCCGCGGCGAGCGACCCGGCCTGCTGCGCCCACCACCGGGGCAGGAACGCGGCAAGAACGAAGTAGGTGACGACAAGGACGACGACGAGCACTAGGCCCCAGATCGTCTTCCGCAACCACGGCGGCATACCGGAGCGCGGGGCGGTCGGCACCTCATTCGTGCTCATCCGTCCATCCTCGCCCGCGGAACTGACACGCGCCACGCGACACGACGATCCACCTCTGCGCCGGATTCGTCCAATACGGTGCATCGAGAAGGTTTGTCCATCGCGAACCCCAGCACGAAAGCGAGCACCATGGCCTCCCTCGACGAACTTCTCGCCCAGATCCCGATCGCGGACATCGCCGCCAAACTCGGCGTCGACGAGGCGACCGCGACGGCGGCCGTGAAATCCGCGGTCCCGACGCTCCTCGGCGGCCTCGAAGCCAACGCACAGGACGCGAGCGGCGCCGCCTCCCTCGAGGCAGCCCTCGCCCAGCACCAGTCCAGCTCGCTGCTCGACGGCGGGGTCGATCTCGCTCAGGTCGACGAGGCCGACGGCGAGAAGATCGTCGGCCACGTCTTCGGCGACAACGCGAACCAGGTCGCCAGCACGCTCGGCGGCCTCGACGGGGCGAGCGGCAGTTCCCTGATGACCAAGCTGCTGCCCCTCCTCGCGCCGCTGGTCCTCACGTTCGTCGCCAAGCAGTTCGGTGGCGGCGGTGCGGGCGGGACGCAGGCGGCGTCCGCCGCACCGGGCGGCGGGCTCGGCGACCTGCTCGGCGGCCTGCTCGGCGGCGGAGGCAAGAGCGGCGGCGGGCTCGGCGACGTCCTCGGCGGCCTGCTCGGCGGCGGCGGCAAGAGCGGCGGCGGCCTCGGTGACCTGCTCGGCGGCCTGCTCGGCGGCGGTCGCCGATAGTCGCGCGTGGCCGGCGGCACCCGTGCTGCGCTGCCGTCGGCCACGTAACGACACGCCGCTCCACCGCGATGGTTCGCAGGGTGGTCGACGTGACCTCGTAGCGCCATGAGCGGATCGATCGGATCTCAAACATGGTTACGGTCCCGTAGGCTAGGTTGAGCCGATTCCGCGACGCATGGAGGCAAGTGATGGCCAGAGTTTTGACCCAGCTCGAGTTGCTGCAGGAACTGGAGCCCGTGGCCGAAGCGAATCTCAACCGCCACCTGTCGATGGCCAAGGACTGGCATCCGCACGACTATGTCCCGTGGGACGAGGGCCGCAACTTCGCCGCGATGGGCGGTGACGACTGGGACGAGGAGCAGTCCCGGCTCGATCCGGTCGCCAAGGCGGCGATGATCACGAACCTGCTCACCGAGGACAACCTCCCCTCCTACCACCGCGAGATCGCCGAGAACTTCTCCAGGGACGGCGCATGGGGCACCTGGGTTGGACGGTGGACCGCCGAGGAGAATCGGCACGGCATCGTGCTGCGCGACTATCTGGTCGTGACCCGGGGCGTCGACCCGGTCGCGCTGGAAGAGGCGCGGATGATCCACATGACCAACGGGTACGCCTCCCCCGCCGACACCGGCGGCCTGCTCTCGTCGGTCGCCTACGTAACCTTCCAGGAACTGGCGACCCGGGTGTCGCACCGCAACACCGGCAAGGCGTGCAACGACGACATCGCCGACCGGATGCTCACCCGCATCGCTGCGGACGAGAACCTGCACATGATCTTCTACCGGAACATCTGCGAGGCCGCGCTCGATCTGGCTCCGGATCAGGCCATCGCCGCGATCACGGATGTCATCACGAAGTTCCAGATGCCCGGCGCGGGCATGCCGAACTTCCGGCGCAACGGTGTGCTGATGGCCAAGCACGGCATCTACGACCTGCGGCAGCACCTCGAGGAGGTGGTGATGCCGGTCCTGCGGAAGTGGCGGATCTTCGACCGCACCGACTTCTCCGGCGCAGGCGAGGCCGCCCGCGAGCAGCTGTCCTCGTTCGTCGACGACCTCGGCCTGCAGGCCGCCAAGTTCGAGGAGCAGCGGGACCGCATGCTGGCCCGTGAGGCGCGCAGGCGTGAACTGGAGGAACCGGCCTCCTGAGGTCGGCGACCCCGGGGCATCCCCGGCGGAGCGGCTATCCTGTGCCCGGCACCGAACCCCGGTGCCGGGCACAGACTTTTCCGAGGTAATCGATGTCTTCCGCTGATCAGCATCTGCGTATCGGCTCGCTGGAGCTGCGCAGTCCCGTCGTACTTGCGCCGATGGCGGGTATCACGAATGTGGCGTTCCGCACCCTCTGCCGGGAACTCGAGCTCGAGCGGGCGGGCAGCACCTCCGGTCTGTACGTGTGCGAGATGGTGACCGCCCGCGCGCTGGTCGAACGCCAGCCGGGGACCCTGCACATGACAACCTTCGGCCCGACGGAGACGCCGCGGTCGCTGCAGCTGTACACGGTCGACCCGGACACCACCTACGCGGCAGCGAAGATGATCGTCGACGAGAACATGGCCGACCACATCGACATGAACTTCGGCTGCCCGGTCCCGAAGGTGACCCGTAAGGGCGGCGGCTCGGCGCTGCCGTACAAGCGGCGCCTGTTCGGGCAGATCGTCGCGGCCGCGGTGCGGGCCACCGAGGGCACCGACATCCCGGTGACGGTAAAGATGCGGGTCGGGATCGACGCCGACCACCACACCCACCTGGATGCCGGGCGCATCGCCGCCGGTGAGGGTGCTGCCGCCGTGGCGCTGCACGCACGGACGGCCGCGCAGCGGTACTCGGGTACCGCCGACTGGAGCGAGATCGCCCGCCTGAAGGAGCACGTCACCGACGTCCCGGTACTCGGCAACGGCGACATCTTCGCCGCCGAGGACGCGCAGCGGATGATGGCCGAGACCGGCTGCGACGGCGTCGTCGTCGGCCGTGGCTGCCTGGGCCGCCCGTGGCTGTTCGCCGAGCTCAGCGCCGCGCTGAACGGGACCGCGATGCCGACGCCGCCGACCCTCGGTGAGGTGGCCGCGATCATCCGCAGGCACGCCGAGCTGCTCGCCGCGCACCACGGCGAGGACAAGGGCATGCGCGAGCTACGCAAGCACGTCGCCTGGTACCTGCGCGGGTTCCCCGCCGGATCCGACATGCGGGTGGCGATGGCGCTGGTGTCGACCCTCGAGGAGCTGGACGGCCTGCTCGCCGAGCTGCCCGCCGACGTCCCGTTCCCAAAGGACGCCGAGGGCCCCCGCGGACGGCAGGGGTCGCCGGGCACGGTCGCGCTCCCCGACGGGTGGCTCGACTACCCCGACGACTGCCTCGTTCCCGCTGGCGCCGACCTCATGCACTCGGGCGGCTGACCTGCATCGACTCGGCGCGGCTGGAACCCACAGGTTCGATCAGTATCATGTGTGCACCGCCGCGAGCCGACGGCGACGACGCGTGCGTGTAGCGCAGGAGAGGTAGGGGCACCCCGTTGGGCGACGATCACGAACCGGGCACCGCGCCCGAAGGTCGCGCTCCCTGGGAGAGACCGATCTCCCGTGTCGGCAGGCCGGTGCCCCGCCCCCGCCCCGAGCCGAGCCCGCCCGAGCAGCAGCTCAGCAACCGCCCGGACCCCTCTGCGCCGCCGGAACGGCCGCGGACACCGCCGCCGAAGCCGCCGACCCCGCCGCAGCCCGGGCCGACGCCGCCGGGTGACAGCGGCCGGATCCGCACCGACGGCGACCCGAGCGACCGACTCACTGTCGCCGAGCTGATGCAGCGGGTCGGCCAGGACGACGGGCCCACCGAGGTCACCCCCGTCGCGGACAGCGTGTCGGAGGCCGAACCGAAGCCCGCGGGCACCAGTTGGTTGTATCGGGCAGCCCCGACGGCGGTTGCCCCCGATGATCCGGCCGAGTCCGACGCGACCAGCCGGCTCGTCGCGAGCAAGCGCCGCAAGCAGCGTCGACTTCGGGTGGCCGGCCGGACCGGGACCGCGCTGCTCGCCGTGGTGGTGCTCGCCCTGACCGGCGTCGTCTGGGGCTACCTGCGGGCGACGGACAACGGATTCAGTCAGGTTGCCGCCCTCGACCTGGAGAGCAGCGACGTCGTCGACCCCGGCGGGCAGTACGGCGACGAGACGTACCTGATCGTCGGCACCGATACCCGGGCCGGCGCGAACGGCGGGTTGGGCGCCGGATCGGTCGCGGACGCCGAGGGCGCCCGCGCCGACACCGTCATCCTCGTCAACGTCCCCGCCGACCGCAGCAGGGTGGTCGCGGTGTCCTTCCCCAGGGATCTCGACATCGTCCGCCCGGACTGCCAGGCCTGGGACAACAGCGCGGGCAAGTACACCAGCGAGACCAACTACGGCGCCGACAACGACAAACTCAACTCCGCCTACGCCTACGGCGGACCGAAATGCCTGGTGAAGGTCATTCAGAAACTGTCCGGACTGAAGATCGGGCACTTCATCGGCATGGATTTCGCCGGGTTCGAGTCGATGGTCAACGAGATCGGCGGCGTCGAGGTCTGCACCACGGCCCCGCTGATCGACGGCGAGCTCGGGACCGTCCTCCCGCGCGCGGGCAAGCAGACCGTCGACGGCGCGACCGCCCTGAACTACGTGCGCGCCAGGAAGGTCGAGGCGGAGGGCAACGGCGACTACGGCCGCATCAAGCGTCAGCAGATGTTCCTGTCGTCGCTGCTGCGGGGGGCGATGTCGAACAAGGTGCTGTTCGATCCGGGCAAGCTCAACGGGTTCATCAACGCGTTCACCCGCGAGACGTTCGTGCAGAACGTGGACACGAAGTCCCTGGTGACGCTTGGCCGGTCGCTGCAGAAGGTGGACGCCGGTGCGGTCACCTTCCTGACCGTGCCGACCGCGGGGACCAACGAGCTCGGCAACGAGATCCCCCGCCTCGACGACATCAAGTCGATCTTCCGGGCGATCATCGACGACGAGCCGCTACCCGGCGAGGAGCGGACCCCGGAACCGGCGGAGACGGAGGCGGCCGCCGCGCCGTCCACCGCGGTCACGCCCACCCCGGCCGCAGCGGTGCAGGCCCTCGATCCGTCGATGGTGTCGGTGCAGGTCTCCAACGCGTCCGGGGTGACCGGCATCGCCGCGCAGGCGGCGGAGGCCCTCGGCGCCAACGGCTTCTCCATCTACAGTGTCGGCAACTACAGCGGCACCAGTTCGTCGACGCTGGTGCGGTTCGGCCCCGGCGCGGAGGCGCAGGCCGCGACGGTGGCCGCGACGATTCCCGGCGCCCAGCTCCTCGAGGCGTACGACCTGGACGGCATCGTCGACGTCGTGCTCGGTTCCGACTTCGACGGCACCATCGTCGCGCCGCAGCAGGCGGGGGCGGCGCTGCACCCGAAGATCGCGCCGAAGTCGACGGTCATCTCGGGGACCACGATCGAGGAGCTGCCCGCCGACCTGGCCTTCACCAACGCGGGCGACGACGCCTGCGCGTGAGGCCCGACCGCAGGCCGTTTCACACCCTGACGTGCGTCGTCGTTCACCCCCCGTTCACCGGGAGCTCGTGACTTGGTCCCCTGCGCGAACTAGGCTGTGACCTCATGCGCGTGGCATACAACGAACAGATGACCGAACTCGCCGACACGCTCGGCGAGATGGCGGGTCTCGCGGGTGCGGCGATGGAGAAGGCGACGCAGTCGCTGCTGCAGGCCGACCTCTCCCTCGCCGAGCAGGTCATCAGCGACCACGACCAGATCACCGAGCTCAGCGTCGTCTGCGAGGAGCGGGCGTTCGCCCTGCTCGCGTTGCAGGCGCCGGTCGCCGGTGACCTGCGGCAGGTGGTCAGCGGAATCCAGATCGTCGCGGACATCGACCGGATGGGCGCGCTCGCCCTGCACGTCGCGAAGATCGCCCGTCGGCGACATCCGAACCACGTCCTCCCGGAGGAGGTCAACGGCTACTTCGCGGAGATGGGCAGGCTCGCCGTCGCGCTGGGTGCCGCGGCACGGGAGGTGCTTGAGACGCACGACCCGGAACGCGCCGCGCGACTCCAGGAGGAGGACGACGCGATGGACGACCTGCACCGGCACCTGTTCAGCGTGCTGATGGATCGGGAGTGGAAGCACGGCGTCGCCGCCGCGGTCGACGTCACCCTGCTCGGCCGCTTCTACGAGCGTTTCGCGGACCATGCCGTCGAGGTGGCGCGCCGCGTCATCTTCCTCGTCACCGGCAAGATGCCCGCCGAGCCCGAGGACGGCGGCGAACTGGCCTGACCGCACGACGCAACCACCGAACGGGCGGTTGCCGGGCCGCGCACCCGCGCGATGCCCCGGCAACCGCCCGTTCGCGTGACGGTGCCAAGATCGGTGCCGTGCCCCGCGACGACACCTACCGGTACGCGGCGGGCGTGTTCGCCGCCGGTTGCGGACTGCTCGGCGGCGCGGGCCTGCTCGCGTCGGTGCTGACGGTCGAGGTTCGGATTCCGGTCCTGCTCGCCGGATGGACCCCGATGCTGCTCGTCGTCACGATGATCGGTGCGGTGGCCGCCACCCTCGCGCGACGCTGGCTCGTTCAGGTCGGGTGCCTGCTGGTCTGCGCGCTCGGGGTGTGGCTGCTCGCGCCGCTCTACCTCGCCGGCCCGACCGTCACCGCGACCGGCCCGACGCTGCGCGTGCTGCAGGCCAACGTCAAGGTGGGGCAGGCCGATCCGGTCGCGTTGGTCGACACGATCCGGGACCGCGACGTGGACGTCGTCACCGTGCAGGAGGTGACGGACGAGTCGATCACCGGGCTGGCCGCAGCGGGCCTGGACGAACTGCTTCCGCACCGCTACCTGGTGCCGCTCGGTCCCGGCGGGCTCGGCGGCGGGATCTACAGCCGCTTCCCGCTGTCGAACACCCGGATGCTCGACGGATACCTGTCGGCGAACCTGGCCGCCGATCTCGATGTCGGCCGCGCCGAACCGGTGGCCCTGTTCGCCGTCCATCCGGCGCCCGCCTACCTGTTCCCGGCGCCGATGTGGGCCGCCGAACTGCGAGCCCTCGGCCGGGAGTTCGCCGCCGCCGACCACGACACGGTCATCGCGGCGGGCGACTTCAACGCGAGCTGGACGCAACGCCAGTACCGGGACCTGCTCACCGGCGGCTACGTCGACGCCGCCGACCAGGCGGGGGCCGGGCTGCTGCCCACGATGCCCGCGCACCGCTGGTATCCCGCGGTCACCGGCATCGACCGAATCATCACGCGGGGCGCGGCCGTCACCCACCTCGAGCGGGTCCCGATCACCGGCTCCGACCATCACGGGCTGATCGCCGACATTCGCCTCCGCTAGTTTGCGACCGCCGACCGGGCGGATGTCGGACACCGCTCGCGGCTGATGTTCCGGTAACCACCCGGTCGACGTCAGCCGAAGCGGCCCGAGATGTAGTCCTCGGTCGCCTTCTGCGACGGGTTGGAGAAGATCCGCTCGGTGTCGTCGATCTCGACCAGCCTGCCGGGCTTGCCGGTGGCCTCGAGGTTGAAGAACGCGGTCTGGTCGCTGACCCGAGCGGCCTGCTGCATGTTGTGCGTGACGATCACGATGGTGAAGTCCTGCTTCAGCTCGGTGATCAGGTCCTCGATCGCGAGGGTGGAGATCGGGTCCAGCGCCGAGCAGGGCTCGTCCATCAGCAGCACGTCGGGCGAGACGGCGATGGCGCGGGCGATGCACAGTCGCTGCTGCTGACCGCCGGACAGGCCGCCGCCCGGCTTGTCGAGCCGGTCCTTGACCTCGTTCCACAGGTTGGCACCGCGCAGCGACTTCTCCGCAACCTCGTCGAGTTCCTTCTTGTTGCGGACCCCCTGCAGCTTCAGGCCCGCGACGACATTGTCCCGGATCGACATGGTGGGGAACGGGTTCGGACGCTGGAACACCATGCCGATGGTCTTGCGCACACCGACCGGGTCGACCTGCGAGCCGTAGATGTCCTCGCCGTCGAGCAGGATGGCACCCTCGACACGCGCGCCCGGGGTGACCTCGTGCATCCGGTTGATCGACCGCAGCACGGTGGACTTGCCGCAACCGGACGGGCCGATGAACGCGGTCACGCTGCGCGGGTGCACCGACAGGCCGACGTCCGCGACGGCGTGGAACTTGCCGTAGTAGATGTTGACGTCCTTGAGATCAAGACGCTTGGCCATGATGGCTCCCTTGCATGGTGGTGACTCGAATGGCGGGAAGTCGGGGTGTCACTTGCGGACCCGGGACAGGTGCCCGATCAGCTTCGCGACGATGTTGAGGACCGCGATCAGCAGGATCAGGGTCAGCGCCGCGCCCCAGATCCGGTTGGATCCGGCCGCGGTGGGGTTGTTCATCTCCGCGACCATGACGCCGGGCAGCGACCCCATCTCCCCGCCCCACATGTCGAAGTTGATGAAGGACGCGTAGCCGACCAGGATCAGCAGCGGCGCGGTCTCACCGAGCACCCGGGCGAGGGCCAGCATCACGCCGGTGATGATGCCGGGCAGCGCGGTGGGGACGACGATCCGCATGATCGTCTTCCACTTCGGCACGCCGAGCGCGTACGACGCCTCCCGCAGGTCCTGCGGCACGATCCGCAGCATCTCCTCGGTGGAGCGCACCACCACCGGAACCATCAGCAGCACCAGCGACAGCGACACCGCGAACGCCGACTTCGGGAAGCCGAACGTCGCGATCCACAGCGCGAAGATGAACAGGGCCGCGACGATCGACGGGACGCCGGACAGGATGTCGACCATGAACGTGGTGAGCTTGCCGAGCTTCGAGCGGCCCGCGTACTCGACAAGGTAGATGGCGACGAACAGGCCGAGCGGGATCGAGATCGCCGCGCACACCAGTCCCTGCAGGATGGTACCGATCAGGGCGTGGTAGATGCCGCCGCCCGACGAGGACGCGGACAGGCCGTTGAGCGAATGCGTGAACCAGGTGGGGCTGGTGATCGCCGCGAAGCCCTTCTGGATCACCGTGAACAGCACCCACACCAGCGGCACCAGCGCCAGCAGCACCGACCCGGTGACCAGCACCCTGGCGACGAGGTCGCTGGTACGTCGCCGCGCGCTGACGCCCTGGAAGGTCGGCGCCTTGACCGGTCGATCCATCGTGGTCGTCATGTCAGTCCTTCTTCCCGGCAACCGCGGCGCGGGCCGCGGCGTTGACCACGAAGGTCAGCACGAACAGCACCAGCCCGGCGGCGATGTAGGCGCCGGCCTGGATGTCGTTGTTGAATTCGGCGTATCCGAGGGCGATCTTCGACGCGATCGTCGAGCCGCCGTCGAACAGCGACCAGGTGGCGCTGGCCGCGGTGGTCCGCAGGATCATGTACAGGGCCATCGTCTCGCCAAGCGCCCGGCCGAGGCCGAGCATGGACCCGCTGATGTACCCGGACTTACCGAACGGCAGGACCGCGGTCTTGACGACCTCCCACTTGGTGGCGCCGAGGGCGAGGGCCGCCTCCACGTGCGCGACGGGGGTCTGGTTGAAGACCTCGCGGGTGACGGCGGTGATCATCGGCAGGATCATCACCGCGAGCACGATGCCCGCGGTGAAGATCGTGCCGCCGCCCTGGATGGACCCGGACCCGTCGGAGAACAGCGGGATCCAGGCCAGGTTCTCGTTCAGCCACATCGCAAGCGGCCGGATCGCGGGCGCGAAGATCAGCAGACCCCACAGGCCGTAGACGATCGACGGGACCGCCGCGAGCAGGTCGATCACGTACGCGAGCGGCCGCGCGAGCCGCGTCGGCGCGTACTGGGTGAGGAAGATCGCGATGCCCAGCGCGACCGGCATCGCCAGTGCCAACGCGAACAGCGACACCAGGACCGTCACCTGCAGCAGGTCGAGCACACCGAACGCCAGGTGGTCGATGTCGGTCGTGACCCAGGACCGGCTGGTCAGGAAGTTGACCTCGTTGCGCGAGAGCGCGGGGACCGCACGCCAGATCAGGAAGACGCCGATCGCACCGATCAGCACCGAGATGAAGACCGCCGACCCCTTCGCCAGGGTGGTGAAGATCCGGTCGCCCGGACGGACCACCGCCTTGCCAGGTGTCGCGGACGGGGTACGGATCGGGTCCTCCGATGCTCCGAGCGGACCACCCGCCCCGGCCCCGGGGTCACCGGGGCCGGGTGCGGGCAGCGCCGACTGGGTTGGCGCGTCGCTCATCTGCGCTCGCAATCTGCTAGGTCCGAATATAGAGCGGTGCGGCGGTGGACCGCACTCAGGCGATCGCGGCGATCGACGCGTTCAGCTTGTCCTGCACCGTGCCGGGCAGCGGCACGTAACCCTGCTCCGCCAGATTCGCCTGCCCCTCGTTCGCGGCGCTCGTGAGGAACGACTTGACCGCGGCCGAGGTGTCCGCGTCGTACCCGGTGGAGCATACGATCGAGTAGGTGGCGAGAACGATCGGGTACGCCCCGGCCTCGGTGGTCCCGTAGATCGAGTTCAGGTCCAGGGTCAGGTCGCCGACACCCTCGGCCTTGAAGGTCGCGCCCTCGATGGCCTTGCCCGCGGACGCCTCGGTCAGCTCGACCGCACCGGCGCCGGAGTCGATCTTCGCCATGGCCAGCTTGTTCTGGTCGGCGAAGGACTTCTCGACGTAGGTGATCGACCCCGACGACCCGGCGACGGCCTGGGACACGCCAGCCGACCCCTTCGCGCCCTCACCGACGCCGCCGACGAAGTCGGACCCGGCGCCCTTGGTCCAGACGCCGTTCGAGGCGGCGGTCAGGTACTGCTGGAAGTTGTCGGTGGTGCCGGAGGAATCCGACCGCACGATCGGGGTGATCTTCTGGTCCGGCAGGGCGGCGTCGGCGTTGAGTGCCGCGATCGCCGGGTCGTTCCAGTTGGTGATCGCGCCGCTGAAGATCTTCGCGAGCACCTCACCGCTCAGCGTCAGGTCCGTCACGCCATCCAGGTTGTACGCGATCGCGACCGGCCCGAACACCAGCGGCAGGTTCCACGCGTCGCCGCCCGCGCAGCGGTCCTTCGCTGCGGCGGCCTGATCGCCCTTGATCGCCGAGTCGGAGCCGGCGAAGTCGATCTGCTCCGCGATGAACTGGGTGCGGCCGTCACCGGAGCCGGTCGGGTTGTAGGCGACCTTGACGTCCTTGCCCTTGTCCCGGCACACCGCGATGTAGGTGGCGACGAACTCGTCCATCGCGTTCTTCTGCGCGGACGACCCGGCCGCGGACAGCGATTCCTTGCCCTCGCAGGTCGCATTCGATGCGGCGCTGTTGACCGTGGTGCCGGACGACGACGAGTTGTCGTCGCTGCCGCACGCGACCAGGGTCATCGCCCCGACCGCAGCCACACCGAGCACGGCAGCATTGCGCTTGAAGTTCACGCTGGATCCCTCCGGGAGACTCGTCAGTCGGGCAGCACCGCGCCGCCCTGCCGTTGAAAGGTAGGGGCGGGGGGTGGACAGCCGGTCCCGAGGAGATGAACGGAAGGTGAACAGCTGCTGATGGCGTCGCCGCCGGTGCGTGATCTGCACCCCAGTGGTGGTGCACATCACGCACAGTTCGGGTCAGCCCGCCTTGGACTCCGGGGTACGGAAGTCGCGGACGACGTCGGCGTCCGCGGAGGCATTCTTCAGCGACGCGGCATACACGTCGACATACTCCTGCCCGGACATGCGCATCAGCTCGTACATGATCTCGTCGGTGACGGTCCGCTCAACCCACCGATTGCCCGCCATCCCCTCGAAGCGGGAGAAGTCCAGCGGCGCGCCGTACGTGACCTGCACGCGCTTCCGACGCCAGCGGAACGGCCCGGGCGGGCAGATCTCGTCGGTGCCGACCACCGCGACCGGGATCACCGGGATCCCGGTGGCCAACGCGAGCCGGGCGGCACCCGTCTTGCCCTTGTAGAGCCTGCCGTCGGGCGAGCGGGTGCCCTCCGGGAACAGGCCGACCAGCTTGCCCTCGTCGAGCAGGCGGCGGGCGGTGTCCAGCGCGGCGTTCGCGGCGTTCGCGCCGCTGCGGTCGATCGGCACCTGGCCTGCCCCCGCGTAGAACGCCTTCTGCAGCGCACCCCGGAAGCCGGGGGTGGTGAAGTATTCGCTCTTCGCCAGGTAGGTGATCCGCCGCGGGGAGGACAGCGGGGCGAACAGCCAGTCCGCGATCGACAGGTGGTTACCCGCGAGAATCGCGGGCCCGGAGGTCGGGATGTTCTCCAGCCCCTCGACCTTGGGACGGTTGTACAGCCGGATGAACGGACCGACGAACACGTACTTCAACAGCCAATAGAACATGCTTACCCTTCGTACCCTGCGTATGCGACGTCGACGTGGAACCGCTCGAAGGCGAGCCGGTCGTACGTGTGCAGCGCCGACGTGTTGTCCGCCTCGGTGTAGAGGAGCACCGAGCCGAGGCCCCGGTCCCGCAGGTATCGCAGACCCGCGACCGTCAGCAGGCGGCCGAGCCCGCGTCCCTGCGCGGACGGCGCGATCGCGACGACGTAGACCTCCCCGATCGCCGGGTCGGCACCCGACGCGTCGTGCACCTTCGTCCAGTGGAAGCCGAGCATCTCGCCCGTCACGGAGTCCGCGGCGACGAACAGTCCGGCCGGATCGAACCAGGGTTCGGCGACCCGCTCGTCGATCTCCCGCTGCGTCCAGGAGCCCTGCTCCGGGTGCCAGTCGAACGCGGCCGCGTTGACGCGCAGCAGCCCCGCATCGTCCCCGGGTCCGGCATAGGTGCGCAGGGTGACCCCGTCGGGGACCGGGACGTCCGGCAGCGGCGGCGTGTCGAGCCGCCGACGCAGCTGCAGCAGCTCACGCGCCGGGGTCAACCCGAGCCGGCTGGCCACCGCACGGGCGGCGGGCAGGTCCCCGTGCGCCCAGACCCGGGCGCCGGGGCCGCCACGGCGCAGGGCCGCGGACACCAGCGCCCGACCGATGCCGCGCCCGCGGTGACCGGGATCCACCACGGCCTCCACCATCGCGGGATGCTCACCGTGGGCGGGTTCCACGCCCGCGTACCCGACGACCGCGCCGTCGGCGGTCCACAGCAGGTGCTCGGTGTCCGATCGCCCGGACAGCCGGTGCACGGCCTGCTCGGAGACCGGCTCGGTGCCGTCCACCCCGGCCGCCCGGTCGATCAGGCCGCGTATCTGCTTCTCCTGCAGCGAATCCAGGTGGTCGAATCCGCGCGGCGCCTCGTCTGTCATCTATCGAACCGACCCGTTCGTCGTGCTGAGCTCGCTGTCGTCGGGATCGTCACCGAGGTCGTCCTCGTCGTCGGGACGGGCCGCACCGGCGCCCGCCTTCCTGGTCGGCCGGACCGCCTTGTAGCCGACGTTGCGAACGGTGCCGATCAGCGACTCGTACTCCGGGCCGAGCTTCGCGCGCAGCCGCCGCACGTGCACGTCCACGGTCCGGGTGCCGCCGAAGAAGTCGTACCCCCACACCTCCTGCAGCAGCTGCGCTCGGGTGAACACCCGGCCCGCGTGCTGCGCGAGGTACTTGAGCAGTTCGAATTCCTTGTAGGTCAGGTCGAGTGGCCTGCCCCGCAGCCGGGCCGTGTAGGTGCCCTCGTCGATCGTCAGCTCACCGAGGGTGATCTTCCCCGACGCCTCCTGGCTCGCGTCACCGCCGCTGCGACCGACGAGCAACCGCAGCCGGGCATCGAGTTCGGCCGGGCCGGTCCCAGGGAGGAGAATGTCGTCGAGACCCCAGTCGGAGTTCACCGCGACGAGTCCGCCCTCGGTGAGCACCGCAACGACGGGAATCGCCGACCCGGTGCTGCCGAGCAACCGGCACAGTCCGCGCGCCGAGGCGAGATCCGTCCTGGCGTCGACCAGCGCGACGTCCGCGGATCCGGCGTCGAGCAGGGACGAGACCTCGGTCGGTGCGGGGCGGACGGTGTGCGCCAGCAACGCGAGGGAGGGCAGCACCGACTCGGGATTGGGGTCGGAGGTCAGCAGGAGCAGCTCCACAGCCTCCCCTTCTTGCCGCTTTGCGTGCCGGAGCACGGCCGACAGTAACGTTCCGAGCCGGGGGCGACGCTGACACCGGACGTGACGTCAAGTACGCGGTACAGACTAGCGCGTCCCAGAACACACCCACCGCTACCTGCCCGCGGCCTGCGGCCGGGTCACCCCGGTCGGTCACAATGTCAGGGTGCGGAAACTGATACTCACCGTCGCGTGCCTGCTGGCGCTGGTCGTTGTCGTGGACTTCGGCGCGGCCGCGTACTCGGAGTACCGGGTGTCCCGGAGCCTGCGGGCCGGGGCGGGCCTGAACTCGGACCCCGACGTGACGATCACCGGATTCCCGTTCCTGGCGCAGGTCGCGGACGGCCGCTACCGGCATGTCGAGGTCCGGGCGCGGGGGGTGCCGAGCGCCGAACTCGGGGACGTCTCGATCGAGGCGGACCTGCACGGGGTGCAGATCCCGGCGTCGGACCTGCTCGGCGGTTCGGTGGGTACCGTCCCGGTCGAGCGCCTCGACGGACGGGTCAAGATTGAGGCAACCAGCCTCGGCGCCTACCTGGGCATCCCGGACCTCGAGGTGTCCGCTCCGCCCGCCGATCGATCCGACGGCACCGGCGGGTCGGGCGGGTCCGGCATGAGCACCGGCGGGGGCATCGTGCTCACCGGAACCGTGCCGGTGGGCCCGGTGCGTGCGACCGTCAGCGTGACCGCCGACCTCGTCCTCGACGGCGAGAACGTCACGATCGTCGCCACCGACCTGTACTTCGGCCCGGAGGGGCAGGCCGACTTCACCGTTCCCGCACCGCTCAAGCCCGCCGTACTCGGGCTGTTCACCCGGCAGATCGACGTCGAGAAGCTGCCGTTCGGGGTGCGCCCGACCAAGGTCTACGCGGAGGGATCCCAGGTCGCGATCGAGGGTTCCGGCGACAACGTGGTGATCAACCTGGACGAGATGGTGACCCAGTGACCGGGATCGTGGTGCTGGCGGTCGTGCTGGTCGCGGCGTTGGTGGTCGCGTTGATCCTGCGGTCGCGGTCGGGCACGGTCCGGGCGACCACCCCCGCCGTCGACCCAACCGACACCCGCGCCGCCCTGCTCGCCGCGGTCGGCGTCCCCGCCGCAGGCCCGACCGTCCTGCACTTCTCGGCCGACTGGTGCGGCCCCTGCGCGGCGGTGCGCCGCGTCGTCGCCCAGACCCTCGGCGCGCTCGACGGGCGCCTCGCCCCCGATGCGCCCCGCCCCGTCGACCTCGAACTCGACATCGACGAGCACCCGGCCCTGGCACGTGAACTCGGCGTGCTGTCCCTTCCGACGACGTTCATCCTCGACGGGTCCGGCGAACAGCGGTTCCGGGTGTCAGGGGTGCCGACCGCGGCGGATCTGGAGGCCGCGCTGGTCCCACTGTGCGAACCGAAGGGTTCAGATTCCAGCGAAAACCGGTAAGCTCGCCGACGTGCACACCGCCAAGGAGCTGCTGCTCACCCGACGCCGCGCAGTCGATCTGTGCCGCATCGGCGGTTGTTGCTGTCCCTGCTGTTGATCCGCACGTTCCCCCGGCCCGCCCCCGCCTGAGCGCCGCGAGCCCCCCGATCGGATCGACACTCCCTGCCCTGGACCACACGTCCACGTCGCATGAATGCAGGAGCAACACGATGCCAACCCCCGTCACCACCCCCACCCCGACCGGGTCCGCCGTCGACGCACAGGTCGACGTCCGCGGCCCCCGATTCGCGGCCTGGGTCACCACCGCGGTGCTGGTCGCCGTGCTCGTGGTATCCGCCGTCTCCCCCGTCGCCGCGGGCCTGCTCCTCGCCGCTCAGGCGGCCGTCTTCGCGGTCGGCGCCGCCGTCGGGCCGCGCCGCAGCCCCTACGGCCGACTGTTCGCGCTGGCCGTCGCCCCCCGCCTCGGCCCGGTCACCGAACGCGAACCGGTCGCGCCGCTGAAGTTCGCGCAACTCGTCGGCGGCGTCTTCGCAACGGTCGGGGTCGTCGGGTTCCTCACCGGACTGACGCTGCTCGGCACCTTCGCCACCGGGTTCGCCCTGTTCGCCGCGCTCCTCAATGCCGCCATCGGCTTCTGCCTCGGCTGCCAGATCTACCCCCTGGTCGCCCGGTTCCGCAGGCAGGCCCCGATCGTCTCGTAGCCGCACCGGTCCCGGACCGCGACACGGTCACCCCATCCGTTCCACGCAAGTCACGTACGAAAGGAAACCCATGGCACGCTCCGACGTTCTGGTCTCTGTCGACTGGGCCGAGCAGAACCTCGATGCGCCGAAGACGGTGTTCATCGAGGTCGACGAAGACACCTCGGCCTACGACATCGGCCACATCGAGGGCGCCATCCGCCTCGACTGGCGCAAGGACCTCCAGGACGGGGTCCGTCGCGACTTCCTCGACCGGGAGAAGTTCTCTGCACTGCTGTCCGCCAAGGGCGTCGCCAACGACGACACCGTCATCCTCTACGGCGGCAACAACAACTGGTTCGCGGCCTACGCGTACTGGTACTTCAAGATCTACGGCCACAAGGACGTCAAGCTGATTGACGGCGGCCGCAAGAAGTGGGAGCTCGACGGCCGTCCGCTGTCCAGCGCCGAGGTCGTCCGCCCGGCAACCGACTACAAGGCCGAGGAGGCCGACACCTCGATCCGCGCGTTCCGCGACGAGGTGATCAACGCGATCGGCGCGAAGAACCTGGTCGACGTCCGCTCCCCCGATGAGTTCGCGGGCAAGATCCTCGCGCCTGCGCACCTGCCGCAGGAGCAGGCGCAGCAGCGTGGCCACGTCCCGGGCGCCATCAACATCCCGTGGAGCACCACCGCCAACGAGGACGGCACCTTCAAGTCCGACGCGGACCTCACCAAGCTGTACGCCGACAAGGGCTTCGACGACAGCCGCGAGACAATCGCGTACTGCCGCATCGGCGAGCGCTCGAGCCACACCTGGTTCGTGCTGCAGGAGATCCTCGGCAAGCAGAACGTCAAGAACTACGACGGCAGCTGGGTCGAGTACGGCTCACTCGTCGGCGCACCGATCGAACTGGGAGCGTAGTCAATATGTGTGGAGCACCTGTTCAGGGTCAGACCCTGCCCGCCGGCGTCGACGCGTCGAAGGAAACCGTGATCACCGGCCGCGTGCTCGCCTCGGACGGGCAGCCCGTCGGCGGCGCGTTCGTCCGGCTGCTCGACGGCACCGGTGAATTCACCGCCGAGGTCGTCGCGTCGGGCACCGGCGACTTCCGGTTCTTCGCCGCCCCCGGCACCTGGACCGTCCGCGCCCTGTCGAGCACCGGCAACGGCGACAGCACCATCAGCCCCGAGGCCAACGGTATCCACAACGTGGACATCACCGTCAGCAAGTAGGGACGAATCGTGTCGGCCCCGCACCCCGTCCCCGGGCTGCGGGGCCGACCTCGTTCCGCGGGGCATCCCGCCGTCACCACCCGAATGATGGCGGTCTAAACTGTTCTCGTGGTCATCTTCTTCGAGGTGCTGCTGGTTCTCGCAGCCATTCTGATTACCTGGTTCTCGCTGTACGTCGTGTACCGACTGGTCACCGACAAGCCGTGAGCCGGACCGGCGACGACGCCGACGGCGCCGTCGATCCCCAGGACGAGTCGCCCGCTCCGACGGTACGCCGCGGCAGCGGCGATCAGGCCGTGGCCGACGCGATCGAACGCGCCAAGGACACCGCGGCACTGAACGTACCCACCCTGCCCGGCCTCCCCCTGCCCGAGGACACCGCGAACCTGCGGCTCGGTCCGGACCTGAACGAGGAACTGCTCGCGGTCCTGCCGCTGGTCGGGGTGTGGCGCGGCGAGGGTGAGGGGCACGACCCCGAGACCGGCGACGACTATCCGTTCGGCCAGCAGATCGTCGTCTCGCACGACGGCGGCAACTACCTGCACTGGGAATCCCGGTCGTGGGTGCTGGACTCCGACGGGAACTATGTCCGCCCCGGCCTTCGCGAAAGCGGATACTGGCGGGTCGCAGGCGACGGGATCCCCGGCAGCGTCGACGAGGAGGTCGTCGAGCTGCTCCTGACCCACGCGTCCGGTGTCGTCGAGCTGTACTACGGCACCGCGCTGACCCAGTCCAGCTGGGAACTGGCGACCGACGTCGTGATCCGCAGCAAGCACGGCGCCCTGGTCGGCGGCGCAAAGCGCCTGTACGGCATCGTCGAGGGCGGGGACCTCGCCTACGTCGAGGAACGCATCCTCGCCGACGGTGAACTCAAGCCGCACCTGTCGGCGCGGCTGTCCCGTTACATCGGCTGACGGCGGCTCCCCCGCCACCGTCGAGCTGGCGCCTGATCACCCCGCCGCGCTCCGCGCCCGTGCGCGAATTTCACCCTTGTCGGGGTACACATCACGCACAGTTCCGCGAGCATTCTTATCCACAGCCTTCTGTGGATAACCGGGTCTCGTCGTCGAACCTGTCGGGCCGTCGCGGTGCCCTTGGCCGCATGATCACACCAACGGACGCCTCGCTCCAACGACTCCTCGACACCCAGCACGGCCTCCTGTCGGCCCGGCAGGCCCGCCGCCACGGCTATACCCGCAAACACGTGCAGTACCTCGTCGAATCCGGCCAGTGGTCCAATCCGCTGTTCGGCGTCTACGCGGCAACCACCGGACCACTGACCCGGACGATGACGCTGCAGGCCGCGCTGCTGTTCGGTGGCGACGCCGCTGTCCTCAGCCACGACACCGCCGCCGAGGAGTGGGGCTTTCAGCCGGTCACACCGGATGAACAGGTCCACATCACGGTGCCGTACGGGCGTTCGGCCGTCGGCCAGCTCCCCAGGCAGGTGTCGTGCCCGACGCGCCAACACGAACCGGTGCCCCGGATCGGCGACCAGCTGCATCCAGGGGTCGCGGTGCACCGGTCGCGGGCGTTCAACCACATCGCGGTGGCAACGTGTCCGCCACGGACGTCGCTCGCCGACACCGCACTCGACCTCGCGGTCGCGATGCCGACCGCGCAGCTGGCGTACGGGTCGGTGATCGCCAGCGTCACCAATGCGGGCATCAACCTGGCCCGACTGCAGACACGGATCATCGAGCGAAAGCCGCGACGCTACAACCGGGCCATCGCGGCGGCCTGCGTGATGATCGCGGATGGAATCCAGTCCGTCCTCGAGTTCCACTACGCCCTCGATGTCGAGGACGCGCACGGCCTGCCGCGCGGAACCAGGCAGGGCCCGGTCGTGGTGGACGGAGTGACGCTGTACGAGGACGTCGTGTACCGGTTCGGCCGTGGCGACCTCATCGTCCGGCTCGACGGTCACCGCTGGCACCGGACCCGAACGATCCGGCGTCGGGACCGGAGACGCATCAACGCCGCGACGCTCGCTGGCACCGATCAGCTGGTGTACGGGTGGGACGAGGTTCACGACGAATCCTGTACGGCGGCCGCCGAGGTCCGGGTCATGCTTGAGGAGCACGGATGGCGGGGCGCACATCCGTGCCCGAACTGTGCGCGATCCGTACCCCAGGTGGGGTGAAATTCGCGCACAGGCGCGAAGCGCAGCGGAGCCGCCCCTCGGCACAGGCGCGAAGCGCACAGAACGGCCCCCGAGCCGTGTTCCACGATGGACGCTTGTCGTCGTGGACTCCCGATCGGACGGACCGGGGGCTCGGGGGCCGGGTGGCTGCTGGGATTCGCCCGCCGCGGGCGCGGTTGGGAACCCCCTCGGCGTCGTTGGCTAGCGGACAGCCACCTCACGCGTCCTGTAGTTCTTCAACTTCAGACCACCTCCTTCCTCGTGTACCGCCGAACGTACGCCGCTCCCCCGACCGGGGGCAACGGAATTGTTCGTTGGACGAGCGTCAGCAGGTGGATGGCGCCGGGACTCCGCGGAAGCGGGCGTCGAGCCAGTCCAGGGCCTGCGGGAGGCCGAGGACAGCGGCCGACAGGTGGTCGGGGCTCGGCGTCAGCAATGTCTGCACCGGCACCCCGGCGTCGCAGTAGCGGCGCATCGTGTTCTCGATCGCGTCCACCGGGACGAGGGTGTCGGTGGGGCTGTGCCACTCGAAGATCGGGGTCTTCGGGATCCCGGGGTACAGCTCGAGGCTGTTCTCGTCCATCACCTGCCATGCCACCGGGTCGTCGAGGAAGTTCCGGTTATCGGTCATCTCGTTCGCGGACCGTCCCAACCCCCAGAACATGATCTCGTTGGTGCAGCCGTTCCCGATCATCGACAGCAGCCACCGCCCGGTGTCGTTGAGCTGGTCGGTGACGTTCATCCGCTCCGGGTATTCCCGCTCCAGCCCGAGCGCCGCCGCCATCGCGAGACCGAACGCCGGATGCGGATTGGTCCCCAACGCGGTCGCCATCTTCCCGAGGTTCATCGGCGCGCCGCCCTCGGCGGCGCCGACGATGTTCAGCTCGGGTGCATAGGTCGGGGCGAGCGCGGCCGCCCAGCTGGTCGCCATGCCGCCACCGGAGTAGCCACCGAGTCCGACGGGGCTGTCGGTCACCTGAAGTTCCGGCGTTCGCTGGATCGCCCGGATCCCGTCGAGCGTGATCTGGCCGCCGAGCTTCGCCGCCCCGTACGCCATCCTGGGACCGAGGTGGTCCGGCAGTGCCACCGCCCACCCCCTGGCGAGGGCAATGTTCAGCCCGGGGGCCTCGCGAATCTGGGTCAGCGGGTCGGTGGTGTACAGCTCGGTGGCGATCTTGCACTTGTGCCCGAGCGCGTTGATGATGTGCTGATACGACACCAGTGGACTGTTCGGCTGGTGGTTCGGCGGTTTCAGGAACGTCGTATTGGCCGCGATCGGTTTGCCCTGCGAATCCGTTGTGCGGAACAGTAATTCCCACACCTCGCTGCCGGGGAAATACAGATTGGGCGGCATCTTGCGGATTTTGAGCACATCACCCGGCTGGTGATTCGCGACGTCCGGTGGCGCGGTGAAGAACGGGTCCGGATCCGACGCCGGGTACACCGGAAGGGCGGACGCGGTCACCGCGCCCGTGACTGCGGTGGCCACCGCGAGCACACCGACCGCGATACCGGCGATAGACCTACGAATCCACGTTCCCATCAACAACTCCCGGAGTCGAATGGACGGTTGACCGCGCATACCGACGGATCACTATGCCAGCAGGCCGGACCACCTCAGCGGACCAACATGTCACCGCTTGGTTTCGACCTCGTCGGATTCGGTATCGACTTGGTAACGGCCTCCGTTGACCTCGACGACACGGTCGGCAGAGGTCCCCGGCGGCAGGTGGTG
This sequence comes from Rhodococcus sp. NPDC054953, assembly GCF_053609225.1. NCBI lineage: Bacteria > Bacillati > Actinomycetota > Actinomycetes > Mycobacteriales > Nocardiaceae > Rhodococcus > Rhodococcus sp. NPDC054953. Next base: position 247,578 of record NZ_JBSGXD010000002.1, on the reverse strand, counting down.
CGTGACCACCACAATGGTGCGATCCGGGTCGACGAGCCCGCCGGCCCGGTCGAGCAGGGCCCGCAGGACGCGCTCACCGGACCTGGCGTCGAGATGCTCGGTCGGTTCGTCGAGGAGCAGGACCCGGGCGGGCGACACCAGCGCCCTGGCAAGCAGGATTCGGCGCCGCTGCCCACCCGAGACCGACCGGCCGCCCGCCTCCAGGGTCGTGTGCAGGCCCCTCGGCAGCGACGCCACCCACTCCCCCAATCCCACCGTGTCGAGCACCGCCGCCGCATCCCCCTCGTCGAGATCACCGCGCGCCACCCGGAGGTTCTCGAGCAGCGAGGTGTCGAACAGGTGGGCGTCCTCGGCGAAGTAGCCGACCTCGCGACGCAGCGCATGCTGGTCGACCCCCGGGAGGTCGGTGCCGTTCGCCTGCACGGTGCCCGCCGCGGGCGGCAGCAGTCCGGCGAGGGTCATCAGCAGGGTGGACTTTCCCGCGCCGGACGGCCCGACGACGGCGGTGCGCGACCCCGGAACCAGGTCCAGGTCGAATGGCCCCGACACCGCGGAACCATCCCAGCCGCACCACAGTTCGGATGCCGTCAGATGCACGGGTGCGCGCAGGTCGACGGTGCCGGACGGGACGTGGTCGCCGGAGCGGTCCAGGAGGTCCATGACCCGAGCGGCCGCAACCCGGCCGCGGGTCAGGGCGATCGCGGCGGCGGGCAGCGTCGAGGTCGCCTCGAAGGCGGACAGCGGCAACAGCACCAGGATGCCGAGGGCCATTGGTGTCATCCCACCCGGGCTGCCGCCGTCGGGACCGTAAGCGACGATGCCGATCAGCAGCGCGCCGAGGACCGTTGCACCGATCGCGAGCGGGGTCGCGGCCGCGGCGAATGCCGACGGTGCCGCCGCCCGGTCCGTGGCCCGGACGGCCTCGGCATCGTATCCGCCAGCGCGCGTCACGACGCCGTCCAGACGCCCAGCGACCCGCAGTTCCGCCGCATGGTCGAGGGCAAGCACCGAGGTCGCCGCGTACCGGGCGGTGGCCTCCGCCCCAGCGGTCTCGGCCATCCGGGAGGCCCGGGCCGACAGCATCGGGGCGAGCACGCCGGACACCAGGAGCGCGACGGCCAGCACCCCGGCCGCGGCCGGCGAGATCAGCGCCAGACCGACCACCGCAGCACCGGACAGCACCAGCGCCACGGCGATCGGAACCAACGCGCGGATCACCACATCACCCAGTGCGTCGATGTCGGATCCGGTGCGCGCCAGCAGATCTCCCCTTCGCAGACCTGCGGGGGCTGCGGGGTCACCGGTTGCGAGCCTGCGGTACAGGTTCGCCCGCGCCGAGACGGTGCCGCGCAGGGCGGCGTCGTGGGTGGCGAGCCGCTCCAGGTAGCGGAACAGCCCGCGCGAGATGCCCAACGCCCGCACCGCGACGACGGCGACGGTCAGATCGAGCACCGGCGGCATCTGCCAGGCCCGGGTGATGAGCCACGCCGACAGTGCGGCGAGCGCCAACGCGCTGCCCAGGGTCGCGACCCCGGCCGCGACGGCGTACAGCACCCGCCGCGGGCTGAGTTCGAGCAGCGGCAGCGCTCGACGCAGGGGGTCCCGGCTCATGCGGGCACCCCGGATTCGACATGCACGACGCTGTCCGCGGCGGCCAGCACGGACTGTCGGTGCCCGACGAGCAGGACGGCGCGGCCCGCCGCGGCGAGGTTCCGGACGGCGGCGAGCACCCGGCGTTCCGACTCCGGGTCGAGATGTGCGGTCGGCTCGTCCAGCAGAATCACCGGACTGTCGGTCACCAGCACCCGGGTCAGGGCCAGCCGCTGTCGCTGCCCGAGGGACAGGCCCAGACCTCCGACGCCGACCATGGTGTTCCAGCCGTCGGGCAGTGTGCGCAGAACCGCGTCGAATCCTGTCTCGGCGCAGGCTCTTTCGAGCCGTGCGGGGTCGACGGTCACGGGTCCGGTGAGCTCAAGGTTCTCGCGGAGGGTGCCCGGGATCAACACCGGATGCTGGGGAAGCCACGCCACCGAACGCCACCACGCGTCCGGGTTCAGGTCGCGCACATCGGTACCGCCGACCAGCACCCGCCCCTCGTCGGGTCGGGACAGCCCGAGGATCGCGTGCAGCACAGTCGACTTGCCTGCACCGTTCGGTCCGGTCACGCCGGTGACCCGGCCGGGGGCGATCACCAGGTCGACCGCTCGTGGCGCCCAGCCGGACCGACTGCGCATCCCGACGCCGTGCAGCGTGACCGGGCCGGACGGTACCGCCGACGTTCCGCCAACGCCCTCAGTCCGATCGTCGAGCACCCCGAATGCCTTGTCCGCGGCGGCCATCCCGTCCTCGGCCGCATGGAACTGCGCACCGACCGTGCGCAACGGCAGGTAGACCTCCGGCGCGAGGACGAGGGCGATCACCCCGGCCCGCAGGGCCATGTCGCCGTACACCAGGCGCAGGCCGATGCTGACGGCGATCAGGGCAACGCTGAGGGTCGCCAGCAGTTCGAGCACCATCGACGACAGGAACGCGATCCGCAGCGATGCCATCGCGGTGCGCCGGTGCTCGTCACCGAGTTCGCGCACCCGCGCCGCCGGACCGCGTTCACCCGCCTCGTCCGCGGTGCCGACCTCCCTGCCCAGCGCGCGCAGCGTCGGTAGTCCAGCGATCAGGTCGAGCAGTTGCGCGGACAGGGTGGTCATCGTCCGCAGCGCCGCCGCCGCCTTCCCCTTGGTGAGCAGGCCGATCAGGATCATGAAGATCGGGATCAGTGGCAGGGTGATCACCACGACCACCGCGGACGTCAGGTCGGTGAACAGGATGACCAGCAGGGTCAGCGGGGTGACCGTGACGGCGAGCAGCAACGCGGGCAGGTAGCCCGTCAGATACGCTCGCAGGCCCTCGATTCCGCGGGTGAGGACCGTTGCGGTGGCATCCCGTCGCGGGTCGAGGTCACGCGGGGGCAGGGTGGTCGCGGCGGCGAGGACCTCGCCGCGCAGTTCCCCGATCACCCGTGACGCGGACCGGTGCGCGTATCGGGCCTGCAGCCAGGTCGCCACCGCCCGCACCGCGACCGCGACGGCGAGGACCGCCAGTTCCCCGGCCCAGTGCCCGACGGTGCGGGCATCGGGATCGGTGATCACGCCGGCGAGCACGGTGCCGATCATGATCGCCGACACGATGACGGTGGCCGCAATCACCACCGAGAACGCAACGGAGAGGACGAGATATCCACGCGCCGAACGCGAATAGCGCCAGAGTCGGGGGTCGACGGGACCGCGCCTGCCGGTGTCCGCTGCAGGCGCGGCCGGTGCGTCGCCGATCATCGGGTCCTGATCGGCAGACCGATCGAGGGCGGAATGTGCTTGGTGGAGATCCGCTGCCGGAACACCCAGTACGTCCAGCCCTGGTAGATCAGGACCACGGGGGTCATGATCGCCGCCGCCCACGTCATCACCTTCAGCGTGTACGGACTCGACGAGGCATTGTGGATCGTCAGGCTGTACGCATCGGAGATCGTCGACGGCATCACGTTCGGGTACAGCGACGCGAATAGCAGGACCACCGTTGCGATCACGGCGATGGTGGTAAGCACGAAGGCCCACCCCTCCCGCACCGCCGCGGTCAGCGCGACCACCCCGAGCAGTGCCGCGGCCGCGATCCCGACCAGGATCCAGGTCCAGCCCTTCCCGTAGGCGAGTTGGGTCCACAGCACGAACGCGCCAGCGACAACGACCGCCGGAATCGACAGTCGGGACGCAAGTTTGACGGCGTCCTCGTGTACCTCGTCGGCGGTCTTCAGTGCGATGAACACGGCACCGTGCAGCGCGAACACCAGCGCCGTTGTTGCCCCGCCGAGCAGCGCGTACGGGTTGAGCAGGTCGAAGAAGCCCGACACCACCTGTCGATTCTCATCGATCGCCACCCCCCGGACGATGTTCGCGAAGGCGACGCCCCACAGCACGGCAGGCACCCAGGAGCCGAGGATGATGCCCCAGTCCCAGCGTGACCGCCACGTTGCGTCGTCGATCTTCCCGCGGTACTCGATCGCGCAGACCCGCACAATCAGCGCGACCAGGATGAGCAGCAGTGGCAGGTAGAAGCCGGAGAACAGGGTCGCGTACCACTCGGGGAAGGCCGCGAACATGGCGCCGCCTGCGGTGAGTAGCCACACCTCGTTGCCGTCCCAGACGGGCCCGATCGTGTTGAGAACGGCCCGTCGACGGGTGTCGTTGTCGGCGGACCCGTTCTTGCTGCGCCCGAGCACCGGCATCAGCATCCCGACGCCGAAGTCGAAGCCCTCCAACACGAAGTACCCCACGAACAGCACCGCGATCAGGATGAACCAGAGTTCCTGAAGTCCCATCTCGTCCTCCTAGTACGCGAACGACAGCTGCTTGGGCTCACCGGAGTCGTCCGGCTCGTCGGGGCCCTCGCCCGGCGGGTGCGCGTCGTGCGGCAGCGGCCCCTCGATGGTGTAGCGGCGGATCAGCCAGAACCACACGACGCCCAGTGCCGCGTAGAGCAGGGTGAAAACGATCAGCGACGTCCACACCGTGGCCACCGAGTGATTGGAGACGCCCTGATCGACGGTCAGCCGAATCATGTCCACCCCGGTGGGATTCGGGTGCACGACCCACGGCTGACGACCCATCTCGGTGAAGATCCAGCCCGCGCTGTTCGCGAGGAACGGGGTCGGGATCGCGATCAGGCTGAGCAACGAGTACCACCGCTGGTCCGGCACGCGGCCGCCCCGGGTGACCCACAGCCCGGCCAGTGCCAGCGCGGCGGATCCGGCGGCGAGGCCGATCATCGCGCGGAACGACCAGTAGGTGACGAACAGGTTGGGACGGTAGTTGCCCGGGCCGAACTGCTCCTCGTACTGCACCTGCAGGTCCTCGACGCCCTGCAGGGTGACGCCGGAGAAGCTTCCCTCGGCGAGATAGCCGAGCACGTACGGCACCTCGATGACCCTGGTGACACTGTCACAGTTGTTCTGGGTGCCGATGGTGAGGATCGAGAAGCTGGGGTCGGTCTCGGTGTGGCACAGCGACTCCGCGGACGCCATCTTCATCGGCTGCTGCTCGAACATCAGCTTGGCCTGGATGTCTCCGGTGACGATCAGGCCGACGCCAGCGATGATCATCACCCACAGCCCGAGCCGGGCGGCTGGGCGGAACATGGTCCGCGCCTCGGACTCCATGCGCTCGGCCTCGGCGGGTGCGGCTGCCTTGGCTCGCCGCATGTTTCGGACCATCCACCAGCCGGCGATGCCCGCGACGAAGGTTGCGGCGGTGAGCAGGGCCCCCGCGATCACGTGTGGGAACGCGGCCAGCGCGGTGTTGTTCGTCAGGAGTGTCCAGATGCTGGTCAGTTCCGCGCGGCCGGTGTCCTCGTTGTAGATCGCGCCGACCGGATGCTGCATGAACGAGTTCGCCGAGATGATGAAGTAGGCGGATGCGTTGACGCCGATCGCGACGAGCCAAATACAGCCCAGGTGAATGAGTTTCGGCAATCGACCCCAGCCGAAGATCCACAGACCGAGGAAGGTCGACTCAAGGAAGAAGGCCACCAGGCCCTCCAGGGCGAGCGGGGCACCGAACACGTCACCGACGAAGCGGGAGTATTCGCTCCAGTTCATGCCGAACTGGAACTCTTGCACGATGCCGGTGGCGACGCCCAGCGCGAAGTTGATCAGGAAGAGCTTGCCGAAGAACTTCGTCAGCCGGTACCAGTGGTCCTTCTTGGTGACCACCCACATCGTCTGCATGATCGCGATCAGGGGGGCGAGACCGATGGTGAGCGGGACGAGGATGAAGTGATAGACCGTCGTGATGCCGAATTGCCAGCGCGAGACGTCCAGTGCATCCATGGCTACTCCCTGTGCAGGGCCCGTGGGACAGGCGTGCCGGGACGTCCGACGTGGGCTAACGCCTGAAGTCCCGGTTCAAAAGGTAACCCCCACAGCGTCACGCCGCAGGCCTTCATCTACGACGGACAGTAGTAGATGAAGGCCGGTTCGCCCACCCGCCGCACCCAACCGTGCCGGGAGTCACACCGCGATCAGGCGGCGTCTTCCTCAACACCGACGGTGTCGACCGCGAGATCGACCAGGCCGGACAGTTCGTCGGCGATCTCCGGGACGGGCAACGCCAACCCGTCGAGGGTGTGCACCCGTGCTGCCAGGGTGACGCTGGACAGCAGCCAGATCCCGTCCGCGGCAATGAGGTCGGCGGGTCGCAGCGGCGCCGTCTCGCACCGGAACCGGTGCGCGCCTGCCACCTCGAACAGCGCCTGCTGCGTCGTGCCCGGCAGAATCCCGTGTTCGACCGGCGGCGTCACCAGGGTCCGTCCCCGCGAGATCAGCACGGTCGACCGCGGACCCTCGAGCACCAAACCCTCACTGCTGGTGAAGATCACATCGTCGACACCGAGTCCGTGCGCGTGTCGCAGTGCGGCCATGTTCATCGCGTAGGACAGCGTCTTCGCCCCGTGCAGCAGCCACGGCGCCGTCTCGGTGACGTCCACCGAGAATCCCCGCTCCAGCGTGCACACCGAGATCCCGTCGCGCCGGGCGGCAGCAACCCGGCCGGCGACCGGGCCGACGGTGAGGAACGCCGTCGGCTCGCCCGCGCCCTCACGGCCCCTGCTGAGCACCAGCCGCAGCACGCCCTCGCGGCCGGAGTCCCATTCGCCGACCGCGACCGCGATCGCCGACCGCCACGCATCCAGGTCGGGCCGCGGCAGGTCCAGCGCCGACGCCGAGGTCGTCAACCGCGCCAGGTGCAGCTCGACCGTGCGGGCCGCGCCGTCGCGGACCAGCAGGGTCTCGAAGACGCCGTCACCCCGCACCGCGGCGAGGTCGTCGGCGTGCAGGAACGGGACGTCCGCGTCATGCACCGCGCCGTCCAAGGTCACCAGCACCTGATCAGCCATGCCCCCACCCTACGGCGGCGGACCGCACCGAACCGGCTCCTACACTGGAACCGTGTCCGAGTCCGTGCGCGCAACCCCCAGTCCGCTGCTCACCACGCCCGGGGCCGTTCCCAGCCCCGCCGATGCCCCCGACGCGGGCGTCGCCTGGCACTACGGCGACCCGCTCCGCGAGCAACGCAGCGCCGAACGCGCCGCCGCCATCGTGGACCGCTCGAACCGCGTCGTCCTCTCCATCACCGGAGCCGAACGGCTGAGCTGGCTGCACACCATCTCCAGCCAGCACATTGCGAACCTGGCCGACGGCGCGGGTGCCGAGAACCTCAGCCTCGACATCAACGGGCGCGTCGAACACCACTTCGTCCTCACCGACCTCGCCGACGTCACCTGGGTGGACACCGAACCCGGCCGCGGCGCCGACCTGCTCGACTTCCTGCAGAAGATGGTGTTCTGGGCGAAGGCCGAACCGACGCCCGCCCCCGACATGGCCGTGCTCGGCCTGCTCGGCCCCGACGTCCGACGCCCCGCACTGCTGTCCGCGTTGGGCATTCCGGAACTGCCCGGCATGTACCACGCGGTCGCGCTGCCCGGCGGCGGGTTCCTGCGCACGATGCCCTGGCCCGGCGAGCACGCGTGGGACCTGGTTGTCCCCCGCGAGCGGCTGGCGCACTGGTGGGCAACCCTCACCGAGGCGGGTGCGGCACCGGCGGGCACCTGGGCGTTCGAGGCGCTGCGGGTCGCGGCGCAGCGCCCGCGTCTCGGAATCGACACCGACGAACGCACCATCCCGCACGAGGTCGGCTGGATCGGCGGGATCACCGAGCACGGCGCCGTGCACCTCGACAAGGGCTGTTATCGCGGCCAGGAGACGGTCGCGCGGGTGCACAACCTGGGGAAGCCGCCACGCCACCTGGTGCTGCTGCACCTCGACGGGTCGGCCGACACTCGCCCGACACCGGGCGAGGACGTCACCGCGGGCGGCCGCACCGTCGGCCGCCTCGGCACGGTGGTCGACCACCACGAACTCGGGCCGATCGCGCTGGCGCTGGTCAAGCGGTCCGTCCCCGTCGACACGCCGCTCGCCGCTGGCGGTGCGGCCGCCGCGATCGACCCGGACTCGGTGCCCCGGCACGACGAGTACCAGGCGGGCCGGGCCGCCGTCGACCGGTTGCGCGGCCGGTGAGCGGGCCAGGCACGGTCGCCGCCGTCTGCGTCGTCCACACCGAACGGGACAGCGGCACCCGCCGGGTGCCGCGGACCGCGATCGACAAGCGGCCGGTCACCGGCCCGGTCGAGGTCGGCGCGCAGGGCCTGGCCGGCGATCACGTGTGCGACACCGAGCACCACGGGGGCGTGTTCAAGGCGGTCTACGCCTACCTGGACGCGGAGGCCGTGCGCTGGGAGGCCGACCTCGGACGGGATCTGCCCGCCGGCTGGTTCGGGGAGAATCTGCGGGTGCGTGGGGTCGCGACGAGCGACGCCGTGATCGGCGCCCGGTGGCGGGTCGGTGCCACCCTCGAACTGGAGATCACCGGGCCGAGGACACCGTGCGGCACGTTCGGCGTGTGGGCGGCCGAACCGGGCTGGGTCAAGCGCTTCGCCGAACGCGGCGACACCGGCGCCTACCTGAAGGTGCTCACCCCCGGACCGGTCGCGGCGGGCGACCTGATCACGGTCACGCACGTGCCGGAGCACGGAGTGACCGTGCGCGACCTGTTCACCGGGCGCGACCCCGATGGCCTCGCCGAGTTGCTCGCGCGCCAACCGGGACTGTCGCCTAGTGTCGAGGACAAGGCACGCAGACGCATCGCCGGGCTGAAGGTGCGGGTGGAGTATTGAGCGTCGAACTGGTCGAGGTGGTCCGGTCGGGCTTCCGCGAGTGCGTGCACCGCGGATCCCTGGTCGTGCTCGACCCGGCAGGCGCGACCCGCCTCGCGCTCGGCGAGGTGAACACCCCGATCTATCCCCGCTCATCGAACAAGCCACTGCAGGCGGTCGCGCTGCTCCGCAACGGATTCGCCCCAGCGGACCCCAGGGAGCTCGCGATCGCCACCGCCTCCCACGAGGGCGAACCCGAGCACGTCGCGGTGGTGCTCAACCTGCTCCGGCGCCGGAACCTGTCCGAGCACGACCTGCTGTGCCCACCGGACCTGCCCGCGAACGAGGCGGCCCGCGCGCGGGTCCTCACCTCCGGCGGGCACGCCCGCCGGGTCTTCATGAACTGCTCCGGCAAGCACGCCGCGATGCTCGCGGTGTGCGCGGAACGGGGCTGGCCGCTCGACACCTACACCGACCCGTCGCATCCGCTGCAGCACGAGATCCTCGCGACGATCGCGGAACTCTCCGGGGAGGACGACGAGAGCGAGGTCGGCATCGACGGCTGCGGCCTGCCGATCGTCCCGCTGTCGCTGACCGCGCTGGCTCGGGCGTTCACCACGCTGATCACCGCGGCGCCGGGCAGCCCGGAGCGGGCGGTCGCCGATGCGGCCCGGGACCAACCGTGGCTGCTGTCCGGCACCGGCAGGGACGACGCGGTGTTGATGTCCACCGTCCCCGGTCTGCTGTGCAAGGCGGGTGCGGACGGGGTGCATGCGGGCGCACTGCCGGACGGCACCGCGTTCGCCTTCAAGATCGACGACGGCCACGAGCGGGCCCGGCTGCCCCTGACCGCCGCGCTGCTGCACCGGATCGGCGTCGAGCGGAGCGAGGAGCTCGCCGATCTCGCGTCCCGGCCGGTGCTCGGCGGCGGCGTCCGCGTCGGCACGATCCGGGCCGTTCCCGACGCGATGAGATGAACAAGACACCCCACCTGTGCAGGGGAAGGAGCGCCAGATCCATTCGCACGCTAGAGTGTCTGTCAGGAAGACATAAACACTCAAACGGGGCCGCCAAAAATTCCCAGGCCGCCCCGCTTAAAGCGCGAGGGGGTTGGCCATGGGCCGCGGCCGGGCTAAGGCAAAGCAGACCAAGGTTGCACGCGAGCTCAAATACAGCTCGCCCACGACGAACTTCGACAGCCTCCAACGCGAGCTGTCGGGTGGCTCGTCGAGCTCCCACCGGAACGGGTCCTACAGCGATCAAGGTTCCGAGGACGGCGCATCGCGCTGGGACGACGACGACTCCGACGACTGGCGCCGCTGACTCAGCTGAGCATCGAATGAGGGGGAGCCCCACGGCTCTCCCTCATTTTCCGCATGTGCACCCCACCGGGTGCCGCGCGGTGTCGACGAGGTTCGGAACAACGCGAACCGCCCGGATCCGATCGGATCCGGGCGGTTCGTCGTCTGTCGTGACTCGGCGTCAGAAGCGCGGGTGGTCGCCGACCAGCCGCACCAGCTCACCGTCCTGCTTGTCCGATGCCTTCGCGACGGTGCCGAGCGTCCAGCAGTCGATGTGGCGCGCCGTGAGCACCGCAAGGGCGCGGTCCACGTCCTCCGGAGCGACAATCGCGACCATGCCGACGCCCATGTTGAAGGTCGCCTCCATCTCGGCACGCTCGACCCGGCCACGCTGACCGATCATCGTGAACACCGGTGCGGGACTCCACGTTCCGCGATCCAGTTCGGCAACGAGACCCTTCGGCATCACCCGGGCCAGATTGTTCGCGAGGCCCCCGCCGGTGACATGGCAGAAGGTGCGCACGTCCGTCTCGGCGATCAGCGCGAGGCAGTCCTTGGCGTAGATCTTCGTCGGCTCGAGCAGTTCCTCGCCGAGCGTGCGGCCGAACTCCTCGACGTGCCCGGTCAGCGACATCCGGTCGATCTCGAGGAGCACCTTCCTGGCCAGCGAGTAGCCGTTCGAGTGCAGACCCGACGACCCCATGCCGATCACCACGTCACCGGGACGCACCCGGTCCGGGCCGAGCACCGCGTCCGCCTCGACGACGCCGACACCGGTGGCCGACAGGTCGTAGTCGCCGTCCGCCATCACCCCGGGATGCTCCGCGGTCTCGCCGCCGAGGAGTGCACAGCCCGCCTGGATGCAGCCCTGCGCGATGCCGCCGACGATCTCCGCGACCCGCTCGGGGACGACCTTGCCGACCGCGATGTAGTCCTGCAGGAACAGCGGCTCGGCGCCGCACACGACGAGGTCGTCGACGACCATCGCGACCAGGTCGAGGCCGACGGTGTCGTGCTTGTCGAGGGCCTGCGCGATCGCGAGCTTGGTGCCGACGCCGTCGGTGGACGCCGCGAGCAGCGGCTCCCGGTAGCCGCCCTTGAGCGCGAACAGGCCGGCGAATCCGCCGAGCCCGCCGAGCACCTCGGGACGGCTGGCCTTCTTCGCGAGCGGGGCGAACAGCTCCACCGCCCGGTCACCTGCCTCGATGTCCACACCGGCGGCGGCGTAGGAGGCACCGGCGGGGCGGGCGTTCTGGTCGTCGGTCATCGGGTTTCTCAGCTCCAGCTGTGATCTCGCCAGTGCGCCTGGCACTGTCTGGGTGTACGGGGCGCCGGATGCACCGGCGCAAGTATGCGGCCTCGGCGGCCGATCAGGGGCGACTCAGCGCACTCGCGTTGTCGTTGTCGGACCTCGGCGCCGCTCCCGCGGTGCTGTCGAGCATGCCCTCGAGCACGTTCTTGCCGATCGACGTCTCCGTCGGCAGCGCGATCGGGTACTCGCCGTCGAAGCAGGCCATGCACAGCCGGGACGCGGGCTGCTCCGTCGCCGCCACCATGCCGTCGATCGAGATGTAGCCGAGCGAGTCGGCGCCGATCGAGCGCCGCACGCCCTCGACCATCTCCTCCACGTCGCCGGGCTCGTGGCTGGTGCCGCCCGCCCCGTTCGCGATCAGCTCCGCCGGTGACGCGAAGTCGATGCCGTAGAAGCAGGGCCACTTCACCGGCGGGGACGCGATCCGCACGTGGATCTCCAGTGCGCCCGCCTCCCGCAGCATCCGGATCAGTGCGCGCTGAGTGTTGCCGCGGACGATCGAGTCGTCGACGACGATCAGGCGCTTGCCGCGGATCACGTCGCGCAGCGGGTTCAGCTTCAGGCGGATGCCGAGCTGGCGGATGGTCTGCGACGGCTGGATGAAGGTGCGGCCCACGTAGGCGTTCTTCATCAGGCCCTGCCCGTAGGGGATGCCGGAACCCTGCGCGTAGCCGACCGCGGCGGGGGTCCCCGACTCCGGGACCGGGATCACCAGGTCGCCGTCGATCGGGTGTTCCTTCGCCAGGCGGCGGCCGATGTCGACGCGGGTCGCATGCACCGACCGTCCCGAGATCGTCGTGTCGGGGCGGGCCAGGTAGACGTACTCGAAGACGCAGCCCTTCGGCGTCGGGGCGGCGAACCGGGACGACCGCACGCCGTCCGCGTCGATCGCGAGGAGCTCACCCGGCTCGATCTCCCGGACGAACGAGGCGCCGACGATGTCGAGCGCGGCGGTCTCGGAGGCGACGACCCAGCCGCGGTCGAGACGGCCAAGCACCAGCGGCCGGACACCGTGCGGGTCGCGCGCCGCGTAGAGGGTGTGCTCGTCCATGAAGGTCAGGCAGAACGCGCCGCGCAGGGTCGGCAGCAGCTCCATCGCGGCCTGCTCGATCGTCCGGTCCCCCGCCGCGTGCGCGAGGAGCGCGCCGACGATGTCGGAGTCCGAGGTCGCACCGCCGGGCCGCTTGCTGTTCATCAGCCCGGCCGCCCGCGCCCGGTCGGCGAGCTCGGCGGTGTTGACCAGGTTGCCGTTGTGCCCGAGCGCGATGCCGGTGCCCGCGGTGGTGGTCCGGAAGATCGGCTGCGCGTTCTCCCAGGTGGTGGAGCCGGTGGTCGAGTAGCGACAGTGCCCGACGGCGACATGCCCGGGCATCGCGCCGAGGGTCTGCTCGTCGAACACCTGACTGACCAGGCCGAGGTCCTTGAACACCAGCACCTGCGCGCCGTCGGCGACGGCGATGCCCGCGGCCTCCTGGCCGCGGTGCTGTAGCGCGTACAGGCCGTAGTAGGTGAGCTTGGCCACATCCTCGCCGGGAGCCCAGACGCCGAAGACGCCACACTCCTCGCGGGGCGGCTGCTCATCCTGGTCGGACAGGTCTGCGGGTGCGAGAAGATTCGGGCTGTTGACCGACAGGTCGGCTGAAGTCACCGGGGTGCTCCCTTTGGGGGTGGGTGCGGGGGGCAGGCCCAGTCTACGGCCAACGAGAGGGTGCACCTACCACGGGTGCCGCGCTGTCGTGCCGGTCACAGCGTTCACCGCGGGCATCGTCACATCGGCAGCAGCGGCAGCCAGTGGCCGAGGTCACCGGCCCGGCTGCCCGACGCCGTCACAGTTCCCGCCGCAACCGCGTCCTCGAACGCGAGCGCGCCGGTGACGAGGCGCAGCCAGGTCCGCGGGTCGGTCTCGACGACGTTCGGCGGCGTGCCGCGCGTGTGGCGCGGACCCTCAAGGCACTGCACGGCAACGAACGGTGGAACCCGGACCTCGACGGAGGACCCGGGTGCGACGTTCTCCAGGGTGCGCGCGCTGAGCCGGACCGCGGCCGCGAGTTCCGGACGGGGCGGCGGCGCGGCGTCCGCGTCGGTCAGCCAGTCCCGGACCGCGAGCACCGCGGTCCGCATTTCGGCGGGGTCGATCCTGCGGCGGGCGGTCACCGCACCACGCTACCGGCACGCCCGCGCACCGCCCGGCCCGCCGCCGCCTCCGCGGCGACGGCCCCGCCCGCGTTCACCGCGAGGTGCAGCAGGGCAGGCGCGAGCACGCTGCCGCTGCGCCCCCGCAGCAGGTCGAACAGCACTGAGGCCGCGGCCGTCAGCGCGACGGTCCCCGGCACCGAGTCGCCCGCGTGCCTGGCGGGGGTCACGTGCCACAGCCCGAACGCCGCGGCCCCGAACGCGGGCGCCCACCGGGGCGAGGCGCGGCGGGCCAGCGCGTACAGCACGGACCGGAACGCCAACTCCTCCGCGAGCACGGTGCCGACCGGGATGTGCACGAACACCCATTCGGTGTGGTCGGCGCGGCGCGCACCGGACGCCATCCGGGTCCGCACCGGCGGCGTGGCGAGCATCGCCGGGTAGGCCACCGCGGGGACGATCGAGGCCGCCGCCCCCCACCGCAGACCGGCCCCCGGCGCGCGCCAACCCAATTCACGATCATCGACGCCGCAGGCCCTGGCCGCCGCGGACAGCCCGACGGCGGCCAGCCCGTTTACCGCCGCACGACCACGGGCCCCCAGCCCGAGCCTCGGCAGGACCGCGGTGTTCCAGCCGACGAGCAGCGCCGCACACCCCACCGCGACCGCCCCGTCCCGCGCCCGCCGCCCGCCGAGTGAACGGAACCGTTCACTCGATCTAATCGACTGAACGGTTCCGTTCACTCGGTCGTGGAGGGTCACTTCTCGGGGCCCTGACGACCCGCGTTCGCGTCCAGCACCGCGCGGACGCGTTCGGTGTCCGCCTGCGTCCAGCCGTCCGGGGCGGCGACCGCGACCCATCCGTCGAGCACCGTGGTTCCGTAATTGTGGCCGTGCCCGTCCGGGACCCCGGCCGCATTCGCCAGGTCTGCGGCGACCTGCCAGAACGTGACAAACGGGAACCAGCGCATGCTCGGCAGCCGGTCGTAGCCGGGCGGCTCGGATAGCCAGTCCGGGCGGTTGAAGATCAGCTCCGGGCTCCACCACACCACCGGATCGGACGGGTGCTGGAGGTAGAGCACCCGCGGGTACAGCCAGGGCCCCGGCTCCGCGCCGATCGCGGCGGCGTCCTCGGCGAACCGGACCACCAGCCCGTCCGAGTACACCGGCTGAACCTCGGGGCTGCCCGGGTCGCGGCGCGCGACGAGGGTGCGCCACAGCGGGTTCGTGTTCGGCGGCCCCACCCACAGCACCCCGTCGACCATCTCCCGGATGTCGGCGAGCCCGTCGAACGCCGCCTCGCCCGCCTGGGTTCCCAGCGATTCGCCGTACACGAACAGCTTCGGCCGGGTCGCGGCGGGCTCCTGCAGCCAGCGGTCGTGCACCCGGTGGACCAGCGCCCGGCCCGCCTCGGCGGCCTTCTCCCGGTCGGCGAGGAACGAGATCCAGCTCGGCAGGTACGAGTACTGGCTCGCGACCAGTGCGGTGTCCCCGTTGTACATCAGCTCGACGGCGTCGGCGGCGGTCGGGTTGACCCAACCGGTGCCGGTGGTCGGGATGACGACCAGCGCCTCCCGCTGGAACGCGCCGGTGCGTTCGAGTTCCCGGATCACGACGTCGAGTCGGGCATTGGTGTCGTCGGCGGTACCGAGACCGGCGTACACCCGGATCGGCTCCTGCGCTGGGGCGCCGTTGTACGCGGCGAGCTGGTCCGCGTGCAGCCCGCGGTAGACGAACTCGCGTCCCTCGTATCCCAGGGTGTCCCACGGCGCGTACGACTCGACGCTCCCGGACCGTTCCGGCCGGATCGGCCGCACCACGCCCTCCCTGGTCTCGTCGTTCTGCAGGCTGAACGCCGAGTTCACGAACGAATACGCAGCGTTGACGAGCACATCGGTGACGAGGGTGTAGCCGAGGAACGCGACGAGGGCGAACCCGATCGGCGCGGCGGCGGACCGGGGCACCCGCAGCCAGGTGTTCAGGTAGCGGGCGATCAGCCGCACCAGGTCCCGCAGCACCCGCCACAGCGAGATCAGCAGCGCGGCGACGAGCACGCTCAGGCCGAGGGTCCGCAGATAGCCGGTGGTCGTGGTGCCCTCGGCGCCCATCAGCGCGGCCAGCTCCCGCTGCCAGCTCGCCGAGTACACCAGCATCACCAGCGCGGCGATCACCGACAGCACCGGCACGGCCACCTTGATCGGCGTCGTCGCCCGCGTCGGGGGCGGCCACCACGACAGTTTCGACAGCCAGTACCGGTGCGCACCCCAGCCGAGGACGCACCCGACGGCGTAGCCGATCGCCGCGGTGATGCCGCCGATCAGGCCCTGGTACAGCCAGTCCCGCGGCAGCAGCGACGGGGTCAGCGACCAGCAGAAGAACAGGGCACCGAACGCGATGCCGGTGAAGTCGAGGCTGAGCAGGCCCCACGCCCACGCGACGAACGGATGCTTGTCGGCGAGCCGCTCCGGCGCCCACGGCGCCGTCCACTCCCGGACCCGGTTGACCCACCGATCGAGGGCGCGGACCTCGCCCGAACGCACCGGAACCCGGGACGGTTCGGCGGCTGCCTGGTCCGTCCCGGGTTCCCGGGTCGCTTCCGTGTCGGTCACATGGCTATCCAAACAGCGCAGGCAGCGTTCCTTCGGAGGTCGCGCGCAGCGTGTCGAGGGTGACGGAGAAGTGCCCCTGGACCTCGACGGAGTCGGAGCCCTCGTCGACGACGCCGATCCGCACCCACGGCAGGTCACGGGCCGAGCACATGCCGGTGAAGCGGGTCTCCTCGGTGCGCGGCACCGCGACCAGCACCCGGCCTGCGGACTCGGAGAACAGCGTGACGAACGGGTCGGCGTCCTCGGGCAGCAGGATCCGGCAGCCCGTCTCCCCCGCCAGCGCGGCCTCGACGACGGCCTGCGCGAGACCGCCCTCGGACAGGTCGTGGGCGGCGGAGATCAGCCCGTCGCGGGACCCGGCGAGCAGGATGTCGGCGAGCAGGCGTTCGCGTTCGAGGTCGACCTTCGGCGGGACACCGCCGAGGTGGTCGTGCTCGACCTGCGCCCAGATGGAGCCGTCGAACTCGTCGTTGGTGTCGCCGAGCAGGATCAGCGTCTCCCCCGGCTCCAGGCCGAGACCGGTGGGGATGCGGCGGTGCACGTCGTCGATGACGCCGAGCACGGCGACGACAGGGGTCGGCAGGATCGCGGTGGCGCCGGTCTGGTTGTAGAAGCTGACGTTGCCGCCGGTGACCGGGATGCCGAGCTGCGCGCAGCCGTCCGCGAGCCCGCGCACCGCCTGCTGGAACTGCCACATGACGCCCGGATCCTCGGGGGACCCGAAGTTGAGGCAGTTGGAGACGGCCTTCGGGGTGGCTCCGGTGACGGCGACGTTGCGGTACGCCTCGGCCAGCGCGAGCTGCGCGCCCGTGTACGGGTCGAGGGCGGTGTAGCGGCCGGACGCGTCCGTCGCGAGGGCGATGCCGCGGCCGGTCTTCTCGTCGACCCGGATCACGCCGCCGTCGGCGTTCTCGGCGAGGACCGTGTTGCCGCGGACGTAGCGGTCGTACTGCTCGGTGATCCACTTGCGGCTGGCCAGCTGCGGGGAACCGACCATCTTCAGCAGTGTCGCCTCGAGCTCGGCGTCCGTCTCCGGACGCTTGAGCCCGGCGGTGGTGTTCGCGACCAGCGCGTCCTGGCTGTCCGGGCGCTGCACCGGACGCTCGTAGACGGGGCCCTCGTGGGCGATGGTGCGGGCGGGGGCGTCGACGACGGTCTCGCCGTGCCAGTCGATGACGAGGTGCTCGCCGTCGGTGACCTCGCCGATGACGGTGGCCAGCACGTCCCACTTCTTGCAGACGGCCATGAAGGCGTCGACGTTCTCCGGGGTCACCACGGCGCACATGCGCTCCTGGGACTCGCTGGAGAGCACCTCGGCTGCGGTCATCCCGGTGGCGCGGGTGGGCACCCGCTCGAGGCTGATGTGCATGCCGCCGTCGCCTGCCGCGGCGAGCTCGGACGTGGCGCAGGACAGCCCGGCGCCGCCGAGGTCCTGGATGCCGACGACCAGCTTCTCCCGGTACAGGTCGAGGCAGCACTCGATGAGGACCTTCTCGGTGAACGGGTCGCCGACCTGGACGGCGGGCAGCTTCTTCGGGCGCCCGCCCGCGCTCTCGTCGAAGGTCTCCGATGCGAGGACGGACACGCCGCCGATGCCGTCGAGGCCGGTGCGGGCACCGAACAGGATGATCTTGTTGCCGACGCCGGACGCGAACGCCAGGTGCAGGTCCTCGACCCGCATCGCGCCGGCGCACAGCGCGTTGACGAGCGGGTTGCCCTGGTAGGACGCATCGAACACGGTCTCGCCGCCGACGTTCGGGAGGCCGAGGGAGTTGCCGTAGCCGCCGACGCCGCGGACGACACCGTCGACGACGCGGCGGGTGTCGGGGTGGTCGACCGCACCGAAGCGCAGCTGATCCATGACCGCGATCGGGCGGGCACCCATCGCCATGATGTCCCGGACGATGCCGCCGACGCCGGTCGCGGCGCCCTGGTACGGCTCGATGTACGAGGGATGGTTGTGCGACTCCACCTTGAAGGTGACCGCCCAGCCGTCGCCGATGTCGACGACGCCCGCGTTTTCCCCGATGCCCGCGAGCATCGACGCCCGCATCTCGTCGGTGGTGGTCTCCCCAAAGTACTTCAGGTGCACCTTGGAGGACTTGTAGGAGCAGTGCTCGGACCACATCACCGAGTACATCGCCAGTTCGGCGTCGGTGGGACGGCGGCCGAGGATCTCCCGGATCCGGGCGTATTCGTCGTCCTTGAGTCCCAGTTCCCGGTAGGGCTGGGCGACGTCGGGGGTCGCTGCGGCGTGGGTGACGGTATCGACCTGCGGTGACACGGGGAGTCGGGTCCCTTCCCTGGAGGAATCGAATGGGCAGTCCGGCGAGGCGCTGCCAGCGCAAAGTCTAGCCCGCTGCCCCGACACCTTCCGCACTGGTCACCGCACGTGGGCACGGTCACGTCAGCGCGGGGTCACCGTCGAGCCGAACGGACCGGCCCGGCAGGACCTTCGGGTCGCTGCCGGGCCGGCGCCGGTCGCTCAGCCGTCGATCGTCTGCCCCTCGGCGGGGACGTCGACACCGAGGAGCTCCGCGTCGCCGGTCGTCGCCGGGTCCGGCCGGTCGACCTGGTCCGTCGACGCCATCCGCAGCCCGCTCAGATCGGTGCGCATGTAGATGACGTTGTAGCGATCCCAGGTGGTGATGACGTACTCGAGATGCTGCCCCCGCGTCCACGGGTGCATGAACCCGCCGTACAGGCCGGGCAGCAGGACCGAGCTGACGATGGTCTGCTTGCCGGACCACGGACCCTCGAGCCGGTCCGCCTGCCGGATGACCAGCCCGGTGACGTCCGTGGACATCGCGACGTACTTGTTCAGGTAGTCGTTCCACTGCACGGACAGCTCGCTGACCGGCGCCGGGATGACCGGCACCGCCCGAGTCATCTCGGCGACCCACGCGCTGCCATCCCAGTACCGGTACGCGGTCAGGTCCAGAATCTGGTTGCTCGGCACCCGTGCCAGTCGGGCACCGCCGCTGCGGCCGGACTGGGTGCCGTACTCGTAGACGAAGCCGTCCTTACCGTCCACGAACGCGCTCTGCTGGAAGTTCGCATTGCCGGGGTCCACCGCGGGGATGCCGGGGATGCCGAGACCGTCGACATTGGCCCGCACCGACGCGACGTCCGATGTCCAGGTCTCCCCGTCGTTGCCGGAGACGGCGATCGCGGAATAGTTGACCGTCCACTCACCGGGGGTGTCCCAGCTGCGGACCGACATGTACCGCACGTACTGCTTGCCGCCGATCGCGATGCCCGCGGTCGGGATGGTGGTGTACTCGCCGGGGATGCCGAAGCCGGGGATGATCTCCTTCGAGTGGTTGGGCCGGTCCAGCGGCGAACTGTCGATTCGCATCCCGTCGGCGAGCGTGGTGTCCGAGCTGCGGAACAGCACGTTGCTGCGCCAGTCGTCGTCGTCGACACCGCACTCGCCGACGGTGTCGCCGAACGCCATGAGCACGCGGTGATCGGCGCCGGCGCCCCCGTTGTCCCACATGATCCCGAGATCGGTTCCGGAGACGCTGAACCGGTTGATGGTGTCGTTCGGGCTGCCGGGCCCGGTGACCATCTCGATCGCCTTCGTTGCGCCGGTCAGCCGGGGCACCGCGCCGTCGGGCGACCCGGTGATCCACGGGAGCGCCCTGCCGATCGAACCGGCGGAGCCGCCGGAATTCTGGCCGCACGGCCCACCGGGCGGGGTGATCGACGACCCCGAGGACCCCGAGGACCCGAGGGACTGCGCCGACGACGGCGCCGCTGCGGTGGCGGCGATCAGCACCGCGACCCCGGTGGCGACCGCCGCGGCCCGGCCGCGGCCGAGGACGGACGACTTCGACTGACTGGGACTGTGCACGAGCGTGTGTCCTCCCGATCGACGGACGTGACCCGCGGACCCACCCGGCCCCGCCGCACCCACCCAACCACGACATCGGAGTGGCTGCTGGGACTGATGGGGCAATTGTTATCTGGAGTGGGTCCCGGTACGCACATCGTCACCGGGTCGGCGGGCGGACGCCATCCGATGTTCGATCGACAGTCACGGTGCGGGCGCCGGTGGTCACTCCTGCGGCGTGAGGAACGCGGCGAGCGCGTCCGCGTACGACGCGACGTCCGCAGCGCCCATCAGCTCCCGCGCCGAATGCATCGCGAGTTGCGGCGCCCCGACGTCGACGGTGGACAGCCCGGTCCGGGATGCGGTGATCGGCCCGATCGTCGATCCGCACGGCAGGTCCGCGCGATGCACGTACCGCTGCAGCGGAACCGCGGCACGATCGCACGCCAACGCGAACGCGCCAGCGCCCGCGGCGTCGGTGGCGTAGCGGAGATTCTGATTCACCTTGAGCACCGGTCCCCCGTTCACCAGGATCCGATGGGCGGGCTCGTGCCGGTCCGGGTAGTTGGGGTGGGTGGCGTGCGCCATGTCCCCCGACGCGCACACCGACCCCGCCATCGCACGCAGGAAGTCCTCGCGGCCGCCGCCGCGACCGAGCACGATTCGCTCGAGCACCGAGTTCAGCAGGTCCGAGAAGGCGCCCCGGTCGGACATCGACCCGACCTCCTCGTGGTCGAACAGCGCGAGGACGGGGATCGCCTCGCCAGGGGCCTCGGCCGCGGCGAGCAGCGCCCGGCTGCCCGCGTAGCAGGTGCCCTGGTTGTCCAGCCGAGGCGCGGACACCAGCTCGTCGTGCAGTCCGACGACCACGCTCGGCACCAGGTCGTGGGTCATCAGTTCCCAGCCGAGCACCGCGTCCGCGTCGACCCCGGCCTCCCCGGCGAGGAAGGCGAGGAAGCTGCGCGGCGACGACCCGACCCCCCAGATCGCGTTCAGGTGCCGCTGCGGATCGAGGCTGACGCCCTTGCGCTCCTCGGACAGGTGAATCGCCAGCTGCGGCACCCTCAGGATCGGTCGATCCACCCGAATCAGGTGTTCCCGCAGTCCGTTTCCCTCCCGAACGCTGAGTCGACCGGAAATGCCGAGGTCGCGGTCCAGCCACGAGTTCAGCCACGCACCGCCATACGGTTCGAGACCGACCATCTGCCAGCCAGCTGAGTCGAGGTCGGGGTGCTGCTTGACCCGCAGATTCGGGCTGTCGGTGTGCCCCCCGACGATCCGGAACGGCGCCGCCCCGGACCCGGCCTCCTCGGTGCTCCACGCGACCAGCGACCCGCCGCGCACCAGGAAGTACCGGCCCGGCGCTGCGGGCCAGCCATCGGTTTCGCGCAGTTCGACGAAGCCGGCCGCGGCCAGCTCGGCCGCCACGGTCGCGCACACGTGAAACGGGGACGGCGAGGCATCGACGAAGGAACAGAGCCCGGAAGCGGTGGCATCGGTCATCGTGGACATGACCGTGATCCTAGAACCGTCCGGGCGCCTGCCCCGATACGCGGAAACCGATCCCGTCCGGCCGGTCCGGGCTCGACTAGGGTTGACGGACCGGATCAGCTACCCCGCCCGCCCCAATCACGGGAGTACCGAATGCCTGAAACATCGTCCGCCGCAGCCACTCCCGAACCTCAGACGGTGTCCTACCCGCTGACACCTGCGGCGGTCTTTCTGGTCGTCACGATCAACGACGACGGCGAGGATGTCGCCCGTCGGGTGCTCGCCGAGGCCGCCGGGCTGCGCCGGTCGGTGGGACTGCGGGTGCCCGGCGCTGGCCTGGAACTGATCGCCAGCATCGGCTCGGCCGCGTGGGACCGGCTGTTCACCGGCCCGCGTCCGGCCGACCTGCATCCGTTCCCGGCGCTGCGCGGCGGCAAGCACCAGGCACCGTCGACACCGGGCGACCTGCTGTTCCACATTCGGGCGATGACGATCGACGCGTGCTTCGAACTGGCGCACCAGATCACCAAGCGGCTCGGCGACGCCGTCACCGTCGTCGACGAGGTGCACGGCTTCCAGTACTTCGAGAACCGGGACCTGATCGGGTTCGTGGACGGAACCGAGAACCCGAGCGGGACGAAGGCGGTCGCGGCGGTGACGGTCGGCGACGAGGACCCGCTCTTCGCCGGCGGTTCCTACGTGCACGTGCAGCGGTACGTGCACGACCTGGTCTCCTGGGAGGCGTTGCCGGTGCCCGAGCAGGAAAACGTGATCGGCCGAACGAAACTCGAGGACATCGAGATGGGTGACGATGTCAAGCCTGCGAACTCGCACGTGGCGTTGACCGCGATCAAGGACGGGCAGGGCAGCGCGCTGGAGATCCTGCGCGCGAACATGCCGTACGGCCGGGTCGGCGGCGAGATGGGCACCTACTTCATCGGCTACTGCAAGGATCCGGCGGTCACCGAGCGCATGCTGGAGAACATGTTCCTCGGCGATCCGCGCGGCAATTACGATCGGCTGCTGGACTTTTCGGTCGCGGTGACGGGCTCGGCGTTCTTCACTCCGAGCGCCGACTTCTTCGAGGCGCTGCCCGCCGCCCCGGCGTAGCCGCCGTACCGCGGCGAGCCTGCCCCAGTCCCACTCAGTGACACGGATCACGAATCCGGAGGCGAAGACCCGTACCTTCGCATCCCCGTTGTCATTGAGAAGGGACACACTCCCGTGCGATTCACCCGCCCGCTGATCGTCACCGTTGCCGCCGCCGCGGTGCTACTCACCGCCGCGTCCGGCGCCTCGGCCTTCGAGGGATCCAGTGCGGCACCGCCGTCCGGCGACACCACCCCCGCCCCGCTTCGGATCCTGCTGACCAACGACGACGGCTGGGATGCGCCGGGGATCACCGCGACCTATCGGGCACTGACCGCGGCCGGTCACGACGTGACGATGGTCGCGCCCGCGCAGAACCAGAGCGGGAAGTCGGCGGCGATCGACTTCCAGGGCAAGCTGACGGTCGCCCACCCGAGTGGCGATCCGAAGGTGTACTCGGTCACCTCGACACCGGCCGGGTCCGCGATGTTCGGGATCAACGAGGTGTTCAAGGACGCCAAGCCCGATCTCGTCGTGTCGGGGACAAACGTCGGGTCCAACGTCGGGCTTCGACACCAACTATTCGGGGACCGTCGGCGCCGCCGTCGTCGCGAGCGGCGGCTTCGGCATCCCCGCGATCGCGATCAGCACCGATACCAGCCGCGACCCGGAGCTCGTCCCCGCATACGACCAGACCGCGGCGCTGCTGGTGCGGATCCTCGACGGCGGGATCCCGCGCACCTCCCCCGGCACCGTCCTCAACATCAACTACCCGCTGCTCAAGGACGGCGCCACCACGCCCAAGGGCATGAAGTACACGCCGATGTCGTCCGCGTCCGCGGCGGACATCCG
Source organism: Rhodococcus sp. NPDC054953 (assembly GCF_053609225.1). Taxonomy (NCBI): domain Bacteria; kingdom Bacillati; phylum Actinomycetota; class Actinomycetes; order Mycobacteriales; family Nocardiaceae; genus Rhodococcus; species Rhodococcus sp. NPDC054953. The sequence continues at coordinate 224,206 of NZ_JBSGXD010000002.1, read as the reverse complement.
GTACTCCCGGATCGACGACACCACCTACGAGATCAAGCCCGGCCGGGCCGCGACCCCGCCCGCGGCGGGAACGGACTTCGCCGAACTGGACGCCGGGTTCGTCACCTTCACCCTCCTCGACGCCGACCGCACCGCGGACCGCGCCGATGCGGCAACGATCACCCGCCTGGTCAGGTCCCTGAGCTGACGCGCCTGCGGTGGGTCCGCGTCCCATCCCGGATGCCGGCCCACCGCCCGAGTGTCGCCGACCCGATGAGATCGCGGCGGCGGGTAGGTTGCGATCATGTCGGCCGGCACGCTGCTGTTGTACGCCATCGGGCTCAATCTGTATGCCCTGCTGCTGATCTACCTGCGGTCGTGGATCTACCGGGCTCCGGTGTACCGACCGATGGTGAAGAATTTCGTCCTGTCGGCGCTACCACTGCTGATCCTCGTCGTGGTGCTCACGGTCTTCGTTGCCGCCAGCGGACTGGGTGCGCGTCCGGTGGCGATCGTGGTGGCCGTGGTCGGATTCGTGACATGGCTGCTTATGCTGCCCAATTCGGGATACTTGATCACCGAACTCAACCTCAACCACCGCCGCGACCACGAATCGGTTCCGCTCTGGTACGACATCATCGCGGTCCTGACTTTCGCGATGTCCGGGGTGGTGAACACCGTGCTCGGTGTGCTCGCTGCGCAACTCGTCTTCACCCTCGCGATATACGGCGACTCCAACACAGCACTGCGGTCGGCGCCGGTGCAGTCGGTGCCGGTGGTTCTCGTCGCGCTGGTGTCGGTGGGCATCTATCTGGGCCGTTACCTGCGCCTGAACAGCTGGGACGTCCGGTCACCGCGCCGCATGTACGGCAAGGTGCGGGACCATTTCGACTCCCGAAGCGCGTGGGCCAATTTCCTGCTGTTCTGCCTCACCCACACGGTGTTCCTGCTGCTGATCTACGGGCTGATCGCCGGACCGCTGCTGGACGCGGTCGCGAACTCGCCGGACCTCGTCGTCGAGGACTAGTGCCCCGGCAGCACGCAGGCGGTGTCCAGGCCGAGCACGTGGTTGAGCCTGCCAAACGCCAGCCACGCGCCGATGCTCATCGACAGTTCGACGATCTCGGCGTCGGTGTACCGCGCCTTCATCCGCGCCCAGAACTCCTCGTCGAGGCCGTGATGGTCGAGTGCGTAGCGTTCGGCGTACTCGGCGGCGAGCCGGGTGCGATCGTCGAAAGTCTCGGTGGTGCGCCAGCTCTCGACGGCCTCGTCGAACCCGTCCTCGACCTTGACGCCGTCGCGTTCGGTGCGCCAGTCCTGGCAGAAGATGCACCCGTTGATCTGCGCGATCCGCAGCCGGGCCGCCTCGAAGGCGCGCAGGTCGATCGTCGAATGCTCGTACACGGACAGCGAGAACTGGGAGGCGGGGATCCCGATGCCGGGCACCATCTCGCCCCACACGTAGCCGATCGGGTCCTTGTCCTCGGGGAGGTCAATGATCATGCCGGGGTCCTTTCCGGTGCCGGGGTCCCGTGCGTTGCCCGGGTCCCGCGAGTTGCCGATGTGCCGTGCGCTGCCAGCCTGCCGACCGCGGGGCGCAGCGGCACGTCGAGTGCGTCGTAGAGTCCCGGCTCGTGGTCGACGAGCCAGTCGATGGCCCCGACCAGCCGCCCGACCGCGGTCGCGTTGCCGCCCGCCGACCGGTTGCCGCCCTCGTCGGTGGCCTCGACGGCGACCTCGATCCGGGGCCTGCCCTCGATGATCACCCGGTGCGCGCCGTCCCCATCCGGCGGCGTCGGCCAGTCGGGGGCGCAGGAGGGATGGATGCGGGTGACGTGTTCGATGACGATGACGGGGTCGCCGTCGACGATGCCCTGCACCTCGAACCGCAGGGCGCCCTGGGTGCCCGCCTCGAAGTCGCCCATGGCCGGGGTGGTGACGGTGGCGTCGAGGGCCCGCCGGTCCAGGGTTTCGCGGATCTCGTCGAGCTCGACGCCCAGCGCCCGCGCGATCATCCGAACCTGGCCGCCCCACACCATGGTGGGAACGGACGGCGCGACCATCGGCGGCAGGTAGTCCATCGGCTGCCCCATCCCGACCAGGTAGCGCACCGAATCGGGCTGGTCGTAGGTGGTGTAGTCGAAGATCTCCTGGCAGCGGATCGCGTCGATCCGGGTCGCGAGGCCGCTGAGCAGGATCGGCAGCACGTCGTTGCCCCATCCGGGGTCGATGCCGGAGGCGAAGAACGAGCCGCCCCCCTCGTCGATGGCGGCGCGGATCGGGTCCCGCAGCTCCGGCGGGGCGCTGCGGTGGTCGTAGAGCGGATACAGGGCGGGGCTGACGACCACCGCGCCCGCCCGGATCGCCCGGCAGATGTCGGCGAGCGCCTCGGCCGGACGAACGTCCCCGGAGGCGGCGTACACGACGGCGGCTGGCCCGGCGGCGAGGACCGCGTCGATGTCGTCGGTCGCCGCGACCCCGAGGTCGCGCCCGGCATCGCCGAGGTCGCCCGCATCGCGACCCACCTTGTCGGGGTTGTGGACGAGGACGGCGGTGAGATCGAGCGCGGGGTGCGCGTCCACGGCACGGATCGCCGCCCTGCCGACGTTACCGGTGCCCCACACGACGGTGGTGATCATGCCGGGAACGGTACCCACCTGAAACAGGTTCCCGCAGAGGTTCAACCAGATCACCGGCCGTGGAGGGGGTTCCCCCGCACCCCCCGCCCCTCGCGCTTTGTGCTTCCGTCTCCCAGGTCGGACGGGCACCCCCCCCCCCCCCCCCCCCCCCCCCCCCCCCCCCCCTTCCCCCCCCCCCCTGCCTGGATA